>NZ_DKST01000006.1:0-107806 GCF_002472835.1 Sphingobacterium sp. UBA7249 | reverse complement strand
TAGTATAGTGCGGAATATGCACGTACAAAGCAATACATTAAATTTATTGTCAGCGGCTTTGAATGTTAACAAGTCACCTTGATTAATGTCTGTTATTTTTGCCATAGAATGGTTTGTCTCTGCAGTGAAGATAACGTCTGTGCTAGAGAAAACTAATATATAAAAAGTTACGCTAAAAACCGTTAGACTAAAATATGTTGATCAATTTTCCAAATTTCCTTTTTCTAGCTCAAAAAAGTAACTGGAAACAATTGCGGCAATTGAATAGCAGATTAAAGGCTGAATAATTCCGATCGAGTACAATAAGCAAAGTGTTATACCAATGCCAAGAATTGTGGTAGAAACCAAAATTAGCCTTACCCATTTTTTGTTAGTTCTATTATATTTCTTAAGCCAATAGAAGACCAAAATATAAATAATTAGGGTAGGTATAGAGAAGGCTAAACTCGCAGCCGATAGAATGAGCGTAAACACAATTCCTTCTTCAGCCCCTAATCCCTCTGTTAGAATAAAAAGAATGGCACCAAGGATTAAAGTGCTTCCCCAATGTTTAAAAACGTACAACCAATTCATTTATGGCTTATTTATTAATAATTGAGACAATTCTTAATTATACTTTGCTGGTCTCGCGATCTATAGCGATTATTCCTCAGCTTTTTTCATGACGTAAATAATACCAGAAGTTCCGCCCGATCCATCACTGCTTCGTGTTAAATCGAACGTATTCACTAATTCAAATCCAATCTTCGACATATAATTCAATATGGCGGCATAGGATTTTTTATTGGTCAATATTTCGGACAGCTTTTCACCTTCCGCGATCTGCTCATCCGAATCTCCTAGGTCAACTTTCACCTTTAGTTTTTTTGATAGGAATTTTCCCTCTACACGTATATACGCATACGAGAAAGAGTTATGTATTTCATTATTTGAAGAGTTGATAGTGGATTGGGCAGAGCTACTACTTAGACAACAGATCGTAAGAAAAATAATTAAAGATAATTTATACATAATCGTTTTTTTATAATAAGAATCTATGATAACTTTATGAAATACACTATTTATTAACATGCTGTTTTGAACAATTCCTTTACGTTGAATGCTTATCATTACTCATAAACCTTAGCTCCTTTGAAAATATCAGCAAATGTTGACCACGCAGCTTTTTCAGCATCTACATTTGCATCTGTATTATCATAATATCCTTGGATATCTTCAGTATATGCCGCCAAAGCTTCCAGAAAATCAGGTAAGGTTTTGTTTTCCCAAGTTTCAGGATGTTGGAGCAAATCCTGGCGCAACAAATCAAGAAATTTGATGAAGCTTTGTCTGTCTCTTACTTTCAATTCGTACAATTGATTAACCATGTATTTTTAATAAATGTTTAAATCTGATATATCTCATTACCTTCTGTCGCATATGTTCTGTTATAATTCAATTCTCCATTGGCTTCAACAGCAAATGTTTCAGTGAGGAACTCCAGTTCTTCAATTAGAAATGTGACCAAGATAGATCGAATCTTGTCTATGTTATACTCATTGGGTTTAATCGAGGCCAATAATATCTTATCTTTCGTCTCTGCAAAAGAATGTCCCTTTCCGTCTCGCTTATTGTTAACCGAATAAATTTCCAATCTATTCTTATCAATTTCAACCGTAAAAAATAAATATCGACTTTGGTAATAGTCAGCTGTTGATTCGCTATTCTTAAACTTCGGACACATCCTAAATGAGAATTGATCGGGTAGATCGCCATTAGATTCATGAAGTGTATCTAAATTCTCGTCATCCAGAAAGAATAATAGATAAGGTGAACGGAGGGTCACCTTTATTTCATTATAAAGAGTATAGAAATCTTTATGATAGAATGGAGCAATGGCAATTCTAAATTTCGATTGTTTACTGCATACCTCATGAAAAGTCTCGAGCTTCACTCGAAGAGATTTATACATTGATCTAGTGATTTGGTTTAATAATTAAAAAATGGTGCATTTAATTAATCAGCTAATTAAAGCTGAGTTTAAAATACTGATTCATTTAGAAAAATAAAAATCAATCTAAAAATATATGCTTTAAATATTTTTTCACGTCAGAGATTTCGATAACTATCATTTGAGCAAGAAACCATAATACGGGAACTTATAGCGTTATTTATGTAACAATCTGGTTAATTAAACTTCAGTTTTAGCAACTTTTGACAGATAATAATTATCTTTAAACAGAAGCTATTTATCCAATACAGTGAATTTTAGTTTCATCATATTAACCAATGGCTTAATTTATGCATATTATACAACAATTTAGAGTTTATTCACACGAGAAATTTGACGTCTTTCTCTTTATCGGTTTCATCTTGGCTTCCATTTTTCACACTTTTGGTTTTGAATTCTTTAATCAATATACAGCTTTGCTTTATGGACTGTTTTCGGGATTAATATTGGTTCTTTTTTTAAAAAATTGGCGGACTGAATATTTCATGAACAAATATTTAAAGGCGTTTTTAACATTTTTGGTAGTGCTAGAATTTGCTTTTATGCTATATGATCAAGTCCATCTGAAAGATGATTGGTACTTTCTACCCTGGGCGGCTGTGTTAGGTGGAGTTGTGATGGTAGTCAGTAGTATCTTAATCGTATTCAAAAAGATCACTATCCGAGATACATTTTCGAAATTCTTTTATGTAAGTGTTATTTTTCTCTTTTCAACAGTCTATTCCTATGGACTCTTATCCTTTACAAATATTTTTAACGCGCGGCAATTCGTTACATGGGAGCGTGCTAAGGTGGATTTACCATCCTGGGTAATTACTTCTGGAGGAAATTACAATGATGCCGTATTTGAGAACAAAGAATGGGGAAATCGGATGATGAATCTATTTTTTATGAAATGGGAAGGTGATTTTCCGCATCCATCAATGACTGCCGAAGTAAAAGTTTTTAAAGGCAACCTGGGAAAAGATTACATGCTCAAAACGTATGATGAAGATGAAAAAAATGACGCAAGGCAAATCGACTAACATGGACAATATTATATATCTTGACAACAACGCATCCACTCCAATGGATTCTAGGGTCTTGGCCGAAATGATGCCCTATCTGACAGATAAGTATGGTAACGCAGCAAGTCGTCACAAGCTAGGTAAATATTTAGATACTGCCGTAGAGAAGAGCAGGAGACAAATTGCTGATCTCATCGATATCAATTTAGAAGAGATTTACTTCACATCAGGTGCAACCGAAGCTATCAATATGGGCTTACGTGGAATACTGACGTTAAGGACACAACATATTATAACTGTACAGACCGAACATCCTGTAGTTTTAGATACATGTATGTGTCTTGAGTCCAGAGGTATTGCGGTTACCTACCTTTCTGTTGATAGCGATGGATTGATAGATCTTGAGGAACTAGAACGTGCCTTTACACCCCATACAGTTTTAGTATGTGTGATGCATGTCAACCATGATACCGGTGTGGTTCAGGATATAGAACGGATTGCGGAAATAACGCATGCTCATGGAGCATATTTTATGACCGATGGAAGCCAGTCAGTAGGAAAACTCCCTATTCGTGCACGATCATTTATAGATATTCTCACTTTTTCTGCCCATAAATTTTATGGACCAAAGGGTGTCGGGGGCATTTATTTTGGTCGCGAAGTACCCTTGAAACCATTGATCTTTTCTGGGGCACATGAGGGAGAAGCAAGAAGCGGTACACTGAATGTACATGGTATCGTTGGCATGGCTAAAGCTGCTGAGCTCGCCGCTTTAGAGATGAATGAAGATGAAGAACGCATCGGGAAGCTACGTGATATATTAGAACAACAATTATTGACCATCCGAGGAGCGAAATTAATAGGTTCTAAAAAACATAGGATATATACAACAAGTACGATTTGTTTTGATGGCATTGACAGCGAAACTGTTGTAAAAAAGCTCGATTCTATATGTGTCTCCAACTGCTCCGTACTCAATAACTTTGATCCAGCACCTTCCCCTGTGCTACAAGCTATGGGATTGAGTCGAGAGGAAGCATTTAATGCGCTACGATTTAGCTTGGGGCGTTTCACTACAGCACAGGAAATCAAACAAACCGTAGAAGCTGTTGAAAGAACTATAAATCAATTGCGCAGCAATAATGCGCTACATCAAAATCATATCCATAGCTGAATGTCTTGGAGATTCGCGAGCGCGCAATCTCAACTTTTAGCTAGGGGAGGAGCTTACCTGTCATAGAGGGTAATTATTTTATTTTCAATATCATGATAAAGAAGGATTTTCCATTGTCCTTCTTTTGCTCTTTTCTTCCAAATGATTCGTTCCTCCATCGCTTTTTTGCCATCATAATCAGTTTTAAATGCTATTTGATAGTTTAAATATCCCATTTGAGGAAGATTGTCCGCACCATAAAAAGCTGTCCCTCCATTATCTTTAATCCAGAAAACCTGATGATAAGGGGTATGTCCGCCGGTGACTTCGAAATCAATCTCTGAAGTAATATTTCCTTTATCAGAATCCATCCAGATAATATTGGCATACTCAACAATGAACTTCAAAACATCCAAATCAAAAGAAGGGCTCCCATCTTTTGAAAGTGCAAAATCATATTCACGCTTTTGTATATAGACTTCAGCATTTGGAAAATTAAGCGTCCAATCATTTTTCGCTCTATTCACAAGTCCGTTAATGTGGTCTTTGTGCAGATGAGAAAGCATAGCTAGCTTAACATCTTCTGGTTGAAATCCTGCTTTTATAATGTTAGTTTGAATTTTTGGAATTCCGTTTTCCGTCCAGCCTAATCCTGCATCTAGCAATACTAGGTTATCAGCTATTTCAATAAGGAAAGGCTGCACAGCAATTTTTAAATTTTTATCGTTTTCAGTATCTTCCAGATAGGTGAAATTTTTATTCTTATCGACACTGAAATCACCGTCTTTTAGAGGATATATTTTCATGTTTACTATTATATTAATTTCACTTTTTCTTCTGATTGATAATACGTAGAATAACAAAACTACGCATCCAAAAGCAAAATACTATCAGTACGAATATCTTTATTGATATTGGTGAGCCATGTAGATTTTTTTGGTGCATGCACTGATAACCTTTTACAGTTGTAATAAAGTTTTAATATTAATCCAGTTTTTTAACTTCCAACCATTTTGAAAGTAGATCAGCTATTTCGATATTATTCAGATCAGAAAATGGAAAATGGGTATTGCCTTTGATACCAATTTCAGGAAGATGGACTACCGTAGCATCTCCACCGTGTTTGTTGACTGTTTTTGCCCAGTTCCTAGCCATTTCAAGACGGGCGCGCCAACCATCGGCTCCAGGGTTATCCTTATCTAGTTTTTCCGGTATGTTATCACCATAATAGATGATAATTGGAATCTTAGTCAATTTTAAAAATTCCTCTTTGGCAATTGCCGTCGCCTCAAGGGGACCCGCTGAACTTACGATAGGGGGCGGAACTTCGCCCTCTGGAAACACAAAACCACTGCCAGGTTCGTAAGAAACGATAGCCTTTACATTTTGGTTTTTAATGGCTGTCAGCCAGCCCATACCACCAGAATGTGAGTGGGTCACTAATATCGCAAGACCAATTTTTTCAAATAGTGCAGAAACCGCTTTTACATTGACATTAATATCAATCGGTCCTACATTTGGAGTCATCGAACGGAAATACTGATTAAGCGTCGCAGGGTCTTTTGAAAATTGGACACCCGGAAAATAATTTGGCCATACACCTACACGGAATGTCCCAAACCAAGTCTGTTCATCAGGAGTGGGGATAATTGTTCCTTCCACGGTACTGCGACCTGCATTTCCCCTTCGAGGTTGATCCAATAAATAAACCCCAAAATTACGCCGAAGAAATATGTTCTGAAAACCATCCCGCCCGTCGGGTGTTGTCCCCCACGTTTTGGAAAACTGTCCTATTCCATGCCAGAATACCAAGGGTAACTTTTTAGCCTTTTGTGGTATCTGATAAAAGACATAAGCATGATCACCATGAAAAGTCTGACCATCTGTTCCCCGTTTGATAGGATCGTAAGTGCCAGTATTTTCAATTATAGTTCCTCCAATAGCAAAGCTTCCTTGATCTTGAATAACCAAAGGCTGTTTCTTGATAAGGCTTTGACCAAAAGAAGGAATCACATGTAGAGCCGTACAAGAGAATACAATAAGGTATGTAATCCCTTTTATTTTATTCTTCATATCTTATTCTGAAATTTGACTGTACTCTTCATCAGTAACGGGTTTCAACCAGATTGCACCACCAATATTTGTATTTGTCCCAATTGCGATATGAGTCATTCCTTCTGTAGCAGTGGCACCATGCCAGTGTTCAATTTCTGCGGGACATTTCACAACGCCACCTTTTTCAATAATTTCGACAGCTTTTCCTTTTTCCTGATAGAGTCCTTTACCGGCAGTTACGAGTAAGATCTGACCGCCTTTATGGTAATGCCAGTTTGTCCGGGCTCCAGGTTCAAAAGTAACCGATCCAATGTTGACGTTATGGGCAGAATCTGTTTCAACTAGGTAATTTAGCCAAACTGTTCCGATGAAATTGTCGTTGGATACCTTTTCTCCTTTTGAAAATGGCATATTAGAATCAACTTCTTGCTTTTCAGTTTTTTTATCTTTCTTGGCATTGCACGAAAAGAAGGCCACTGCAATAAGGGCTATCGTGCCGATCAAACTACATTTTTTCCATTGCTTTATTACAATCATAATTTTCTATTTTTTATCGTGTAAAATCTCATTCAATACGTTATTTGCGGCCACACCTTCCTTTTTTCCGATAGTTGATCCTATAATGGCAACAAACTGATGAAGCTGTGCCGGAGTCAGACCAACATTAAGGCAGATCTTGAGATGCGATTGTAGCATTGGTTCTACACCCCCAATCGCACTAAGCACAGAGACTGTGACGAGTTCCCTTTCTTTAAAACTAAGTACATCACGTTCAAAGATATCGGCAAACAAATGTTCCTTTAAGAAAACTTCGATAGTCGGTGCAAAAGCGGCATAACCAGTTTTAGGATCTCTTTCCGGTACACCTGTTAGCTGTTCCAATATAGCTTTTCCACGATCGTATTTTGTCTTGTCGTTTCGAATAGAGGATGCCTCTGCACCTGTCCTGTCATTTATGCCTTTAGACCTTCTTTCCTCAAGTACTTCCATCAGGGTCTGCAATCCTCGTATACTTCGTGGAAAACCAGCGTAAGCATAAAGATGTATGATTCCCTCTTTAATCTGATTTACTGTCAATCCATCATCAAGTGCTTTGTTAAGTTCCTTTTTCAGTCCTTTCAGGTCGCCTTTGGCTGTTGTAGCTGCAACCCTTACAAGTCCTATTTCATGGCTAGTTAAGGGATCTTTTACCGGATTTTGGCCTGCGTATAACAAGGGGGACAGGTAAAATAAGGTCATTATAAATACGATTATATACTTTTGTTTCTTCATCATTATTTTATGTCTTTAGTAGCCTTTTCCATAACATCCAATCTTTGCTTTTTAGGATCAGGAACAGAAACTGCCGAACCATCACGCCGGATTTCCAAAAGTGTGTCGTTTTGTTCAGTAAATTTTTCCCATTTGGCGATTCCATTTGAATTAGGATTTCCCGTTTTGGCAAAATTTACCCAGTATTTATTCAACATGGATGCGACCTTTCTGTCCGTTTCGGTCAAATCAACATTATTTCTGCCAGAAAGGTTATTAAAAACATAAGGTATCTCAGAAGCGTGCGGAGCTCCATATGCAAACTCTTGTTGGAGGGCAGTCTGAACATAATCAAATAGATAAATGTAGGTATCGGTTCCGTTAGCTGAAAATGCCCTAGCGGTAAAGCGTGCCGGTTCTGCCCAGACTTTATCTGTATTAAGCATTGTTAGTAATTCGGCAAGGGATTTTGTTCCGTCAGGGTCATAAACATTCCTTGCTTCCTCGCTGTAAGGGGTAAATTTAGCAAAAAACTCCTCTTTTGACTGCGCATTTACAAAACCTGCCGGTACTTCCGCGCTATTTGAACCAATAATGATAGGAATAGCCGGCTGCCTTTGATCTGTGTAAATACTTTCAGGGGTTTCCACAACAAGTTTACCGTCGAGTATGGGACCTGGATATATGATAGAACCATTCTGACTTTCTTTGCCACCATCTATGATGGCTTCAACAGAGAGCGTCCGGAGTTTTTTCAGTGCAGCAGCATCTGTTCCTTCAATACCATGTTTGCGGGCAAAGTTTATTCCAATGGTTTCGGCAGAGACAGGATAATATGGGTCGGCATTTTCAGCGCGTATCGGTCTACCGGTGAGAACACCATCACGACCGCCTCCCGATTCAATGATTGCTTTATGGAAGAGTCCCTGTGCTGCCGGTATTGTCAAAAGGGAGTGAACAGAGACACCACCTGCTGATTCTCCAAAAATCGTTACGTTATTTGGATCCCCTCCAAAAAATGCTATATTCTTCTTAATCCATTTCAGTGCAGCTATTTGATCCATGTAGGCATAACTTCCTTTTGGTTCTTCTGGATGGTCTTTTGACAGTGCAGGGAATCCAAAATGCCCCAATCTTCCTAATCGGTAATTAAAACTGACCAAGATGACACCTTGTTTTGCAAAATTATCCCCAGAAGTAGTCGCGTAAGAACTACCACCACCCACAAATCCTCCACCATAGATCCATACCATAACTGGGAGCTTAGCATTTTTCGTAGCGCTAGAGGGGCGCCATAGATTTAAGAAAAGACAGTCTTCGGATGTGTTTTCTCTTATTTTATCGGAAGCACGAGGCCATCCAGCCTGTGCACAATCTGCACAGAATTTGCTTGCATCACGTACGCCTTTCCACGGTTTGACCGGTTGAGGGGCTCGCCACCGGAGCTCTCCAATAGGAGGGGCCGCATAAGGTATTCCTTTAAAAGCATCCACTGCGCTATCGCTCGTTCCCTGTACTGCCCCTAAACTGGTCGTAACCGTTGGTGATACAGCAGAATTCTCTGTTAAAATACTATTTTGAGAAAATAAAAAAGTGCTGCACACCAAGAAAAATCCTGTAAAGATCTTTTTCATGATTATAATTTTAATATAGCTTATCTATTGCCAGGTGTAAGCAGTCTGCTGAATGATAATGAACCTAGTTTCCAGGAGCCATTTTGTTTGACATACACTTCCGTAACCATAAAGGGATTAGTCACCTCGTTGCCACCAACTACGGCCAATAGATCGATCCTATTTAGCAGAATAGCCGTATTTTCTATGATATTGACCGATACTTCGTGGATATCAGCCTTTTTATACCAGATGCCGCCGCTTTTTATCACTTCGAGCTCCCGTTGTTTTCCCCAGGATCCACCCATGTGGACAAACATTGATTTTTCGTGGAAAAGACTGTCCAATGGGCCGACATTTTTGTCGGCCATCCATTGCCATTTATCTTTAGAAAGTTTGATGATTTCCTGATCGGTGGCCGATTGCGCGAGAGAGATCTGGATTCCGGATAGGGCCAAGCAGAGGCCGAGCAATAATTTTCTCATAATAAGTATATTTTGTTTGTTATTGAAGATTTTGGTGATAGAAATCAACCAGTTTATTTACCGCTTTTGCAACATATTCTTTTTTCCAGTACGTTTCAATGTGTGTTGCACCATCTATCAAAAAGAGCTCTTTGTTTTTAGCGTTCTTTGCTTTCGGAAAAGCCTCATCCGTCATGTATTTGGTGTCTGCTTTGCTTCCCGCCATCATCAATAGAGGCTGGTCGATTAGTTCGATACCATCGGTCGCATCCCATGTCATTAGGTCCATCAGGCTGCTGGTGGTATATAAAAACGTTGAATTTGGATGCGCGTGGGTTCGGTAATAGTACTCAAACCCTTCACGATAGAGATCCGTTGGCGTTTTGGCGATTTCTTCGTCCGTTATGCTAGCAACACCGGAATATTTGATCTCTCCACCAGCTGCTTCCTGTGCACGCGCATCCGATGCTTGTTTAAGGCGTTGCTCAATGGTATTGAGCTGCGAATTCTGAAATCCATTACGTCTTACTTCACCTGAATTGAACATACTTAATGTCGCAATGGCTTTAAGGCGTTTATCTGATTGTGCCGCTTTGAGGGTATAACCACCGCCACCACAGATCCCAAGTGCACCCAGACGGGTAGGATCGACACCGGCATAGCCTGCTATATAGTCTGCCATCCCATGGATATCTTCTGTCCTGAACTGTGGTTTATCCGTATGTCTGGGCTCTCCGCCACTGGCTCCCTGATAGGAAGCGTCAGCAGCAATGGTTATGTACCCTGCCTCGGCAAGCCGCTGTGCATACAGTCCTGCAGTTTGCTCCTTGATCCCGCCGTTGGGATGTGCTACGATAATAGCCGGATATTTTTTTGAAGCGTCATAATTTGCCGGAGTATAAACATTCGCTGCGATGTCTATTCCATTTAATTTATAGGTGACCGGATGTATATTTACTTTTCCTTTAACATTCTCCGTAATAGCATCTCCGTAGACCAGTCCAAATGGATTTTTTGATTTGTCCTGCGCCTCGGAGATCATGCCTGTTGCCATGAACATGGCTACGATGATATATTTGATCTGTTCCATTTCTTAATAATTTTAAATCTTTTATTTTGCTAGGCCGATTTTCACAAGCCAATGCTGAATTTCCTTTTCAACCGATTTTTCTTTATCACCTTCCATCACGAAAAGGGTACCATCGCGTTCCACACCGCCTTTGGTTGAATATCCCTCAAGGACCTTACTGCCCCGGCAGAGCTGCCTGACAGTGTCAAACGTACTGCCAATACCGTAACCGGCATTTGTATTGAATGGGATGACAGTTTTTCCCGCCAGGTTATAGTCGTTCAGAAAGCTTTTCACCGGCGGTGGCAGCTGCATGCCCCAGGTCGGAAAACCGATGAACACCACATCGTAGGTATCCATGCTGTCGATCTTCGTTTTTAATGGCGGTAGATAACCTGTTCTATTTTCCTGAGCGACCTGATCCACTGTAGTTTGATAATGTGCTGGATAAGGTTTTTCCAATTCAATTCCCACTAAGCGACCACCCACTTTCCTGTGGATAATCTCAGCAAGAACTTTGGTATTTTTTGTTCTCGACAGGTAGACGATCAATACGTTTCTGTCCTGCAATGAATCTGCTTTCTCTATTAAAGAAGTACCCTTTTGTGTTCCTGACTCTTCTGCCCGTGAGCAAGAAGTCACCGAGAGAAATATGCTGATAATAAATCCGTATAGTACTTTGGTTTTCATTTGTATCCTTCTGATTTATACAAAGTTCCCTATAGTTTCCTGCATTATTGGTATACAGATTACGGATAATACTACCAATGTTACTTATCCAGCTTTTTTTTGTTCAGCCAACTCGATAGTTCATCGGCGATCTGCACGTTGTTGAGGTCTGAAAAAGGAAAGTGTGTGTTTCCCATAATTCCTTTTTCGGGCAGATGGACTATGGTCACATCCCCGCCATGTTTATTGACAGTGGCAGCCCATAACCGGGCCATTTCAAGTCCCGACCGCCAATGGTCACTGTTCCATACGGTAGTCGGTTCTTTGGCGATGTTATCACCGTAGTAGACCACAATCGGTATACCCGTCAGCTTTTTGAAATCTTCGAGGGGAATAGCGGTACCTTTGAGCTCACCAAAAAGCCCTGCAGATTCGATGGGTTGGGGTAATTCTCCCTCCGGGAATACAAAACCACTATACGGTTCGTAGGCTACAACAGCTTTGACTTTATTATTTTTTATAGCGGTCATCCATCCGGGGCCACCGCCCTGCGAATGGGTGACCAAAATACCATCACCGATTTTGTCAAATAAACTGGAAACAGCGTCCGATACCACATTGGCATCAAAAGCTCCGGTATTAGGCGTCATCTGCCGGTAAAACTGCTCCAGTGAGGCAGCATCTTTCGGAAATTGGACATTTAGAAAGTAATCCGGGTAATTTCCTAAACGGAACTGTGTAAACCAGAACTGTTCATCGGCAATAGGCTTGATCGTTGCTTCGGCCATGCTTTTGCCAGCTTCACCACGACGGGGCTGATCGAGCAGGTACACGCCGAAATTACGACGCAGGAAAATGTTCTGAAACCCTTCTCGTCCATCCGGTGTAGTTTCCCATGTCTTTTTGGACTGCCCGGCACCATGTAGGAAAACAAGCGGGTATTTTTTAGCCTTTACAGGAATTTGGTAAAATGCATAGGCATGATCCCCGTGATAGGTCTGACCCTGCGGTTTCAATGCATCGTTGACATTGAAATTACCGGATTCAGTTTTTTTGGTACCACCGATAGCAAAACTTCCCTGCTCGGCAATACGCAGCGGTTTTTGTTTTATCTGAGCATGCAGTGGTAATGTTACCGATACAAGGCATACGATAGTAACGATGTATTTTGAAAAATTCTTTATCATTTCAGTTTGTTTATTTTCCAACTCTGTTTTGTAAATCTGCGGGATAACGGGCACCCTGAATCGTTATCTGGGAAGCCGCATCTTCTATTTGCTGAATATCTTCACGCGATAATTTCAAGGTTACAGCACCGATATTCTCTTTCAGACGGTGCAGTTTGGTAGTTCCTGGAATAGGGGCTATCCAGGATTTCTGAGCAAGCAGCCAACCCAATGCAACCTGTGCTGGCGTAGCGTCCTTTTGCAACGCGATAGATTTTACCAACTCAACCAGGGCCTGATTTGCCTTTCTGTTTTCCGCTGAAAATCGGGGTACAATATTTCTGAAATCAGTTGGGTCAAATGTGGTTGTCGAATCAATTGCTCCCGTGAGAAAACCTTTACCGAGCGGACTGAACGGAACAAAGCCTATTCCCAGCTCTTCAAGCAGCGGTAAGATATCTTTTTCGGGTTCACGGTAAAATAGCGAGTATTCACTCTGCAATGCCGCCAGGGGAAGCTCGGCATGCGCAGTGCGTATTGTCTCAGTTCCCGCCTCTGAGAGTCCCCAATGTTTTACTTTGCCTTCCTTGATCAGATCAGCGACTGTCCCTGCAACCTCCTCAATAGGAATATTAGGATCAGTACGGTGCTGATAAAGTAGGTCAATCCGATCCGTACGAAGTCGTTTTAAAGATCCTTCAACTGCGATTCTGATCCTTGCCGGACTGCTATCCAGACCTTTTTTTGAATCTCCTTCCTCAAAACCAAATTTAGTCGCGATCACTACATTGTCTCTGAGTGGTTCCAATGCTTCACCCAGCAGCGTTTCATTTGCAAAGGGGCCGTAACATTCAGCCGTATCAAAAAAAGTAATTCCCGATTCAAAAGCCGAGCGGATCAACTGAATGGCATCTTTATGATCGGTAGCTGCGCCATAGCCAAAACTCAGACCCATGCAGCCCAATCCAAGTGCGGACACTTCAAGTCCGCTATTTCCTAGTTTTCTTTTTTCCATTTTAGTATCAGTTCTAAATTTTAGATATCTAGTTTCCTTTCACTCAGCGATCTGACCATCTCAGGATCCCTGTGATCAAAAAATAGACTTTCTCCAGCGTCTAAGGATTTTATGGCATCCATATCCTTCTCCGTCAGTTCAAAATCAAATATTTGAAAGTTCTCGGCTATTCTCTCCTTACGGACAGATTTGGGGATAGCGACAATGTCACGTTGTGCAAGCCATCTGAGGATTACCTGCGCAACAGACTTATTGTATTTCATTCCTATTGAGGTAAGGAGCCCATTATTGAATATATTGTTTTTCCCCTCCGCAAAAGGGCCCCAGGATTGAGTCTGGATATTATTCTCTTTCAGGAAAGCTTGATTTTCAATTTGCTGATGGAAAGGATGAGTTTCTATCTGGTTTACTGCAGGCGTAAAACCGCTGTTTGCAATAAGATCCATCATGCGGTCCGGATGAAAATTTGCCACCCCAATAGCTTTCACTTTTCCTTCGTGGTAAAGTTCTTGCATAGCCCTCCAAGATCCGAAGATATCGCCGTAAGGCTGATGGATCAGATAAAGATCGAGATAGTCAAGCTGTAGCCTTTCGAGGGATTTTTCGAAAGCAGCTTTCGTTTGTTCATATCCAGTATCCTGGATCCACAGTTTAGTTGTTATGAATAACTCCTCACGCTGCACACCACAGTTTTTTATTGCTTTTCCCACCGCTTCTTCATTTAAATAAGAGGCAGCGGTATCAATTAGACGATATCCGGTTTCGACGGCGTCAACGATCGCACGTTCGCATTCTTGGGCATCTTTTATCTGAAAAACACCAAATCCGAGGATAGGCATTTCAATTCCGTTGTTTAATTTTACTTTATACATAATGTAAAGAGTTTATGTATTATACAATTCACTGTTAACAAAGTTCGGGTTTGCGGTCTAAGGTTTTGGTATATGCATTACGGATAGTTCTACCAATATTACTGATTCTACAAATTATTGGATTCCAGTTTTGTAAATTTGTTTTACCAGTAATGAAAGAAATGGAAGAGATCATCAATTTTAAGAGTATCGCAGAATACAATAATTTCAACAACAATGAGACCCTACATCCTTTGATCAGTGTTGTCGATCTGAGCAAGGCAGACCCACGCAAGCTCTCCAAGCTCAGGTATGAGTTTTACACTGTGTTTTTTAAAGAAATAAAATGTGGCGATCTACGTTACGGTCTTAAAAACTATGACTATGAAGAGGGCACATTGATCTTTTTGGCGCCCGGTCAGGTCATAGGGGAGAATGGTACCGAATTTTACCAGCCACAGGGAACAGCTTTGGTATTTCATCCAGAGTTGTTGTATGGCACTTCTCTGGCTAAGGAAATAGGCAACTATACTTTCTTTTCGTATTCTGCCAGTGAGGCGTTGCATCTTTCCGAGCAGGAGAGGAAGATTATTATGGACTGTCTCAGCAAGATAAAGCATGAGCTGGCACATAGTATCGACAAGCATACCAAAAAGCTTATTGTCTCCAATATCGAACTCTTTTTGGATTATTGCCAGCGATTTTATGATCGCCAGTTTATTACACGCGAAAATGTCAATAAGGGCATCCTAGAGAAATTCGATGAAAACCTCAATGTCTATTTCCAGTCAGACGAACCACAGCAAAGCGGTTTGCCGACTGTAGCCTATTTTGCTGAGCAGTTATTTCTATCCGCTAATTATTTTGGTGACCTTGTCAAGAAAGAAACTGGCAAGACTGCACAGGAGTATATCCAAAATAAACTAATTGACATCGCCAAAGAAAAGATCTTTGATAGCAACAAAACCATCAATGAAATCGCCTTTGAACTAGGGTTCAAATATCCCCAACATTTTAGTCGGTTATTCAAAAATAGGGTAGGGTATACTCCTAACGAGTATAGAAACCGAAGTCTAAACTAGTTATGCTTTAAACTTAAGGGTACGGTAACTTTATGCAAATTGGAGTCCTATTTTCTTTACGCTTTGCTAGGCAAACCTGTTTTTTTGTCGGGATTGAACCGCTTTTGGATAAGAAGGTAGATTTAGCCAGTCTGTTAAAAATGATCATTATCCATGACCTTGTTGAAGCAGAAGCGGGAGACGTCTCCGTATTGGATCAGATCCGCAATCCGGAGATCAGAAAGATCAAACAGCAAAATGAAGAACAGGCCATTCTCAAGATCAGGCAAATGCTGGCAACAAGTAACGGACAGGAGATCTATGATCTTTTCTATGAATTTGAAGAGAAGAAAACCTTTGAAGCCAAGGTCGCCAATGCCATTGACAAGTTAGAGGTACAGCTACAGCACAATCATGCCGATATTTCTACCTGGGAAGAAGTTGAGTATGATCTTTCTTTTGTAATGGGCAAACATGTCCAATTTGACAAGACCTTTGTCCTGTTAAAGGATTTAATCGAGCAGCAGGCTTCGCAGAAATTGGAAGAGGCCGGGTTGAATGTTTCGGAGATTCGTGAGCGTGCAATTTCGACTTTTAGCTAGGAGAGGTTCTACTGGCGGAGAAGTATTTTTCACTTCTAATTACAGCTATGTAGTAATTAACATAAATGCAATTGATTCTGACGGTAAACAAATTATTTTTAGATTATGGTATGGTTGTGACGAAGATAAAAATATTTAGATCTCAGGTATAGAGAGATGGAAAAATATATATACAGCTCAAACAAAGTTGCTTGATCAAAAATAAGGGCAAGTACGTATTTCTCTTAGGCCCAGCTTTTGCTAGATACATAAGAAAAGAAGTAGAACTCTCAATCTGTCAATACTCTGTTCAATAGTCGACATCTAGTTGTTTTATGATATTCTAAGCAAAGGTCGCGCTAATCGGATCTTTTCATTATCGTTCACTAATAGACTTACCCAATAGATTAGAAATATTAGGCATATTTTCTAAAAGCCAGCATGGTTGATCCGATAGGGGGAGAAACTCCCTTATGTTTCCATTTAGGATAAATATAAGATCTCGGTGTTCCATTTCCGATGTATCAATTATCTTTAAGCTATCAAAGATAAGGAAGCGTCTGTCTACTTGGTGTAAGTTCCCAAAATAGTTGTCTCTCAAAGTCAGGGGATCAACATTGTGACCACCTTCTTTTGCCCTTATAAGTACACGGTCGGATGAGATATCAACATTATCCAGACCGAAGAAAACCATATGTAAATAATATCCAGCATCCTTAAATCTCTGCAAAGGCTCCCAACTATTATCCTGAGAAAAATGACCTTCATAAGCGAAGTCAATACTATTGGAAATAGCATTATTTACTAATGATTCGAAAGTAGAATCGACAAAATCTGACGCTTGTGAATTCAATTCTCTTTGAACTCGGATACCAGACCTCCATAATTCCGACCTTTTTTGGAGGTAGAGTTTGTCACCATCGAAAACATTTTGTAAATGCGGAGGAAAATATATTGGGCCAATTGTAGACTTTCCTGCACCGTTAGATCCAGTGATGACGAATAACTCAGGCATTATATGAGATTAAATCGACGTCTAAGATTTAGAGCTTCTGATTTATCCAGAACTTCCAGCGTTTCAAAATCGTTGCCTTGGGAAGATTGTTTTACGAGATGAATATTGCCATTTGGATATTCAATGTAACATAACTTTTCTTCCATTCCTTTAACGTTGATCATAAACGGTAAACCGTTTTCCAATCTCTTTAATCTTAGCGCTCTTACTGCTACAGTACCGCTCTTTACCTGTTCGCGTAGCGATATTACAGTCATACCTAAAAAATAGTTGATATACCAAAGATAAAAAAATGTTTTAAGGTATTATCTATGAATTTTTAACATAATCATTTCTTTAGTGTTTTCTGACCTCTTTCAGATGCCAGCGCAATTCCTCAGGAACTAAATCAAAGGCAAAGCCAGAGATCCCAAAATCTTTTGAGAATAGCTCCTTATTGTTATGACAAACTGTTATTTGATCCCAATAAGCCAGGAAGAAATCTCCTTCCTGAATAAAGTCCATCCAACCATCTGCTTTAATTAGTGCTTGTTTGTTGGTCAATCTAATACCCGAATAATTTTCTAGATTACCATCCAAAAACATTCCATTATGTCCCTCGATACAGGATTTCGACCAGTCGAAATCAAATTTGATGCTCATGCCCAATGGACTATTTAGTTCATCAACAAGTTGGATTTGCACTAGTTCCCTTAACTTTGGTCCCATAGTACATGAAAATCCATATTTATCCCAATTACTTTGCATACATCCCGGATTTACTCTTTGTTCAATGCTCTTTTTGATCTAAACATAACATAGCCAATCAATGGAAATACGCCGGAAAGAATAACATAAATGCATTGAGCTTGGAAACCGTAGTTGAGATTTAATAAAAAAGGTATTTTCTCAATAAGATCACCGATTAAAATTTCATAGCATATATAATAAGCTTCTAAGATAATCCACACGATTGTAATTCCGATATTTTTATTAAACTGATAATTTCCTGTGATGAGTACACACGATACAAGTATGATCAACCCAATCAATGCTGTCCAGAATATTGAGATTGCATTTCTATTTCTTTGCGCCTGTAAGTATCCTGCATAAATAAGTCCTGCAACTTGCAATCCAAAAATAATCAAGTTAAAATCTAAACTCCCCGTAAAATACCTCAGCCAATCCCCGTCTGTGAATGCTGCATAAAATGTCAAAGCCATAAAACAGAGATGCACAAATAGGGGAGCGTTAATTCTCTTCATTATCTATATTACGTTTGTAGAATCTCAATGTTTTTATCGCTTTAAGAAGATCCTCTTCTGTTTGCGCTTTTAGATCTGCTCCACAGAGATTAAATCGGACTTTTGAAGAGTCTCCCCATAGGCTACCGATGTATATCCCAGTCGTACCTTTCCCGGATATCCTAGGAAATACGATTTTGGCCCTTCTGTTATCGATGGTATCCCAGGATACATTTTGTTTTCTATACAAATCGGCATCAATATTCATCGACATGATATCTTTTACAACAACGAAACGCGAAGAGTCTAGATCGTTTTCCTCCATCATTTGTCTGGTGATAACTTCTATGTTAGGTTCAGTCAGGGTATTTGAATACATACCCAGATCAAAGTAAAGCGTATCCGTGTTGTCTACAGCAATAGCGCCTATATAACTGTCTATTCCGTTTTGTTTGACCTGCTGCCATTTATAAGGAACTTCAAGCGTAAATAGACCAAAATCCATTGTCTTTGTGCGCGATGGATCTATGCACCCAACAATGAGGATAGTAAGGGCAGAAATGTGGAATAGTTTTATGAACTGTTTCATACTATGGCTTATGCTTTGAATCTACGAAATCTGGCTGAAGAATACAAGAAGTCAATTCAATGCCAGTCGTAATAACAGAAGCGACATTGTTTTTCGGTGGGAGTCCTTGCCAACTTTCCACAATTAGGACAATAATTAAAAAATATTTCTGAAATATGATCCCGTATAATACGTCTATCTGTATTTTTATTAAATTTTTCTAGACCATTATCTAATAAACTTAATGCACTTTTATCTTTGGTCAGCCAGCCAACTTTAAAGTAGACTCTTTTTATTTTATCAATATCTTCATTTTGATCTATTTTTAAAAGTGAATGCGCATGTTTATAAGCACGCTTTTCTTTTGGGGACATCAAATGAAGGTAATGGTTTATGATGTAATCTTATTTATCTTTTTCCATAACTATAATGGCTAAGTTTTCTTTTTCCAACTTGAAAAAATGCGATTTACAACTGATATTAGAGCCGTACATGCCCAAATAATTAATGAGTAAAATAGTACAATTAATGATGCTCCACCTTGAAAATTCGCGGGATCTATATATAGAAAAATATTAAGTGCAAGGCTAATGGACACAATACATATCAGTCGAACTTTTTCACTTCTGCCGCCAATTACAAACCTATAGATGATATAGCAAAATAGCAGTATATACAGCGCGTATACCATTGTGAATTCATGATCTATGGGAAACATATTCGCTATTATTTAGTTGTTCTTGTACCATTTTCTAATGTTAGATTACCAGCATCAAACAACAACGGGTAGGTGTATCCGCATTTTACAGCACGTCCATTCTGGTATCCAGGTTTCCAGGGACTGGATTTTTTGATCAATTCTATTAGTGCTTCACCAGTTTGATAACCAACATCTTTGGCTATCCGGAAATTACGGAGCTTACCATCTTCTCCAACCGTAAAATTGATGATCAGTTTACCATTTACTTTTGCCTTCATGGCAGCCGTTGGCACTTTATAATGACTGATAATCCAATTTTTGAACCCAACTGAGCCATCAGGGGGCTCAGGAAATACCTCGTTCATTTCTCGAGGAGATTCGATGATTGTATTTTTATTTACTCCTTTCGATTTTGCCCGTTTCTTTTTAAGGAAATCCTTTGTACAGATAAAGATAACATCATTTGGGTTACAACCGATCTGTCCTTTGTTTTTTATGTAATCGAGCGAAACAATTTGACTTTTGATTTCGACCAGTTTTTGATTGAGTTTGTCTTTTTCATCTACTGAATATCGCGTCGCATCAATGACAAAACTAGTCTTTGGATCAGCGTGCAAGAAATCAACCAATGATTGATGATTGATTAAAACTGAATTTCTACGAATGGAATCCAAAATAAGGGATTGACCAAAAGCCTGCGATAACAGGCCTAGTGATAAAATACATATAAATGATAACTTACGAACCCAGGAAATTCCCATTGTATTAATATATAACTCAGTAGCTAATTTACATATCTATTTTGTATCTTGATACAAAATGATTAATCTAGTTATCAGGAAGGTATTGAATGATTATGTTGCTTCAGATCTGATGCAAATTCTTATTTTTACTCATATTTGAAGCTTTATATGAAGCCATTATTAGAAATAGATATTTTTATTTTTGATACATTAACAGGTATTTTATTTGATAAGGTGCCCGGGTACAAGGACGTTGTTGATATGAGAGAGGATAGTCGTTTCTCAGATCGTTTGACGTATTCTTTTATGAATGAATTTGCGGTATATCTCGGTGGCCAGATCATAGCTGATCGCACAAGCTCTTTTGTTGAAAGTTCCTTTGATTATATCAATTATATTGGGCAAAGCCACAACTGTGAAATCATCAATATCGTACATGTCGGTATCCTCGAAATATTATACACGGAGGAGGGAGTTGATCGGGAATGGGTCAAGATGAATCTGAGCGAGAAGTTACAGCCTTATTTTGAAGCCTGGTCAAAATATTACAGGTAAGACATTATATTATATTAAACCAGCAATTTTTATCACCCTTAAAATGTTATGAGAAAAGTAGTATTTAAAGACATAGATGAGAAAACAAAAAAAATTATGCTTTGTCAGGCAAAAGGGGGAGTTTATCTTTTTGGATATTACAGCTTACAGGACAGTTCTGCAGATTGGGATCACTTCTTTTGCACTATGGAAGACGCGATTGAATCTTGCTTTGAGGAGTATGCTATTAATGAAGAGGATTGGATAATAATTGCCGACCAACCTAAAAATTGCCAACAGGACTTTATTATTCCAACAAGGATAAAAGGCAGAGAAGTCGGAAATCCTGTGTTTGGACATCTACAACGATTTGTTAGAGGACAGTGGGTTGGCTATGAAATATCAGAGAAATGTATAAGTTTTGATGGACTTACAGGTGACCAGAGATTATTGACCACCGGACTTGTATTTGAGTATGAGAAGGCTTTAATTGAAGATAAGGCAAAAGCGATAAAAATTTTGAAAGCATTAAACTTTGATAAACCTTCGACTGACCAAATTATTACATAAATAAAAATGCTTGTAATGTGAAAATTGAGAAATTAAGTTATTTTAATACTCCCCAACATTCCGCCACAGTACAATATCAAAGTCAGTCAACAGCTGACAAATTTTACCGTCATTGTCCCTTCCAATGTAAGTGGCATAAAAACCATCTCCATACCCCGTGGAGAAAAAGACGGCATTTTGATTTTGAAAATCATAATTTAAATAATCCTTGAATTTTTCGGAGAATATATTGTCCCAATTTTTATCAAGAATATCATTTAAGCTATTCCTTGCTACTTGATCGACGAAAAGACCTAGTCCTGCATCTACTCCATATCCATATATTTCTTTGGATTTGATGGGAATTGGAGTCTGTCCCGGTAATAACGCAAACTCCCATTTACGGATAGGCTTATCTGAGAATTTTATTCGTGCAAATGCGATCCGTCTATCCTTATTAGCGTTGATATTTGCCATTGCCAATTCAACTGGAAACTCACCAACAGGAAAATTCTCATTAAAAGCTATCGCATCACTTAAGGTAACGGGGTCAGTGGCGACAATCTGGCCTGACAATACCTTTAGATTTCCTACAGCTATCTTATCAAAGGTAATTTCCGTGCCAAATTGCGCTACTTTTGTGCCCTTCACGAAACTCCCCTCAAACAACTGTGGGAATGCCAGTGATGTGTCCTTAATGGTTATTTTCGGTATGGTATCTGTCAGATCAAATTCGGCTGTTGGTACAATGATATCGTTATTATTACTTGGAACTTTGTTCTCCGAAGTACATGAAAATAGCACCACGGCCATTATACATATCGCTATTGTTCTTTTGTGCATATGGAATAATTTTCCTTGTCTAATTCATGACTCTACAGGATGACCTATGTCCTTAAAGAACTTTCGAAGCATTCCATAGGTTGTGTAGTCCGCGACAACCTGATTGGAGCTACCCATTGCATTTCCAATACTTTTCATCGTTAAAACTATACGACCATTTTTCTAAATATTAACAATAAAAATATAAAAAAGGAATAGCAGTAACTAATAAAATTATAACAACTGTTATCAATTAGAATTTTAAGAAATCCGCTGAATTGTCCGTCTTACTTTTGGGCCATACATAAAATCATAATTTCTTTACTTCATTTTTCGTTGCAGTTGACTATGTAAAAATGATGGTAAAACTGGTGGTTTCACCATCATTTTTACATAAAGTTATTGAAAGAATCTGTATGAATTACACATTTAAATTAACCGTAATTACCACCAATTCTACTGAAGATTAGTTTTGGCTGCCACATTAAATCCTCTCCTAAAGTCATTCTTATCGCAGTTGTATTTTGTGTTTCAAAACCAATCTCAGACAAAAATTGAAGGCCGATGGTGTTATCCTTTGGTAAAACAGCTGAATCTATTGTGGAATATTTAAGTGCCATTAATCCTAAGCCTGCTTGTTCAGTCTTAGCATAAATCGGTCCATGCCCAAGCTTTGGAAGATAATAACCTTCAACCAGCTCGTCTTGTTCAAAAACTATGGCCTGTTTAAGATGACTTTTGATCAACGACTGTCGATTCTCACCAGTTATCTCCTGATCCAGTTTAATAATTTGTTGATAAAATGCAGGTTTGGCAGGCTTCAATTGCCCAGCTAAAGTTTTCGGTAACCAATTTTGCTCTCTTTTCAGAAAATGATAAGAACTCACTACTCGAAAGCCAGCTTTTTTATAAACCGGAACTCCTAGATCTGTTGCGATCAGATTTATGGACAATACCCCCTTATTAGTTGCCGAATCTACTAGATATTTTACAATCTGATAGCCAATTCCTCTACCACGGTAGGATTCGTCAACAATGATGTGCGCTAACCAAGCCGAATTTTTATGTAAAATCAAAGCACCAATACCGATAATTTTGTTTTGCTCGACAACTTTGACAGGTTCACAAAAAGATTGAAGACAATATTCCATCAGTGATACAGTGATATCTCCCCATCCTTGGGGCTGAATCCGTCTAGTAAAAGGTATGTCTTGTAGGAGCAAAGGTTGTATTTTCATTCGAGTTTCTAATATAGTATAACAATCCTTATTTAGTACTTATTTTAGCGGTTAAATGTCCCGATCCATTTTGCGACCACAAAAATAAAATTTCGCCTTAAGTTATAAAATTTTAAGTTAATCGCCATATTCCTAAATTAACTAGACCTCTCTTGATTCCTCCAATTTCTTTTGTCAATTTGTCGCACATTCTCAACATTTTTAAATTTCTCTAAATAAGATGCCAATAAGAGTAACTCATCGTCGTTGGCGTTCCCTGTGAATTCAGCTATTGGGATTGAATTGCCATAGTTCAACATTGATTTTTCAGCGGTGTCATCTATTATAAGCGTTCTTTCCAATAAGAAGCCCTTTCGTTTTACTTTGGATAACCTTTTTACGTAATAGTATTCATCAGTTACACTTTTCCGTTTTTTTGTCGTGCGAGATCGCCCCCAGATAAACTCAAAATCGATAGCGGTCGGTTTTATTTTACCAACGAGCTCTTCCACATATGCATCATCCGCGGAGCTCCAAATGGCCAATTTAAAATCTTGCGCAACCCGTGATAAAAAATAGTCTAAATTTGGACGGACATATACATAATATACTCCCAACACAAAGTCTTCCTGTTGTATCAGCTTATCTTTTGTTGCGTACAGCAATGTCTCGTCCAGATCCAATACCAAAAGAGTTTTCTTCATATTATTTTTTACAGGTTTATTTGACGGATTTTGACTTTAATATCCAAATTCTTCAAAGTTGGCCCGGCCCATTTCTATCCAACCATCCCAATATAATCGACCAGTAGATCCAGCTCCATCTGGGTCGATTGTATAAAAGTCAGCAATCACTTCAAAATGTTTTCTTGTTTTAGTTTCGTTAAGGAAATGGGTTAAGCATGCCAACATCCTGCTGAATGATGAGAAAATAATTTCGCTCAATCCTTCGAGCTCGCCATCATATTCATGATCGTACACTCTGATCGGATAATCGTTTGTTTCGACGGAGCCTCTCGTATCAAATACCAGTGGTCCAGCATCATTACCTTCACTTGCAAACGGAATCAGGCCAAGGGGGATGAGTTGTTCAGCGATGTACCAGTCAAGATTGGATATTATTTCCGCTAGCGGTTGGGAAGGCAAGGAGTGAGGGAGTCTGGCTATTGAACAGTCACACTCAGCAAAGAAATGACGCTTATGCCATTCAATAAAGCTAACAGGCAACGAAGCACCAAATTCTGATTCGAGCTTTTTATAATCATCATCAGTTAATGATCCGGGGATAAGTTTCCATTCATACCACCCATCTTCGTTTACCTCAGATGCCATCATTTCTTTTGGAACATCTTCTGTGTAAACGGAACTTACATCTCTGGTCAAATACGCATTAAAAAATTGTTCGATCTTGTCGGTCATGTGCAGTCAGTTTCATCGCTTTAAAAGTATCACTTTGCATCTAATATTAAAAAAAGTTTTTGGATTGGTGGATAAATTTAACTCTCTCTTTTAGCATTTTCAATTGAATCTATTTTCTAATTTGGTGAATTGCGTATATTTGAGAGTTATTCGTCCACCAAACTTGTTTTATAAATCTAATAACAAAGAAAAGTGATTAAAGTTATTACAACCGTAATTATCGTACTGCTCTTTATTGCTTGTAGAAACGGACAAAAAAGAGAACACGTTATCCATAAATCACAAAACAAAGAAGATGTCGGCGTAAAAACAGTTAAAAATATTGAAAGAAGCTATGGAAAAAAAATCAATGTTGAAGACTATGTTTTGAGCCAGGACAATGACATGTTTTTTGAACGCATATCAACCATTATAGTATTTGGGAAAACCACAAGCGGCAAACTATTTAAGGGACCTGTTATGTGGTTTAAAAACTATTTTAAGGAAAGGGACGAAAAAAAGAGCAATTTAAGTACTAGTTTTAGGGCGATACTAACTCAACCACAAAAAGAATATACCATTAAAAAAATAGTTGGAGAGGATGGGATTTTTCAACCTGATCAGGATATTCTTTTAGACAGTGTTAAATCTTTGAACTATTTGGTTACCAAATTTTTAGAAAGGGAAGATAAAACGGAAAGACTTTTGATCAAACCAATTTTTTTGAAATCAACCCATATAAAAAATACGATAGGGTATCTTTTTTATTTAAAAGGTTATGTAATGATAGACGATGATTATGAACCTGAAACGTTCTTTGTTCCTATTGGGTAAGTGTACTATCCTGAGTAAAGTTCATCCAACCATCCCTTCAACAAAGGCGACGGTCTTTTCTTTATTACTCACATTAATAGAATGGAGGTAATTTTCGGCGGCACTGGCAATGGTCTTGAAGCAATAGATCCACCAAATATTGATGAGGATCTTTTAGTTGAGATCGCATCTGAGATAGATTCTTATATAATGTAAAGAATCTCTAAATTCGGGAGCCGGCAATAATCCAATGTGGGACAGTCGCCCATTTCAATTACTTAGAAGCATAAAAGTAGAACGAATGAAAAAACGTTATATAGTTACTCCAAAAGATAAAGAAGCAGAAAAATTATTGGATTATGATAAGGCTACAGATATTGACTTAATTGAATTGGTTTTGACAGAGGATCAATTTAATTCATTAAATTGCTACGGTATTTTTTCTAACTTAAATGAAATTCTAGGATGCAGCATTGAAGATTTTGAAGACGAGTCGATCACTGACGAAAGACTGCTTGAGATGGGCTTGAACTACCTAAATGCTATAAATGTGAATGACGAAGTCGCCAGAAAACTACTAGAAAAATTGATTTATTTGTTCCAAGAAGCGAGAATAAGGAAAACAGGTGCTTACTTCTACTTTTGACTATAAAAGCTTAGGCAGTTTGTGCTTATGTTATTATAGAGTTTAGTATAGATATGGACGAAATTTCAGGTAAAGTGAGTCATATGCTTATCTAGCGGTTACGAAGTATAAAATATAGAGCTACCAATCCTAATATAGATAACCAAGATATGAAGATACAATTAACAATGATTGTCCTACTGACGACATTAACATTGCCCAGCTGTGAACAAGATAATGATCATAAATCTGTACATGACTCGGCAGACAGCACTTTTATAAAATCATTGGAAGAAAGGCAATTAGGGGAAAGTAAGTATTCTATTTCTTTACCCACAGATTATCCTATAGGTGAAACCAATGGAGAAGATTTTTCCGTTTACTATTTTAATCCTGCTGACACTACAAATCATACTGGTTTTTCGGGAGGCCTATATTTCGGTAATCATCCTAGCCAATTTCCAGCTAAAAGCAAAAGTTGCGAAACCGAGCATCTGAAAAATGAAATATTTGATCAAGATGTAAGCTGGACCATCTATAACTGTAATGGAGACTATTCAATTCAAAGCATAATCTATAGTAAAAGCGGAGAGGGGTGGAATGAAATGATTCACATGTTTGGCAGTGCAAAATCAACTAAAGATCTGGACAAATTGCTGTTTATTTTTAAGACAATGAAAAAAAAGGAATAATATATACAAGGAACTAAGTCAGTTTTAATAAGAATTGGCGGAAATTGTAAATATATAAGAATTAGAAAGATGAAAATTAACTATTCGTTTGTAGTATTTTTATATGCCTATTTGCATCAAATTGACCTTTCTTTGGACAGAAGTAGGTGGGAACCTCTTGATAATCTGAGGGATTTTTATCGAAGCCAAATTTCTCCTAAAAAAGTTGCAAATTATCTCATTGATAATTTGGGACTAGATGTTAAAAAATTGAATAATTTGATTTTTATTGGTGAAGAGTCTTTGTGCGATAAAATTAAAGATTCATTATTATCTTCCTTCAAGAGAGATGTTATTTTGGAAGACGATAAAGTATACTTTTTATGTCAGAAATTATTGCTTTTGCATAATTTCTTAGAGAATGGCGAGCAGGTGCATAGATTAGAAATTGAGAAATTAAGGATAGAGTTTTCTAAGCTGAATTATGGTACCATCATGTTTAAACTTATCAAAAAGGATCGTTTAAAGGCAAATAGTATTGAACATTTTTTACAAAATGAAATATTGAGCACAATTAAAATTTGTGAGTTTAATAAAGGTTATTTTTAGATCAAAATGGAGATCTAGCCAAACTGCCTCCTTTAAATGTTATAAAGAAGTTTTTTTTAACTTTTTATCCTTTTATTTGGGATAAACGTCCCTTCTCGTTTTCTTACGGTTTCCCGTAACCAACCCTACTTTCAAACCCATACCTTAGCCTTACAAAGTGTGTAATAATCTAGATAGTTAATATTCACAAACATGTTAATTCAAAATAAATAATGTATATTAGGCTTGGGTATTAACCTTGCCCGCTTGGAAGATAGCATGCCATGATAGTAACCACTACCAATTCCATCGAAGGGAGGGAGATTTCACGATATAATGATCCAATAGCGGCCAATGTTGTCATCGGGACCAATATCTTTAGCGATATAGCAGCGAGCTATCTAGATTTCTTTAACCGTCGCTCTACCAGCTACGAGAAGAAGATGCAGGAAATGTTTAAGCCATCACACTTATTTCAATGGAAATTTGGTAAGTTTAGAGCCAATACAACATTAAAAGATGCACCAGTTATTTCTTTGTCAATTTAAAGGAGAAGAGTATTTATCAATCAGCAACTTAGAAGATGTGATGGCTATCGTGGAGCGTTATAAACCAGAAAACTGGAATGAATTTGAAAAATACCTACGACGTAATGATCCTCCAGGCTATAATGAGTATCTTGCTGAATTGTATGATGTAAGCTTGCCGTTCGATAAAAGAAATTTAAAAACATTAATAATAGATCGTTATAAGGATAAGGTTTTTGATGATCGTTTGCTTGAACAATTGAAGCGCCTTCAGTTTCAAAAAATTAGCTTCTCAGAATCCTTACTGGATATTGAGCTGCCTAAGAACTTACTGGAGGTAAGACAACTCTACTGCAGTGGAAAATCGACAAAGGGAACCATCGATTTAAGCAAATATAGTATGCTAGAGGAAATCCATATTTTGGATTTTAATAAGAGCGTTAAATTCGAAAATCACAGTAATTCTGTAAAGTATATTACATTATGGTATTTCAATCCTACAAGCAAATCCATTAAATCGATCGTGAATGCATTCCCAAATGTGGAAGAAATATTCGTCCATCATACTAATGTGCAAAGTTTGGAAGGCATCGAGAAGCTCAAAAATCTAAGAACATTGCACATCGACTATGGAAGAAACTTACAATCTGTCAAGGAGGTAAACCAGTGTGAGTTCATCGAAAAGGTTATTTTTAATAATTGTAGAAAAATAGAAGATTTTGAGCAGATTGAAAACTTTCCAGATCGGACAGTCCTCCATACTAGATTCCCAGGGTAATTTTTAAAAAAATAAGCAATATGTTAGATACAATTTGGGTTTTTCATGGAGAAGGGGGGCGGTTTTCAAGTGGAGTTTTTACTTCAATTGAAAAGGCAGAAATATGGATAAACAGACATAAGTTATCAGGAGTTTTAACAGCATATCCAATTGATGAAGGGGTGTACGACTGGGCATTATTTAATGATTTTTTCAGTGTGAAAAAACAAGCTCAAATGGAAGCTAATTTTATCCAACAATTTACTTCCGCAAGTCAAGATCATTATCATTATGAAAATGGTGCTAAAGATAATTAATCTTCATGTAGTTTTGAATACATCCTGCTTTGGTGGATTGACCAATTATTTCCGGTATTCGCAATACAAATGCTTTGCCACGTGTTTTAAGATTTGTCTAAATTTAACATAAAATAGCAGCGTTAGATGAAGCTTTTAGAATTAATTGATTTTTTTAGGGATGGTGGTTCGTTCAAAGAATTCTGCCATCTGCAGTCATTACATGAGGAATCTGAAGTGATTGAGATTTTTATGGAAATCCCATTGGATATTCATAATGAATTGAGATATTTTGAAATCGAGAAAACTGGAGGGAGTATAGAATATTCAGATAATGGAATAAATTACCATAATTTATTTGATTTTTATTATTTCTTAGATGCCATTGAAGAGGCAAATAATAATCAAAACAGATTCCTTTCTAATGAAGAACTAGCAAAATTACTCTATAATTATGCGATTCATGATGCATAGGGAAATAACTATATCTCACTTCCAAATAAATAGTAGGTCTAATGAATTTAAGTGAAATTAGCCTAAGAGCGAAATTTGTACAAGGTAAAAATTTTAAAGTGTTCAATGAAGAATGGAGTTAATTAACTATTTTTCTGATGCCAACGAGGCAGTTTTGACAACATCATTTGTTTTGAATAAGACGGATCAAATAACTAGGGTGTATCATCATCTAGAGGATGGAATGTGGGAATTTATTAGTGACAGAGCGGTTGAAGAATCGGACTATACAGTTATTTCCATGGAAGAGATATTGAACATAGATGGGGAGCTGTTGTCTCTTTCTGATATGGAGCCCGGCTTTTTTGCTTATAGAAAAGAACCGAGTGGTACTTTTAAGATAAAACCCTCAATCCTATAAAGATTGGGCGTTGTTGTTTTATTTGAGTATCGCCTGCATCTTGCTTTTGGCGAGGAATGCGTCAAACGGTGCAAATACGTGATCCTTTTCACTTTCGGTGAGCTTTTCAATATCCTGAAATCTTTCCACTGTCCTACGGTGTTATTCCGTTGTACCCTACCTTTATGTATTCATATACGGAAATCGCTGCCTGATGTTTATCTACGAACTTGTTCTGGTATATACTTCAGACTTTGCGATTTACTGCGAGTTCAAATTATTCTTTGGATTTGCTATTTTTATTTTAGTACAAAAAAATAGCTATGTCCGAGACATCCAAAATAAACTGGCAAGACTACGAGGCCATTACTAAATACGTATATGAGTCCCTCGGTGCACAATATGGCATCAAGATCTTAGGTTACGGTAATACATGTAAGTTGAGCGGTAAATCTGGTGTAACGCATCAGATTGATGTCTTGACTGAGCAATTTGATGGTAAGAAAAGCATACGCACTGCGATTGAATGTAAATACTGTAAGGAGAAAGCCAATAAGGATATTGTGATGAAACTATCTGAAACTATGCTTGATTTGGGGATAGAAAAAGGAATAATTGTATGCAAATCAGGATTTACCAAAGATACCATCATGTATGCGGAGCATAAGGGTATAAAGCTAGTTAAGCTTTGGGAAGCCGGAGAAAGTGATACGGATTACAAAAAGGACATAGAGTTGGGAACTCTGGATATTCGTCTAAACATTACACGCACTTGTGCTAATATAACCAGTATAACCTTTGGAGATAAAACTATTCAATTTGATCCTTTGATAGGTGCGGCCTATTTATTTAAACTTCGTGATGCTTGTGGAAGAGAAGTTAACTTACAACCATATCTTTTAAAATTCGCTTCTGAGGTTACCAATAGGAGAGAGGTTCTAAAGAATATTACACTTGATTATTTAACGGATAGAAAATTATTCCTGGATGTTGAAAACGGTGTACTAGCCATCGAAAAGTTTTCTGTTACTGGATTTCTAACGATAGATGATCTAAGCACCAAAAAATATTTTACATTGACGGATCAGGTGTGGATGATCATGGAAGAACTTTTTGATAAAAGACGGTTGTCATTATCTAAGAGTGGGTTGATCTGGAGTGATCGTGAAAATGATGATAATATTTGATGAAGTGAAATAGCCTTTTGGAATTAATTATTATTAGGATATAATTTTTGAACAACATTTTTTAAGAAATTGACCTCCTGTTCAGACAGTCAAAAGTGGAGTTTCGGGCTTTGTGAGTTGTAAGTTAACAAATTCTTTGTGAGTTAAATCATTTAGTGCGCTGTGCGGCCTGTAATGATTGTATTCCCACCTGAAATTCTCAATCTTGTGCCTTGCATCTTCAAGTGACAGAAACCAATTTACTGACAAACATTCGTCTCTGAATTTGCCATTGAAAGACTCAACATATGGGTTGTCAGTAGGTTTTCCGGGTCTGGAGAAATCCAGTGTTACCTGATTTTCGTAAGCCCACCTATCTACATCTTTTGATATAAACTCACTGCCATTGTCACACTGAATTCTTTCAGGGAAACATCCTTCCATTAGGCAGGCTTTGGTCAGTTCATTTACTACATCGGCACCTTTTAAAGACTTTCCCACCAGTAGTCCGTGGCAGATTTTAATACAATTATCCACTATAGCTAAGATGCGAAAACGTTCGCCGTTAAACAACGCATCCTGTAAGAAATCCATGCTCCATACTCGGTTTATAACTGTAGTCTGCAGTCGGTCTAACCGATGAGCAGCACTACGGCTTCGTTTTGGCCGCTTGGCACGTAGGTTTATTCCGCAAGCCTTATAAATATGGTAAACACGTTTATGGTTATCGGTGAAACCTTCCCGTCGAAGCAGAACGAATATACGCTTAAAGCCGTAACGAATACGTGTGTGGGCTATTTCATTCATCCGCATTTTTAGCAAACTATCTTGCCGATGTCGGTAATGGATATAATAGTACATCGACCTGGCAAGGCATATACATCGACAGGCCCGTTGGGTTGATATCTGATAATTGCTAACCATCCAATATGCCATTTCTTTTTTGTAAGCCGGTTTCACAACTTTTTTTTTATCACATCCTGTAACATCTGTTTGTCCAAACTTAAATCAGCGACCAGCTTTTTTAGCTGGGCGTTCTCCTCTTCCAGCTGCCGCAGTTTGCGCAACTCTGGAGCGCCCAGACCGCGGTATTTTTTCTTCCAATTGAAAATGTTGCCTGGGAGACTCCCATTTGCCGACATATCTCTTCCACACGGGTACCGGTCTCGGACTGACGTAGCGCGAAGGCGATCTGTGCCTCGGTAAACTTGATCTTTTCATGGTTTTTCCTACTATTTAAAATTAGTAATTCACACCCGAATTCTCAACTTTTAAAATGTACTGTTTTGTGGGAAGAGGTCATTACCAGAATCGCTCCATTTTTCTTTGTCGCTGTATGCTAGTATTTTTATTATTTAAAAATAAGTTAAACTGAAGCTTTCAAAGCGTCATAGTGCAATGTATCGCTAGTCTTAATATAATCTATTAATTCTGTTGTTGCAATTTCAATATCAGATATAAAATCACTTTGTTTAGAAATCCTTTCTATACTGTTCAAGTGACTAAAATAATGAAGTACTTTTAGTATTCTTTTTGAAACAAGCGGTCCAAATATTTTATCGGCACGTTTATCAACTTCTTCGTAACTAGGATATTTTGATAATGTGTAGAGTTCTAAAAACCTTCTAAAAATATTTGGCATTGCCAGAAGCCGATGAGATGCTGTGCGATCAGGTTCGTTGATAAATTGATATATCTCTCCGAACAGGTAGTGATATTCTGACGAATATTTATCAAACGATAAAGGAAGTGTGGATATAAAAGATTCATCATTTCTTCTTGAAATAAAATATCTAGACTCCTTGTTCTTACCAGTTGGCGGAAGTTCCTTTAATAAACCGAAAAATTCATAATTATGGGTAGAGATGAAAAGTTGCTTGCAGGCAATTGTCCATTCAGATTGTGAAGGGTTATTTGCACTAGGAACATACCGGCAGAAGGTATCTTTTAAAAGAGCATTAATTTGGAAAACATGGTTGCTATCTAAACTGGATATTGGATCATCGATATAAACAATAGTGTCCTTTAATTGACCTTTTTCCTCTAGACTGTATATTAACACTAAGAAATGAGAAAAAGCAATCGCTGTTTTTTCGCCATCGCTGAGATTTTTTGCTAGTTTACTACCTCTTTTCAAATTGAATTTGCTTGTTTCTGGATTTACCTCAATTTTAATATCGTTCCTATTTAAGAAGCTTTGAATAAAGGTGTTCAGTTGATCACAACCTTTTGAAATACTATTAATTTCTGCATTTAGTTTAACGTTCTCATTTTGAAGTTTTAAAATATGAGCATTTAGTATTTCAATTTCTTTCTCAGCTTTTTCTTTATTCGATTTAGCCGTAAGGTACTTTTTAGCTTTTAAGAATTCTGCAACTAAGTGTTTTTGATATTTAAGTCGTTCGACATTTATCATACTATCAAAACTTTTGCTAAACTCATTATTTTCATCTATTAATGTATTTAGATTATCTATAGACGTTTGTAGGCTTCCAGATTCATTTATTGCTAATGTAGATATTGGAAGATAAATACTGTTTTCTTCTTTTTTAGATAGGTCTTTTAAAAGTAGATTCAACATAGCTATACTTTTGTCGATTTCTTTTTTTGCAGCACCAAGTAGATTGTCATATTTACTTTGAAAACCGTTGTTGAAATCATTTGCACTTAAGGGAAAATTAATGGCATTGAGCTTTTCGATTTCTTGATAAATAATCTGTTTTGCTTTTTGCGTTTTTTCCCGAAGTATGGATGCCTGATTGTTAAAATATTTTGTTAGCTCAGTTAGACGCTCCTCCGTTACTGGATTTCCACAAAATTTGCATTCATCACCTTTTTCATGTATCTCTAGACCTTGCTTCGCCCAAGTATAGTGTGCATGATTTTTTTCTAATACCTCAATTATTTGAGTTTTTGAAGGTGTTTCGGATAAAAGATTTTTGGATAGATCATAAGTATCTTTTAAAGTATTTTCGAACGCTATAAGATCCAATTCTTCTTTTGGACTTTCTATCTTCACTACATTCTGTAAACGTTTTAGCTCTTCTTTGTCCGAAATTATTGCTGCATTGATATCTGTAATAATTTGATCTTTTATTCTTTTTAAATGCCCTTTGTTAAATTCAATAAGACTAATAAAAACATCATTTTTTATTCGTTTAGCTTCATTTGTATAAAGGCTTTCAAATTGGTTGTATTGGTTGACCATTTCTTCATGCCCTGCCTTTTTACCAATAACGTCTTCTGTGCCTTGAATCGCAGCTATTTCGGCTAAATTGTTGTCTATCTTTTCACGAATGTCAATACTCTCTCCAACTTCAAAAGAAATGGCATTGATATCGTCGTCGAATTCCCACTTAAGATTTTCCTTAACATAATCAGAGTTAAATACTTCTACATTTCTACCATAAGTATTAATTGTATCTTGTTGATAATTACCCCCGTCAGAGCTTATTTTGAAACTGCTTCCTTCGGCAAAATCTTCATGTATAGCCTTATTTTTTAGTGAACTGAATAGTCTGGATAACGTCGTCTTTCCAGAGTAGTTCCATCCATAAAAGATATTTTTACTTGTAAAATCTTTTAAAGTACCGCCAGATGACCATACAAAGTTTTTGTATATTCCAAACCCTCGAATGTGATCTATTTTTTTGATCATAATTAACTAATTAAAGTAGTAGATGATATTATAAGGATATTTTGACACTCAATCCTGAGTTTACTTCGGGCATCAATTTTGGTTCAACTCCTACTGAAGATCTCAAATCATCCAATAAATCTTGAGCGGAAATTTTATTACCAATCTTTGCCTCAGATCCTGGTCTCGACCAGCTTGATTCTCTAGCCCTATATATTTCTACTTCATTAATGTCATTGGCCATAGCATGTACACAAACCGCTCTAATATAGTATCGATTAAATTCACTTTGACATAAAATAGTTGATGCATTCGATGGTGTCTTTACGATTTTGCCTTGCCTTAGTGATGTAGGATTAAAGTGGGTTGCAAAGTCTAAAAGCATTTCAAATTCTTCTTCGTCGCTGTTTTTAACAGAATCAATTAGAAAATTAGTATAGTTCTCTTTACCTGTGTCATTTAGGCGGTCGCTAAAATACAAGTTATCGGTTTCAATGTCGGTATTGATTTCTGATAACATTATTGACCTTACATTTTGGTCAAGATTTAAAAAATTGAATTTTGCCATACCGTTATTTATCATTATGGTTTATTATAACTGATTGTTAATGTATACTTTTTGCGTGAGGGATCATAGCGTATAATCCACATTGTAGCGAGGGCTTTTAGCCAATAGTTCGACCCATAACGGGTACGCACAAAGGCATAATACCTGCGTTTTAATCGTATAAATTTTTCACATTCCGGTTTATGTAACTATTCAAACCGCTGCCACTTCTAGCTAATGCTTTCATATGCTCGACGTGGCTACTTCCAGCTTTTCTGTAACTATAAGTATAAGTGCGTGATGTTCCTGAAAATTTTACTTTAATGTATTCAGCTCCTATTTCATAGGCTGATACCCCTGAGTCTCTTCCTGTGTTTCTATATTTTTCCATGTTTTTAAAGGTTTAGAGTTCTGCATAAATTTTAGACATCCTGCTATCATTTTTTGTATAGCCACTTCTTGTACCTGTAAAGGTTTCATCTGATTTTTCAAGGTTTACTATTTTTGAAATAGTAAATAATTTCCAATCGGGAACGACTCCCTTATCACTTGTTCCTCCAACCTTATATGCCGAAAGGGAATCATTCCTTTTGGTAGAAACTCCAAAAGTGTGTGGTTCAACTACTCTTTGATGTCCATTATAAGAAAATTCTAGTAAGTTTTGACCTTTGATTGCATCGATAATAGTCTGTTTCATATTTTTATGTTTAAAATTTAGTTGTTCTAGTATTACATTCCCAAAACGTCCACCATACTCTTCCCACTCTGCTGCTTGCTCACTTTGATCTGTACACGGATCCTCTCGGTCATTTCCTGCACGTGAGAGATGACACCCACTTTACGTCCCTGATTGTGGAGGCGTTCAAGAGCATCCATAGCGATATTAAGTGTATTAGGGTCTAACGAACCAAAGCCTTCGTCAATAAATAAAGATTCCACTTTCATACGGCTAGATGACAAAGAAGCAAGGCCTAAAGCCAACGCAAGTGAGACGAGAAACGATTCGCCGCCCGAAAGGGAATAGACCGTGCGCACTTCATCGCCCATATCCTGATCTACTACCTGAAGAGCCAGTGAAAGAGGTATCCGTTCGATTTTGTACCGGTTGGTCAGTGCTTGCAAATGAATGTTGGCATAGCCCAATAGCACATCGAGCGTGTATTCTTGGGCAATCTGACGGAATTTTTTACCGTCGGCCGAACCGATAATTTCATTCAGTTTGCTCCAGTTATCTTTGATAGCTTCTTGCGCCGCTATACGTTTCAGCAAGTCACCAATATTCTGTTTATACACAGCATCTTGTTGTAGGCGGAAGCTGTTTTCCGCTTTTTTTTGTTTATTGGTTTCCAGCGCCGATTTTACAACAGCATTGAGATCTATGAGTTCCTCAACTGGTCGGTCGGATATACTATTTTCTTTGTGGGTGTCTAAAGCATGTTTTCGTTCCGAAAGAACGCTACTCGCTTTTGTTACTTCCTCGTCCATCGTTTGCAATTCCCCACGTTCTGTAGCCATCCAATCGTTGCTCAATGACAATAAATCATGGAGAGTCTCCATGGTTAACGATTGACTGTTCTTTGAATTGAAATCGTCAAGCCACCCCTGCATTTTTTCCAATGCTTTTTGAGCGTCGGCTTGTAACGCTGTTAATGAAGTCGCCAATTCATCGTATTGGGTTTGGGCTTTGGTGCTGTTGATATTGAGTTGTTCTCTGGTTATTTTAAGCTGATCGAGTTGCTGCTGAGCATCGTTTATTGCTTGCTTTAGCTTGGTCTCCGTTTCGCTTGCAGATTGACCTCCAAATATCGAATAGCGTTCCTGATATAACGCTAAATACAGTTTATTTTCCGCAATATGAGCTTCTGTTTTTTTGCTAACATCTGAAGCAAGACTTTTAGCTTGGTGTTCCAGTTGGCTTATTGTGGCTTCGAGTGCTGCATGTTGACGGGTATATTGATCCATCCGTTCGCTTCTTTCTTTCCAATCGCGGGCAAAGATTTCAATACGCTGAACGAATGCTAGGGGTGAAGCTTTCAAATTTTTCATCCATTCTGGAGCGGTGAAATAGGGGGAGAGCAGCCGTTCAACACTGTCTAAATCACGTGTTGCCTTATCACGATCTCTCGTATGGCTGTTTTGCTGTTCTTTGTAAACAGCAAGCTGGTTTTCAATGTCTTTAAGTTGATTGGCAAGGCTATCGGTCTTTTCTTTCAGTTGGTCTATTTGTGTTTTACCAACTTCTATTTGTTGCTTTTTCTCCGTGTAAGCTTGTATTTGCGCTTGCAGATCGCCCTGTTTGATTTTAAGATCCTGTAATTTTTCTTCAATCCAAGCTGCTTTTTCAGCATTGGCTATAGTCTTACTTAGCTCGGCAATATCAAATTGTTCCCAAATTTGCTTTTTAGAGACTAATGCTTCTTGCCTTGCTGTAATTTCTTCACCTTGGCGTTCAATATTCTGCTGTAGCATCTTACTTTCCTGTTCGAGGGCTATGTAGAGGTTATTGCTCGCGTGATAGCTCTGGTCTTGTTCCTCGAAGGATTTTTCGAGTTGCACCAATACATTTTCCAATTGCGGATTATGAAGCACATAAGGGTGACTTTCGCTTCCGCAAACAGGGCAAGGCTCGTCATCCACTAAAGCCGCCCGCAATGTTTCTACGTTTTCGGTCGATGCCAAACGTGCTTGCTGCAAAAGCTGCTGCGCCGTATCGCGTTGTACCTTTTCCAACGGCAGCTGCTGGGCTAAATTTTGTAAAGATTCCTGTTTTGTTTGAAGATCAGACTTATCATTTACCTGTTTTTGGTTTAGTGCTTCCAATTCCGTAAATGCACCATAAAACAGTTGCCAATGCGCCTGTGCTTTTATAGTGTATTCAACCTGTCGGTCTATTTCGGATTTATCTTGGCCTAAAGTTTCCATAGGTGTTAATTGCAACTCTTTGATAAGCAAATCATTGCTTTTCTTTAAAATTTCTAGGCGATCTGCCTGTTGCTTCCAATCAGATTCTATTGTCGACCTCTCGGCTTCGTCTTTATCAAATTTATCCTGTATTTGTGCCAACGTAGCGGACGATTGCTGCAAAATTTCCAAAAACTGCTGCGCATCTTGTAGTTTCGACAAGATGAGGTCTTTATTTTCCGCAATCGGGCTGCGGTCTTTGTTTTCTGCTTTCCAGTCGGTGATATCTTTTATTTGATCAGCAAGGTTTGCAAACTCCTCTTGTTTAGACTTTAGTAGTATCTGTTGCTGATTATTAGCTTCAGCAGAATTTTCAGCTTCCTCTTTAAGTTTTTCTACCTGTTGTTTTTTCTCTGCCAGCAACGTATCTAGTTCCCTAGCGTGCTCCAATAGGGGAAGGGCATCGGTTAGTACCTTGTTTTTTTCTGAAAGATTGGTTTCGCCCACCTCCAAATGCTTTTCGAGCTTTTCTTTATCCTCCTGTAGGACCGATATGTTTGCTTTTATTTGTGCGAGGGCTGTTGTTTTGTCAGCATGCTGCTGTTGAGCATGTTTCAAGGCATCTGCCCAGCTTTTGGTTTGCTGTGCTTGCTCAACAGTTTTCAGTTTTTGTTTACGTGGAAAGGCAGAGCTTTGAACCTCCGTAGCAACATCTAATGCTGTGTACGCTAGATCATAATTGATTTGTAGTTTAGCGAGCTGTTCGTACCAGCCGATTTCAGTAGTAAGTTTTTCAATTTCTTTTTCCAAACCTTTGATCTTGATTTCCAGTGTCTCCTGTTCATCCGACAACGCCTTCAATTCTTCTTCGGCGAGCGTGATGATTCCTTCTTTACGAAGGTTAAGGTCACGCAACAGGACTTCTTCAGCTCTGTATTTTTCATAAATCTTTTTCGAAATTTCCGAATATATATGAGTGCCAGTCAACTTTTCAAGCAAGGAAGCTTTTTCACCTTTGTCAGCCTTCATAAAAGCTGTAAAATCGCCTTGAGCTAGTAACACAGACCGGGTAAACTGGTCGAAATTTAAACCTACTAACCTTGCAATTTCACTTAACGTTTCTGCTTTTTTCGCTGGAAAATCAATATTCGTAGTTATATTTTTCAACGTCACAGCATCAGATTGCATGCTACCATCAGCTTTATTTCTCGCACGCCTTACACTCCAGGTAGCACGATGATATTGTTCATCAATACCAACAAAATCAACCTCAGCAAAGCCATCCGCCGTACCATCACGCAAAATGCTACGTACATCGCCCTGATTGAGCGTACTGCCTTCGACATCTCTAATTTCGATACCAGATTCTTTCGCTTGCAGATACCGCGGTGTTTTTCCGTAAAGAGCAAGGCACAAGGCATCTAATATCGTAGATTTTCCAGCACCAGTAGCTCCCGTAATGGCAAATATGCCAGCGGATGATAATGGCTCGGAAGTAAAGTCGATTTCTGTCACTCCCTCTAGGGAAGCTAGGTTTTTAATTCTTATTGCTAATATCTTCATTCTACTCGGCTGTTTGATTGACTTCTTCCTCTACTTGTTGAAAAAGATGTAGGATCTCTTCGGGTACGGCACTGTTATATCTCGTTTGATATATTTTTCCAAATACATCAAGCGGCTTTAGTTCCTGCAACTGCTCGGGAGCGATGAGTTGATGTTGCACCGTTTTGGAGTCAGGATACTTCACATCAATTTTCGCAAGTCTCACTTTCTTCTGCCGCAATGCCACCTCTACCTTATGGCGCAATGCCGGCTCAGGACCTTCTAAAAATACACGAACTTCAAGATAAGGTATTGTAGCTTTGTTAGCTTCATAAGAAGGAGGTAGTTGTTCAAGCAAAGCGATGACATCATGTAAAGGTTGATGTTTTAGCGGAACTCTTAGCAGCGGTACAAACAGTGGTATCTCGATCGATCTTAGGTTATGCATCTCGTCGTCGAGATCAAAGACGACGACTTGGTGCTTGTAATTAATTTCTGAGAAAGACATAGGCAGGGGACTGCCAGCATAACGCACATGATCTTTGCCACCAATCTTTTGTGCCTTATGAATATGTCCAAGAGCAACGTACTTTATATCTTCATGGAAAGCAGTCGCTGGAATACATTCGACACCACCCATGATCGGCCTTTCTGTTTTATCTAGTTCAGTTATTTCAGCATTGTGCGTATGTAAATGCCCCAGAGCTATGATGATTTGATCATCTTCTATTTTTTCCTGCACATAGTCAAATAACTCTCTGTAAAGCGCTGTTACACCTTCTGTATAAGGGTTTGAGCAGTCAGATATAGTTGGATAATCGCCCATACGGAGGAATGGTACGGCGAGGCAGTATATCTTGATTGTTCCAGCTTGATCATATATTGGTACAATCAATTTTTCAAAATCAATTTTTCCTTCCGCATCTTTCTCAACCAATCCAACAATGTGAATTTTTGAAGATAGGAGTAAAGGCTTTGGCGCCTCAAGGCGTGATGCAGAGTCATGATTTCCGGCAGTAATGATAATTTGTAGATCTGGCTTTTTAGAAGTAGCTTGATTCAAGAAGGTGTAAAACATTCTGATCGACTGAGCTGACGGATTTGATATATCAAACACGTCTCCGCTAATAAGCAGCACATCAATTTTTTCATGATGCAACGTTTCAACCAGCCAATCTAAGAATTGCTGATGTTCATAGGTGCGATCATATTCGTGAAATAATTGGCCAATATGCCAGTCTGCAGTATGGAGAAATTTCATTTTCAAATAAATGGCTAATTCATAAATTTTCCTCTTGAAATCGTCTGTACGACGATGTAAAAAAGGTGTTATAGCTTAATAATATATTATTACAATATAATAATTGTAATTTAAAATATAAATGTTTTAAACACAATTTTTCAAGTTTTTACTAAAATATTCCATGAAAGACTTTTTTCAATTAATACTGAAAATTACAATGTATAATTTTCAATCTTTTACGGGAAACCATATTCGACTCAATAGATTGAAGAAATAAATATTTTCGGAAACTCGCAAAATCTAGCTCAATAACTAGAAGTGAGGTTTCATTTTACAGTATCGAGCATTTTAATTATCTTCGACGAACAAACCTATTTTCAAATGAGAGAAATCAAAGTATTGTATTCGCTTAATCACGCAACGATCGAAGCTTCAAAGTTTAAATGTGGTACTTACAAGCATAAAGCTAAGGTTGTGGCAACTTTTTATGATCTGGATACGGCTGACAAATTTATCGAAAGGGTGTTAAATAAATGGAACTTTAACAAACCAAATGAATTACCATCTAATGACGATTTAAAATCTGAGTGGGGGAAATTTGAATATAACATCCCCAGCTAAAATTGTGAAAAATAAATATCTCAATACTTAAGGAAATTTTTTATAAGATGTCAGAAGAAGTTAATGAACCCTTTTTAGTATCAAGCGAAGCCCCAAAGAAATTTTTTGAATTAGACAGTAGTCACCGAAAAACAGTTATTATAAAAGATCTTGACTTTGGCCAAAAAGCAAGAATATACAATTTAACATGTGATGTACTGATTATTGAAAATTGTACATTTAATCTTTATTTCAGATTAGAGCATTGCAAAATACTTTCTCTAGATATTAGAAATACGAAGTTTGAGAATGTCTTGTCATTTGGAAGGGGATCACAAATTGAGCAGATATATCTAAATACCGTTAAGGTTTCCATGTCATTAAATTCCTATTGTAGATTTACTCGTTTTAATTGTTACCGTTTACATACTAAGGCGCTGAAACTTTTCAACAGGGAAGGAGGGTCCGGAAAAAATCTTGAAGAAATATACATATACCTCCAGGATAGTAATATTAAAAATACGAATATTTCAATTGTTGAGCGGGATATTGAAGTTGAAGTAAAAAACAATGTATTAAAGAATTTCTTAATTAACGAAACTAGACAATTAGCTTTCATTATCAGGGACAATAACGAATTGGATAAAGTTACTTTTAATGAAATAAACACTGTTCAATTTAATGGATTGTATGAATCACCCATTGGTAAGTTAGAACTTACTGGCTGCGGTATAAGTCAACTTACAAATTATTTAGAGCGTGGTGATGAAGATTATTTTGAAGATAATAAAATAGGAGAAGTACATTTAAATAGCTGTACAACAATTAAAAAGATAAGCCTAGAAATTCCTAGGCCACTAGCGCTTTACGTTGAGGAGTGTAAATTCGACCAACCATTGTTAATATCCTCTGTATACAAGGATATACATATCACTCCAACTACTTTTGTTATTGGGGAAAAAAATTCTGGCGATATACTTATTGAAATTATCAATGTTAATTTGAGCTTTTTGGGTACAAATTTTTCTAATATCACGGTTAAGGGGTCCGGAATCAATGCATTAGAATTTGAAACATTCGTTAATCACGGTAAGATCAATTTTATAGATTCAAAGACTGCTTCACTAAACTTTATAAAAGCCAATAGAGATACGAATTATTTAACGGCAAAAGATTCCATTCTAGATAACATCAACTTTCATTTTTTTGACCTTAAAACGTTTAGACATATACAGTTTATCAATACAAATATATTAGGCATGAAGCTATTTCATTATCCTGCAAGATTAGTTAATTACTCCGAGAACCTTAATATACTACCCAGTCTAGAGGACGAACGAGACTTTAATATAAATGCTAAGTTTGCCTACAATCAATTCAGATTGTTAGCTGAGCGCAATGGAGATACTGATAAATCCGTCGAGTACCGATCTTTAGAGCTAAATTACCTACGCAGGACTAAAAGTAATGAAGCCGACAGGATGTTATTATTATTAAACGAGGTTTCCAATTGGCATGGAAGAAATTGGTTGTTAGGCGTATTCTTTACTTTAATTGCAGGTATGATATCCTTTGTCGCATATCAAGCCTCCTTAAACATTTTTGCTTTTTGTGATTTAAACTGGCCGGCGGAGTACATTCGTTATATAGCCACTTATCCCAAGCTACAATTAGTGGGATATGCCGAAAATTCAAATTTCTTAACTGATATAGCTAGGCTATTTGGTATTATTTTTATGGGATACGGCATCTTCCAGACAATATCAGCTTTTAGGAAATATAGTAGGAAATAATGAATAAAAGTTGGAGTATTATTTTTAATATTTCCCTGTTTCGCTTGTACTTACTTGAAAATTAGAGGATTTCGTGAGTGGGATCGCTTGCAATTAAGGAGCGTGAACCTTATTTACCTTTTCAATCTCCTTCCTCCAATATTTTTTATTTTTTTTAGGAATCTCATTTTCAATATAATTTGGAAGCCTTGGTAATCCGATATCAAAATAATAGTTCTTAAAATTTGGGCCAATGTAAACATCATTCACCGTCATTTCTGTTCCTTCAGCTTTAATAACAATTTTCCCAAATAACAATCCATCCGAAGAAAATGTTTTCGAGAACATACCTTCTACGTTAGTGGTAACAATTCCAACAGTATCTTTCTCAGAATCAATGAATATAACTGTTGCATTTGGAACAATTTTGTTATTATAACAAAACTTAACTTTTCCATTTACTATCGGAGTATCCCCATCCTTAAGCAGTCCCTTTCCATGTTGTTTGAAACTACTACAATTATTGCGATCTATCTCAACCCAGTCGTCGCTATTTTTTACGGTTGAACATCCAACTAATAAAAATAACGATAATAGTTTAACATCCAAGACGAGTCCCTTTTTGTGCAACTTCTTTTTCTTTAGTACCATATTGTTCAGCCATTATTCTATCAGTAATTCTATTTCTATCAATCAAAGGAAGATTTTTGAAAGTATCAGTTTCTAAAAGTCCTTTCCAAGCCATATCATCATAAACCTGATCATCAAATTTATATCCTTTTAACTTTCCATAATCTTTTAAAGAGAGCGAGAGATCTTTAATGAAATTTTTTGCAATTTCCTCATGTTGAATCGGGTTAGACAAAGCCTTTGCTTTCGAATATTTTTCAAATAACTGAGGATACGTTAGTTTTGCTGCATCTTTGTCATTTGTGTAAAACGCAGAAAGATAAGCGTGTATCGATTCATGTAAAACGGATGTCGCTACCGCTAGATCCGTCGCATTTTGAATTGTTAATCTATTACTATTAAAACCGATTATCATTTCACCATTAACCATTTTTGGTTTAGTTCCTGCAACTTGTAAAGGATCTTCACCTTCTTCCATAATGAATTTAATATTATATCCCGGTACTGTTCCAGCAAATTTATTTATAATATCCGCTACTGAATTTCCATTAAGCTTTTTTAGCGCATCCACTACACCCTTCATACAATCTGGAAGTTTTGTATCATCAATTCTATTATTGAAATTAGCAACTGTGTTGTTATTTGTCCCTCCACCACCAGCAGATCCTCCCGGATTAACATTGTGATAATCCCCAGGAGAGCCACTAAGCCAATCTTCATATGAGCCCGGATCATCACCTCCGCTACCTGAACATACTACGGTATTTAAAGTTCCATCCACGTAGCCCGGAATACAATTAGGTATCCTCATTGGTGGAAAACCTGCTTTTAACTTATTTCCTTTACTATCCCTTCCTAATATTTCATCATATAAGAAAAATGAAATGATCGTTTCTCGATCCATCAAAGATTGGGAAGCTATCGCTCCCGAATATGGTTTCTGTTTATCACCTTTAATAAAGGTTAGGACTTTGTAAAACCATTTTTGATCAGATCTGACCGCCTTGATCCATACATTATCTTTAATATCTATCTTGGATGAGTCCAATAATGCTTCAACGCGATTTAGGACACTAACTTTCACATAAATTGTATCTTCTGATATTTGGCGATATGTTTTCCAATCAATAACAGATTTAAAATTTGAATTTACGAAATTGGAGTCTATATCATGATAGCCAGTCTGTTTCTTAAAATCTGCTCGCAAAAATTCGATAACATTTTTACCCGCGTCTTCATTAACGATATTATGTTGTTTTCTACAACTAGTTATAAAAAACAATAAAATTAAAAATTTGAATATTTTATTCATAATTATCAACAGTCTTTTTTTTTACATGAGCTTTAACGTGATTTTGTTCGAAGATATAAATTTTTATATTTTATTGATGTTATTTAATAAATACTACACAAAAGTGTTTATGTATAAAATTACTGAACAGAATTTAATTGAAATGAAGCATTTTTTCTATTTCCTATTCCAAAGAATTCGATATTATTAATGATTGAAGTCGTCGGCTTGTCGAAACTGTCGTGGGGCAATGCCGCGAAAGTAAAATATTTTGGGCTTTTGTCCTTGCGAGTACTCGTACAAAGCAATACTTTAAATTTATTGTCAGCGGCTTCGAATGCTATAACAAGTCACCTTAATTAATGTCTGTTATTTTTGCCATAGAATGGTTTGTCTCTGCAGTGAAGATAACGTCTGTGCTAGAGAAAACTAATATATAAAAAGTTACGCTAAAAACCGTTAGACTAAAATATGTTGATCAATTTTCCAAATTTCCTTTTTCTAGCTCAAAAAAGTAACTGGAAACAATTGCGGCAATTGAATAGCAGATTAAAGGCTGAATAATTCCGATCGAGTACAATAAGCAAAGTGTTATACCAATGCCAAGAATTGTGGTAGAAACCAAAATTAGCCTTACCCATTTTTTGTTAGTTCTATTATATTTCTTAAGCCAATAGAAGACTAAAATATAAATAATTAGGGTAGGTATAGAGAAGGCTAAACTCGCAGCCGATAGTATGAGCGTAAACACAATTCCTTCTTCCGCCCCTAATCCCTCTGTTAGAATAAAAAGAATGGCACCAAGTAATAAAGTGCTTCCCCAATGTTTAAAAACGTACAACCAATTCATTTATGGCTTATTTAATTGAGACAATTCTTAATTATACCATATTGATCTTGCAATCAATAAAAATTAATCCTCAGCTTTTTTCATGACGTAAATAATACCAGAAGTTCCGCCCGATCCATCACTGCTTCGTGTTAAATCGAACGTATTCACTAATTCATAACCGATCTTAGACATATAATTCAATACGGCAGCATACGATTTTTTATTGGTCAGGGTGTCAGACAACTTTTGGCCTTCTTTAATCTGCTCATCTGAATCCCCTAAGTCAACTTTCACCTTTAGTTTTCTCGACAGGAGTTTTCCCTCCACCTGAATATACGCATAGGAAAAGGTCGTTTGTAGCTCGGTTTGAATGCTAACATCAGATTGTGCTGTACTGTTATTTAAACAACAGACAATAAAAAAAATGATTAATGATAACTTATACATAATACTTAAGATACAACTTTCTCTGACTTGTTTAAACAATTTGGATTCGAATAACCTTCTTCAGCGGAACCAAACCAAGAGCGATTACGATGTAATACTACATTCCCACTTCTTTCAAAATATCAGCTCCAGTATATGTTAATATATAGCTTTGAAGACTACTCTTAGTGGCTTTTTTCGTCTTTCTTATCAGCTCCATTTTTTCTAATATATTTACTGTTCTCACAACATTATTAGTATCATTGACCATTCCTACTTTCCGAAATAGATCGCCCCTTGTTTTTTCACCTTCATTTAGATATTCTAACATTAAAGCCATTTTTCGAAAGGATGGATTGACTTTAATCTTATCTTCATTCACTAAGTTTAGTTGGATTAGTTCAAATATTTGCTCTAATTTCGACACCAGTTCGAAAAGCGGATCTATTTCTTCTGGAAACTTTTTATCCGAGCGCTTATATTTTATAGGGGATGTTTGGGTCTTGACTAGTAGTCCAATATTTACCAAAGAATTTAGAGAATTCTGCACTTTATTTGCTTCAATATTTATTTTGAAATTTGTGGAAATTAGCGCCGTTAATTCCGCAGCAGTTACGGGCTCTTCAAGTAGCTTTTCCGGAAGAGCTCTTTGCATAATTACTTTTTGAGGTTTTGTCTCCTTGTCTGAAATATCACAAATAGAAGGGCTTTCGGGATGATTTTTTTTCAAAATTACAGTTAGCTCTCTCCATGTTAAATTAAAAGAAGGCCTGCACAAAACATCCTTTTCTATACCGATAAATTTTATATATTTCGTCTGCTCGTCTATATTAAAGTATTTATGAGCCTTCTCAATTCGTTCTATTGATCCTCGGTTGATTCCCGACTTATTAGCCATTTCTTTTCGACTAAACAGTAGTTTTTCTCTAGCTATTTTGAGATTTTTTCCAATGATAATATTGATATCCTTTGCCATATATTAATTTATGGCGGTTTGTGAAAAAATATATTATTTATTTCTATGAATTATTATAGCAATTCACTAAGTTTGCGTAAATAATTTCTTCTCTTAAAGAGAGGATTTATGGTATTTAAAATAAAGAGTCTTGCGGTTGCAATTTCTGAAGCCGTAACGCAGGGCGGTAGTTTAAATACCCACGTCTATTCTTATTTAAAAGCTTTTATTATATTTGCTTTAATAAGGTGGATGTGGGCCTACTGTTAGTCCGTGTTACGTAAGGCTTCAGAAACTTTTTCGCAACCACGGCATGTAGGCCCACATTTATCTAAAAATGTCCTATCCCAAGACTCGTTTAGCCGATAACGAGTTATGATTATTAAAAACAAACATTCAAAAAATCCCAATCCGCCTTAGTTCTATTAAGGCTAGAGGTCTGTATGGCCATCCGAAAAAAGTGTCATTGTAAATATATTATCTGCTTTGTGTAACCAATTAGAGACTACTATATCGGAACATTTTTACGAGTTATTCTAATGACCTGATCCTGCGTCTACGCGAGGAAAAGGAAAGATTATGACCATTTTTAAAACCTTAAAATGAACAATTTTATAAGGACTGGGAGAGGTATTGCCTGTTCAAAACAGGCAGCCCAGTATGTAAATTTAGTAAATACACAACCTAGGTGTATTGAAAGTAAAACATATAGCTTAAGAGAACTACTGACCATAAGGACTCTTTTAGTAATTGCTACTGTATTTTATATGTTTAGTTTATCGGCTCAGACGCCCCGCAAGGACAGCGGGGCCGAAGGGCTGAAAATAATTAAACCACTAAAAATAGGAGATACAGTTCCGGATGAATTTTGGACTGCATCCTTAAACGCTATGTACAACAGCTCTAATAAGAATGCAATAGCTCTTACGGAACTCAAAAATAGAAAACTGATCATTCTGGACTTCTGGGCGACATGGTGTGGTGCCTGTATTGGATCAATACAAAAGTATGTTAAAACGGATCCGTATACTGATGCAGATATAGCATTCCTCGGTGTCACTTATCAGGACAGGGAAGAAGTCACCAAATTCAACGAAAGGTTTAAGCTTAACTTTCCAACAATAATCGGCGATACAGTGCTCAGAGCATATTTTCCCTATAGAATAATTCCGCATATCGTAGTCATCCAACAGGGAAAAGTTTTGACTATTGCCCACTCTGAAATATTGTTACCTGAAAATGTCCAAAAATTGAAAGGAGGTAAATATGAAGAATATCTTGCAAAGAGTGATATCCTTGATTTTGATAAAACCAAAGTCATCCTGGACCAAAAAAGCAGTAGAATTAAGAATGCAATAAAATCCAGGACGGTTATAATGGGGCCTATCAGTGGACTTTCAGCATTTGGATCTTACAAAAAGACTGATAGCACACAAAGGCTCTACCTAACAAATCATAGCCTGTTGTTTGCAATGTACAAGCTCCTTGATGTCTATTGGCATAACCGGATCTTTTTAAAGATAAGTAATGAAGATCAGTTCGACTACTTCGGGTTCGAAGATCAACAAAAATTTCCTTACACTGTATGGTTAACCAAATATGGCGCTGGCTTAGAATCTATCGCCCCATTGAACATCCCAAAAAAGGAATTAAAGTGGAATGCATTGATCGCACTGCTCAATACAAATGGATATGACCTTTCAGTCGTTGAGAAAGAAGTGGAAACCAAACTGATATATCCAACAGGAAATAAAAAGTTACATGCGCCAGCCGATAATGTGACGATTGAGGAACTGCTGAAATCGCTGAACTACCAGCAAAAGGATATGCGAAGGGTTCCAATCTATTTGTCCAGTGATTTAATCAATCTGCAGGACAGGATTTCTATAGATCTCCATAGAATAAGGGATGAGGAATATTTACAGAACATATTGTCTAGATATGGGCTGAAAATCAAAAATCAGCGCTCTAAACAATCAATTATAGAGGTAACAGAAAGGAGAAGCTTATGAAAACGACTTACTTAATATTCTTGCTTTTCATTTTTATGAAGACGGTGAACGGTCAGGCTCAGGTAATAAAGATAAAGATCACCGACGTGGATAGCTTTAATCCGCTGGAAGAGGTAAATGTCAAAGCACGAGATTTTGTCGCAAAAACTGACCATGAAGGATCTTTTCTTTTGAACAAGTTTAATATGGACAGCTTGACCTTTACGCATGTCAGATACAAAACTGTTACGATTGCATTGAGTCAGCTGCTTAAAGACAGGTCCGTCACTTTGGCCAGCAAAGACAATATGCTCGAAACGGTTACAGTCAATACAGGATATCAGAAAATAAATCAGCGTATAGCATCAGGCGCATTCGATAAAATTGATCTCCGACGAAGTAAAGATGTATACGCTAGCAATATTTTTCAGAAGTTAGAAGGCAATTCTCCAATACTATTCGATAAGACCGGGGATAGCAAACGGTCGATGACTATCCGTGGATTGAGCAGTATCAATAATACAAATCTTCCCCTCATCGTGCTTGATAATTTCCCATACGAAGGTGATCCGAACTGGATCAATCCGGAAGATATCGAAGATATCACAATATTAAAAGATGCTGCTGCTTCAGCTATTTGGGGCACCCGTGCAGGCAATGGGGTTATAGTAATTACAACGAAAAAAGGGAAATACAATTCTCCGAATCGGGTCACAATAGCAAGCGGTGTGCAGATACAGGAAAAACCAGACCTTTATTCCTTAAATCGGATTTCTTCTTCGGGTGTTGTAGATCTCGAAAACTTCCTGTTTGAACAAGGCCGTTATGATAATCAAAATTCCTTCAACATGCCTTATTTTTCGACTGTAGTAGAGCATTTAATAGCCATTAGAGATGGGATAGGAGATCGAAAGGATCATGAGCAAGCTATAGCGAACTACAGAAAGCTTGATGTCAGGGACGATTATAGTAAGTATATGTACCGAACGGCTGTCAACCAATATCAGAACTTAAGTATTGAAGGCGGTAGTAGGAACTTGCGTTACCAATTTTCTGCGCGAATGGACAACAATACTGGGACACTGGACGAAAAACTGAGAAAGAGTCTATTGAGAAGTTATGTTGAAATTGAACTGCATCCAAAAATCAGGCTTTCAACTGATCTTCAATATGTAGACAATAATTTTAAAGAAGGAAGAACTGCCTATAGTCCAACAAACGGTAGACCATACCTAATGCTTGCAGACAAAGATGGGAATCCGATTAGACATGCTAAAAATAGGGTAGGATATCTTGACACTGTAGGGCAGGGCCTCTTAAATGACTGGTTCGAATACCCGCTTATAGAATACAAGAAAAAGCATTCTATACTCGCATCAAATATGGTACTCGCAAATGTGACAGCTGATATCAAACTATTGAAGGGACTGAATCTGCAGGGAAATTATAGTTTCCAATTTGTATCCACCCGGGATAAGCAACGTTATGATGAGGATAGTTATATGGTCAGAAATCTGATCAATTCCTATGCTATGGTAGATTATGCCAAAGGAACGGTGACATCAGCAATTCCTAACGGCGGTATTCTGGATCAATCTGATCAGATACAAACGACGCATAATGTGAGATTTGGTGTAAACTATGAAAAGAGGTGGCGGGGTTTGTTGTTTACAACTTTACTGGGAACAGAATGGAGACAGACAAATGCCGAGAGTGCTCAATACAGGTTCTATGGATTTGATCCCGACACTTATACTGTTTCAAAAGTAGATTACCGGAACCCATACACTCACTTTATTGATAAATCGACCATATATGTTCCATATTTAGATGATAAGCGCCTTAAAATAAACCGTTCACGATCTCAATATGCAAATACATCGGTTTCTTATAACGGTAGGTATGTCCTGACAGGGAGTGTTAGGCGGGACGCTTCAAATCTATTCGGAGTAAAAACGAATGAAAGGTGGCAACCGCTATGGTCTATCGGCTACAAATGGAATCTTTCGGAAGAGCGTTTCTTTAAGATTGCATGGATAGATGCGCTGAGCCTACGCGGATCATATGGTATCAGTGGAAATGTGGATCAATCGCGCTCAGCCATTACAACTATTCGCTATACAAATCCGGACCGCTATACCAATTTACCACAGGCTATTATTTCCCAGTACAGCAACCCTGATCTGAGGTGGGAAAAAAATACAATCTGGAATACTGGAATTGATTTTTCATTTATTTCGGGTAAGATCAATGGTTCTCTGGACTATTACAAAAAATGGGGAACTGACCTTTTTGGCAGATATCCCGTGGATTATACGGCTATACCAAACAAGGGTGTACTTCGGAATATTGCCGCAATGAAAGGCAATGGTTTTGACCTGAAAGTCAATGGAAATATCCCGCTTGGAAATCGTATTTTCTTTACGCCCCAGCTTATGATGAATTTCAATAACAGTAAAGTCACCGATTATTACTATGAGGGCAATTATGCTTATGAGTTTCTAAGTTATGGCACTTCAGTAACGGGACAGGTAGGTTATCCGGTATATTCTATTCTCGCATATAAGTGGAATGGGCTAGACGCTAACGGAAATCCTGTCGGGGAATTGGATGGTCAGCGTTCGATCGATTATCCAAACATCAAATTGCAGGATAAATCCGTACTCGAATACAAAGGTAGTGTAGTTCCCCGCTATTCGGGTTATTTTAACCCCGGTATATCTCTAGGAAACGTTGATGTCTCCGCCAGTTTCCTATATAAATTTGGATACGTATTTAGGCGGACTCCAGTAGGATATAATGAATTGGTTGCCATGGGTGGATTAGGCGATGGTAGTGGAGATTTTGACCGGAGATGGAAAGTGAGCGGTGACGAAAACAAAACAGATATACCTTCTTTTATTTATCCTGTTGATACTGAGCGCAGTTCTTTCTATCAAAGTTCTTCCGTTTTAGTGGAAGATGCAAGCCATATACGTTTACAGAATCTTTCTGTAGGATATAAATTCAGGATCAATAAAGCTGTTTCCGGAAGGCTATTCTGCAATGCAGCTAATCTGGGAATTATTTGGAGAAAGAACAATAAAGGAATTGATCCCGATTACCTTTCACAATTCACGCCTAAGAAACAGATTTCTCTAGGCATTAATTTGACTTATAATTAGAAAAAATGAAAACGTTCAACTATTTTTTATATCTATTGATCATTCTTCAGATTTCATGTAAAAATTTCTTGGATGAAAAACCTGATGCCAGTCTAAAAGAAGCCAATAGCCTCGGAGACCTAGATGCGCTCTTGAACAATACTAAGATCATGAATTATTATAGCATGGGACTTGGCGAGGCTTCTGCTGATAATTACTACGTCGACAAATCTAGCTGGGAAGCATTTGATCAGCACGAAAGACAGTTATATACATGGGGAGAAGAAATCTTCTACCAGTTTTACCTCAATCCTTGGCTGGATTATTATAAGAGCATATATTACAGCAATCATGTATTGGCCAAATTGGATAAGATCGCTTCTGAGAAGAAAATAGAGGGGCATGCAAAGGACCTTAGGGGAAAGGCATTGTTCTTTAGGGCATTTGGTCACTATAAGCTGCTTTCCCTCTTTTCTAAAGCGTATGATATAGATGCTTCTAAAACTGATCTTGGCATCCCTTTAAGACTGAGTGATGATTTTAACATCCCTTCCGAAAGGGGAACAGTAGAGGCATGTTATCAACAGATACTAAAGGATCTTCATGAAGCAGAAAGTTTATTGCCATTGAAATCAGATAATATTCACTTACCGTCAAGGATATCAGCTTATGTGCTACTTTCATGGATTTATCAGGCCCGAGCTGAATTTGATCAATCAATTCTGTATGCTCAGAAAGCACTTGAAATCGATAGCAAACTTAAAGATTATAAAGACTATTCACAGGAAGCCAGATATCCGTTTTTTGGTTTTGATGATGAAATCGTTTATATAGTGGCCGGAGGAGGAATCTATAACCTACTTGGAAAGTCCTATTGTAAAATTGATACACTATTATATTCTTCATATAACACCCATGATCTTAGAAAGAAGCTGTTTTTTGAAAGAAATAAAGATGGATCTTATAATTTCAAGGGGTCTTACCTCGGCTCCCGAGGGCTTTTTATGGGACTCACAGTAGCGGATGCCTACCTCAACCTGTCGGAAGGATTAATACGGCTGAATAAAACAGAGGAAGGACTGCGATTTCTTGAAATTTTCCAACGTCATCGTTATGATGAGACTTATAGCCCGCCGCTTGCGTCAATGTCGCAAGAGAGCGCCTTAAAACTAGTTTTGGATGAGAGACGAAAGGAATTCATCATGCGGGATTCCCGATGGGGGGATATCAAACGGTTAAATAAGATTGATGATGGGTTGATTATTCCTGCTCGCAAGTTAGGTAACAGCGAGTTTTCGCTTAAGAGAAATGATAACAGATATGCGTTACCATTACCTGCTGAAATCATTGAGCTGACAGGCATGCCCCAAAACCCAAGATAAAACTAAAAGGAGGGGCAGCCGAGCTGTCCCTCCTTAAAAACTATCCCATTAATTTGAAAATGCCGGTCTTTCGGCAGCTTCGTAATCATCAGGATTATCGGTCACATTACCCAATGACATGGCCGGTTTTGTAGCGTCGGATGGGTGTGGAGTATCTTGAATTTCACAGATATATATCCCTTCACCGCATTCTACCTGTCCATTACCAGGTTTGGTCAATGCATAATTATTGCGGTTATTAACATCCGCAGGTGTTGTACTATTTAGTTGATAATAATACGTTTGAGTAGCAGGTTGCTCCTCGATAATACTAACCTTATTTTCCATTGCATTCACTGCGAATGCAATGCCTAGTGTTAATGTCAACGCCGATCCGACGGCCATTAGACTTTTTTTGATGATTTTTTTTGAAATCATATCTGGGTCTTTTTTATAATTGCAAAAAAAGGTTGCCTCAAAAAACTTTGTTAATTATAGTGTTATGGGTGTCTTTTAGCAGACCTCGCTGGCTGGCTTTGCATCCCGATACGCTGCCATCCTGTTCCCAGATAACCCCTTAGGGCTATCCGGGATCTCCGTGAACAGTGCCCCTTTACGGTTGTGCGACCTTCGCTGTACAACTCTCTTCTGGGCGAAGGCAATACGATGCGATAAAGTGTCCAGCTGAAGCGGGTCTTTGACCAGCCTGCAGACCAAAGCCTTGGGCATAAACAGCAGATGCACCTGCGCCCTGAAGGACGAGTATAGCTTTCTGATCCAGCAGAAAAGGGCTATTATAAAGTTCAATATACCGTGCATCCTGTTCATACAACTTTGTTTTACCTGGTCCATTTATCTGTTCTCAGCGGCGCATCCTTGGTGCGGCCTGCCCACCGGGCTTTTATTATTTTTTCATTTTTATCCCGCTAACTTTTTCGTCGTTAACTTATACCAAAGTTCGGTAGTAAAAAGCAGGAGGACTTGACCGAAGCTGGAGTCGGGTATGTACAGGATTGAAATAATGAAAGGAAATAGGAATAAAAAATCCCCTTGGGAAGGGGATGGTAAGTTATACTTTCAAAGGAATTGTTGTTGCTTCTCGGATAATCTCATCGACGAATAAAAGACATTCCCTTTCACTTCCAAAAGTTGGAGAAATTTTACGATCTACACGATAAAGAACATGATCGCGTATCTTGGATTCGTCAAAAGAGGAACAGACAATTACATACTTATTTGTCAGGTCAATCTTCGAAAGAAGATGATTCACTTCAAAATAATCACCTCCACTGGTCAAGATCAATATCTCAGCTTTAGCCGCGGACAATTCCAACTTTTCTTCACGAATTTCTACTAAGCGTGGGTGTTTGGGGAGGGTGGCCACAATATCCACTTTTGACATATTAAATATTTGCCATATCATATAACTATAGGTCTTTTTAATTGGTAATGATTGGCGTGGTGAATCTACCTTTTTCGCATTGGACAAAAGATAATAAAGCATATGCCGTTCATTATAAATATCTTCAACTTCTTCGGCAGCCTTGAGTAGATTTTCATCAAGCTGATAGTTTTCCGGAAAATGGGAAGTAGCTATTTCAATAAAATTATGCAAAGAACCATCTATTAGGGAGTTATATTTAGGATAACTTTCTCTCGAAATTTTCGTTTTCTCGTCAAATGGTTCAGTTTCAAAAAATTTTCCGATAGCTTTGGCAAATCCCAAGGCTCTTTGAATTAATTCTTTCATGATTGTAGGTTACAATTGCTAATTTAATAATAAAGATTTAAAAATAATCATAGGTTATTACGCTCAAAAAATTCCGTTGCCGTCATGCCCGTTTTGTTTTTAAAAAAGCGGGCAAAGCTGCTGGGTGAAGCGTAGCCCAATTCATAGGCGATCTGGTCGGTAGGCATACCATCTAAAACATATTTTTGGGCCAGATCCAGTACAAATGTGGTCTTCATCCCCTTGGGGCTGTGCCCATAATAGCTGTGGATAAGACGATGTAGATAGTCCACACTGATTCCGAGCAACTCGGCTATATCATCAACTTTAAAATCATGGCCGTATAATGAAACGAAGTGCCGCATGTGATCATGTGCTTCTTTAGCCTTTAGTTGGGCCTCCGAAATCTTATGATATTCCTCAAAGATCTTCTCCTTGGAGAGCTTGATCAGTTTCTTGATACCCCATAGTATATTATCTTCACTATCCAGATCTCCTTTCTTGAGATTGCTCAAAATGGTTTTGATCAATAAGGAGGTGCGTTTGCCAACTTTAAAGTCTATACTGCTGCTACTTTGATCGGATCCATTCCGAAAATCGGCAATCAAGTCATATAAATAAGGAAATGGCTTCTCATTACCATCCCGGAATATTGACCCACGAAAGTAAAAGTTAAATACGAAGTGGCGACCGGCTGGTACCCATAGCTCATATTCTCCTTCGGGCAGATAAAAAAATCGTCCCCGTTGTGGCGCTATGGCTTGACTGACATGCGTTTTCTTATCCGTCAGGATAATACCTTGGTCGCCCTCTGGGAGATAGAGCATATGTAGATCGTTTCCTTTGATCTCGATAGGGATTCTCTCCGTAGCCTCAAGGTCAAAATCCAGGCAGTTGATAAAACCCACAAGACCATCAAACTGCTGGTGAAGCAGATAGCCGATGTCACTGCGATAGGCTATCGGAGGTGCAGCCGCAAGTTTTAAATGTGGCGCAAAATCCCGGGGAATGTCATCGACCTTTTGGAAGCGATGGCTTAATTTAAAATGTGTATTCTTTTTCATAATGAAGTGATTAGGTAAATATTGGCGATTTTGGAAGGTAAAGGAAGGAGCAGGGCTATCGGAACTGCTCCATACCTTTGAGCTGCTCTGGTTATGTACCGTAACTGATCCTGACCATAAGCGGTACCCGTAAAGTTTTCAGCGTAGCATTATCATTGAGATCCTGCCAGTCTTCAAGACCAAATACTTGCGTCTCCTTGCGATCAGGAATATCTTCCTCTTGATCTTCCTTCGTAAAATTGACGATGTAGCCCGCTTGATAGGTGTTGGCTATTGCGATGGCAATTTTTTGCTTGAAATCTGGATCCATGGACTGAATCTGCTGCTGTTGGCTAGTGGTCAAGGCAAACCACTGATTCATCCAGGTATCAAAATCTGTTCTAATCAGACTGATGACAGCGGCTTGTTGTAAAGCTGTTAGCGTTTGGAAATTTGCTTGCGCATTATCGACGCCAATTTGGGTAAAGGGTTCTTTAATCATAATTATTTTTCGTTTTGATAGCTCAAAATTGACTAATTAATTATGTTTAAACAGCACTATTCCAGCCCAAAAGAGCTAAGGAAGGGTATTGATGCGTTTAGAATACGATTTTCGGAATAAGGTAGAAAAATAGATACGTTGGCAGCGTTTTATCGATTGTCACTAAAAAATAATAGCTGCTTAATAAATAAGAAAATTGTAAAAAAATATAGAAATTGTGGAGAATATTTACAAATTAATTAGATTTAGATAGCTTAACCGATTAGAATTTGACGAAAAGTAACCTATATGAAGTTTTTGAAAGAGAAAATTGCGCTGTTCATTACGCATCTAAGCCATAATTGGCTCATCTATGTTTTTATAATCATTTTTCCTTTTTTGTACAATAGGATTTCAATCAAGGAATACTTTTGGATAAATGGGCCGATCTTTGATGAAAAATTTGGAATACGCTATTTCCTCACAGTCGCCTTGATGGTCTTTTTATCAATACTTTTCTACAAGATCGAAAAGTATGGTCGTTACCGTGACCGCGACGCACAATATACATGGAAACGTTTCTGGTGGAAAATTCTTTATTTCTTTGGTCCCTTATCTTTTGGTCTAACCATTTTTATTGCCTTCACGATAGGCCTTTATTTTGAATTTGACCACAAGAAGGTGTTTTCCCTTCATCTATCGAGGCATTATATGTTTTTTATCTTTATGTCTATCGTATATGCCTTTTGGTTTGAACGGCTTGCTGACAAACGTAGAAGAAGGGAAGATAGCACGAAGCCGCTTGTGCTAAACGCTGATCAGGCAGATCCGCAATTGCACTGGATGCAGGGCATCAAGACGGTCATTGATTTCTATGCACGTGACACCAAGGATTTTGTAAAAGCAGAGCTGGCTAGTATATTCATGAGGCTCCAACAAAATATACAGCAGCCTTCAGTCGACAGTGAACGATTTGTGATTGTCGACACGGCTATTGCACCACTGGAGTTAACTTATTTCTTGTTTTATCATAAGCGGTCAATTACGGCCGCCGCAGAACGCGACGAACGTGGCCATTTCAAGCTGCACGCTATTGTATTTATCCGCTCGCATGCCAAAGGCGAAGCTTTTGTCATACTGACTGATGGATCAGAGCTGCAGGCCAACGGAATTATTGAATACCTCAAAAAACATAATTTGCGGCATTATTTCCCAAAGATCAGTAAGACCATTTCGGTCAATCTACTGCACGTCAACCTCGCTCACCCAAGAAACGGACAATTGGTAGAGCTGCAAGTGCAGACAAAACAGGCCATGTATGCAAATATGAAAGATAATGAAATTGTAAAAATCGGGAGCATAGGTCCCCGGATAAAAGATTATGTAGGTGATTTTTGGAAAAACAAGGAACACTTGCCACACGAGGTTTGGGATACTTATGTGGTAATTGACTGACAGATGTCCCGATTATAAACCAGACTTACTGAAATGGGTAAGGCTAAAATATAGCATACCCATTTGGGATTTCGGCGGTATGTCGTCTCCTAAAGACCAATGTATGTTTTTTTCTAATGGACATCCTTCATGCCAAGGATCCAGCTACCGCTTTGCCACTACAACAGATAATTTCCCAAATACTCGATTTGTTTATTTGCTTAAGCAGCGTTCAACGGCGCTGGTTGATAGTGATCTATACCACCAAAAAATTGACCGTATCCTCGAGCTCCTGCAGGATCAGCATTATTCCGAACTCAATAAGATCATGGGTACGATGACAATCACCGAAGTAGCCTCGTATCTCAGCAAAAGTGTGCGTACCATCGAACGGCGTATCGCGAAAGGATTTCTCAAAGCGGCCCATAAAGAGGGCAATGCGGATTTATTTCTAAAAAAAGATGTGGTACAGCTCTATATCCACGAATACAAACGATGGCCTAGGCGGATGCCTTAGCTTCGGATGGTATGCGGAGCTGCTTCGGAAGGCTTGCGCGGCCGACCAACAATAGGAGCCATACTGACCAGTGTCTGACCAAGCTTTCCCTGTTCAGACACTGGTCAAGGTCTGGTCAGCGTCTGTCCATAATCTATTGCTCATCTGAAGCAGGTACCTAGCTGATCCGAAGGAAAGGCTAATGCGATCGCCTATTCTGATAATTTTTAACCATGGAAGCCTGGTACTTCCGCTGGAATACGGACGCTGTCAAAGACTTGTTTTGTATCTGTTGCCATCCGCTCTCCGACAGCCCGCCGACAAAAATAGGGATATCTCCGACAAGTCTCCGCCAACCTGCTGATGGCTCTTGACAAGGGGCAATGTCATGTAGTATGTTTGTTCATATAAAGCAATAAATACCGGTATAAATGAATGCTTTATGATGGTTTAACTTTCTTAACAATAAAACAAAATGGCAACAATCAAAAATGGTGTAATCGGCAAAGCAAGCGGTAAAGTGGGCGCGGTGATTGCCTCGTCCTGGAAATCTATCAATTACCTCAAAGGCCTGCCTAAAAAGCGCACGAAAGGGATGTCCGAAGAGCAGCTGATCCAACAGGAGCGTTTCCTGACGATCTCTAAATTCCTCATGCCGATCACCCCAATCCTGAAGGTCGGATTTGGGCTCTCCAAAACAGATACAATGGCACCGACCAATGTAGCGATGCAGCTCAATATCGCGCAGGCAATAACGGGTGTTTATCCAAATTTCGCATTGGATTACAGTAAGATCGACATCAGTACAGGCTCATACCTCAGTGGTGGCGCCATGGCCGCAACTGTAGCGGGTGGAATTCTTTCCGTCGACTGGGATACCACGCTCAATAGCCTTTACAAGACCAAGGCCGATGATCAGGTCATCATCCTGATCTACCAGCCTGAAAAGGATGAGTTTATGACGGCACCAACACCGCCGACACGTGCCGACGGTACCATCGACATCGAGATTCCGGCACACCTGCTGGGGGGCAAAGGTCATGTCTGGATCTTCTTCACAGATCGCAAGGCGACCAAAGTATCCAAAAGTAGCTATCTGGGCGAACTGGACCTGGCCTAACCGCGAAGGGATTAATTAAACGGGAGGAGCTGCGCGCTCCTTCTGATTTTTGAATACATAACGATAAAAGATATGCGACTGATTTCTGAGTTTAAAAAGCAGGATAAAGATCCGACACGTCGGCAGGCAGTACAGGAACGCTTTCGCTTGGCACGCAGATTCTTAAATCCGCTGTACCCACTGATCCTGAAAGGTTATGGCAATAGTAAGTGCTCGGTGCAGGCAGCTTTTGGTCGCGCCATGTCGCATACGCTGACCAATGTGATCAAAGGCGAATTCCCGGATTTTCGGATAGAGCCGTCACTTGTCAAGATCAGCAATGGCATGTTGTCTCCACTGGCGGTGAATGACTGCACGCGGATAGTCAATAAAATCCAATTGACATGGGCTGCCTCCGAATCAAATATCAAGGATTATAGCCAATGGGACGATCAGGTCATCCTCTGTGCTTATGATATCACTAGCGCGCAAGCCGCTATCAATGAGCAGTCGGTGCTACGGCAAGATGCTCAAATGGCCATCGATCTGCCATCCATCCTGCATGGGAAGCCGGTGCACCTATACCTGTTCCTGCATGACCGTGAAGAAACGCTCTATTCCAGAAGTCAATACCTGGGTCTTTTATAAAATAAAAAGATAGTATGAAATCAGTTGTAAACGTAAAACGTACCAAACAGGGCAAACACAGTACATTGTCGGAGCTATATGTCAACAACCAATTTGTCTGTTATGGCCTCGAAAATATTCCACGGCCGGTGAAAATAAGGGGCGAGACCGCTATCCCGGCCGGGAAGTATCTCCTGGGTTTTAACCGTGATGGCGGAATGAATGGCCGTTACTATGACGACTATCCAAAATTGCATCGTGGTATGCTTGAAATACTTGATATACCAAACTTTAGCTACGTCTACTTTCACAAAGGGAATAGCTATAAGCAGACTGCAGGCTGTATACTGGTAGGCGCACAATATGTATTAGAAGAGGGCGATTATCGCCTATTGGCTTCGGGTGTAGCCTACAAACAATTCTATAGAGCTGTAGCTGCACTCTTGCTCCAGGGATTGGTCGAAGTGGACGTACAATAACTTCAGGTCTGCTTGAACAATTACAAACAGTTAAAAAAATAGAATGAAAAAAATCTTTAACAAAATAGGACAGGTGCTGCAGCTGGTGCTGGCGGCACCTGTTAAACTACCGGGTAAGGTGGGCAATGTATTGAAGTATGTGGCTATTGGATTGGGCATACTCGAGACGGTGTTGGACGAGGACGAGCCACCTCCGGAAGTATCGGATAGTTCCCCAAAAATGGACAAGGTGGAAAGGAGTGGAGCCGATGAAGCTGAATGATATCCGCATCTCGGCATTGGGAGGCACGCTTTGTTCGGTATGGGCAAGCTTCTCCTTTGGTGATATAGCACAGACTGTACTAACCGCTGCACTTGGTACGCTTGTAAGCTTTGCAACGAGTAGGCTACTGGGGCGATGGGGCAACCGAAGGCAACAGTAGAAGTTGATAAAGCGCAGGGCATCCGTGTGCGTTGCCAATTTTAAAATCCTGCAATATTGGATAACAATATTTTAGGATGTAGTTTGGGCCAAGCGTTGTATATGCTTGGCCCAAAATTTTGCCTGCTTTAATGATATCGGCATAAAGATAATGTGCGGTGGTATATGGGCATTGTGCACCAAGTGGCTTCTTTACTCAGCTGAGCCCTGAAAGTACATTGACAATTGAAAGCAAATTATTCCTGAACAGTAAAATAAATTTTGTTTTATTCATTTTTCTTCCTAATTTTATGTAGGACATAACAACTAATAAACATAAAAATAATAACCAATAGCTGGATGATTTGACCGATCATATGCCTTAACAACTACTAGATATTGTGCTGTACTATACTGATTTAGGATAGGTCATCGTTTAGCGAGCGTCTGCGGGGAAGCGCTCATTTGCATAAGTTTTCTACACTTATAAAATATAAATTATGATTTGGACAAGCAAAAAAGCTAGCTTATTTGTGGGGACCCAAATAATCCTTGTATCATCCTTATATGCCCAGCAGCGTATCGAAGGGACGGTCCAGGATCAACAGGGAAAACCTCTACAATCCATTACGGTGTCAGGCCGCCGCTCGGGCAGCCAAACGCAGACGGACGCCAACGGAAAGTTCCGGCTGGATGTACAGCAGCTACCGGATACGTTGCAGTTCCGTTCGGTAGGCTATCAGCCATTGGACAGACAGGTGACCTCGACGGCGCCGCTGACAGTGGAACTTAGCGCAACGAACAGAAGCCTGGACGAGGTCGTGGTGGTCGGCTATGGCACGCAATCCCGTCGCACACTGACAACAGCCATCAGTAAAGTGGATGGCAAGGCGCTGGAAAATGTTCCGGTCAGCACCGTCGGTGAGGGACTAAAAGGAAAAGTGGCTGGTGCCCGGGTGTATCAGTCAAACAATAGTCCCGGAGCGGACCCGGTCTTTCGGATCCGCGGCGGATCGTCCATCAATAAAACCAACGATCCCCTGGTCCTGGTAGATGGTGTCGAACGTTCCTTTTCAGGGGTCAATCCCAATGATGTGGAGTCTATTGAGGTGCTGAAAGATGCGGCCTCAACCGCGATCTACGGTTCTCGGGCCTCCAATGGTGTGGTGCTGATCACGACAAAAAAGGGGAAAACGGCAGAACAGGCAACCATCACCTTTGATGCTACTTATGCTTTTCAGCAGCCGGAATCTAAACTAAATATGATGAGCGCCCGTGATTATATCCAGCTCGTGCGGCCTGCTGTTGCCTTAAGCCCCAATCCCAATTATAATACGAACTCTGGCTACTCCGCCAGTTCGGGCAATGATGCCAGCTCGATCTATTCCACGCGCTATCTCCAAGCAGGTGAGGCTGTTCCTGCCGGCTATCAAAGTATGCCGGATCCTTTGGATCCAAGCAAAACACTGATCTTCCAGGACAACAACTACCAGGACCTGCTCTTTCGGAATGTGGGCTGGCACAATTATTATGTCGGTGTCAACGGGGGGAGCCAACTTGTCCGATATGCCGCTAGCGCCGGCTATACGGACGATGCGGGTGTAGCACTGGGTACAGGGTACAACCGCTTCTCTGCACGGGGGAAGGGGGATGTGACCATCTCGAAAAAGCTGTCACTCAACACAGCCTTTGACTATTCCCTGACCAATTCGCAGGAGTTTGACAATCAGACGAACGTGATTGCCCGAGGGCTGGCCACTCCGGCAACGCAAAAGATGTACTTCGACAATGGCCGCCCGACACCGGGTTATAATGCGACCTCACCAAATCCGCTCTGGTGGGATTATACCCGGGATTATGGCACCAAAGACCGGCGTTTATCGCTGATCGGTGGCCTGGACTATGCCATTATCGACGGCCTAAAAGCGCAGGTACAGGTATCCAACTATTCGGATCTGGTCAACTACCATTATTTTGAAAAAGCGCATGAATTTTCGGGATTGCGGACGACCAGGGCGAGTCAATCCCAGCTAGATCGTACCAAAGTGGATGCCTTACTGAAATACGATGCCAACTGGAATACAGACCATACCTTATCCTTGCTGGGCGGTTATTCTTATCAACAGACGGATTTTAATTCATTTAACGCGACCGTCAATGGTGCGAGTTCGGACAAAGTACCCACACTGTCGGCCGGACCGAATAAAACAGGGGCTGAGGAGGATATCTGGCAACAGGTTTTGATCGGCTATTTCGGCCGAGCCAACTATGCCTACAAACAAAAGTACTTATTGATGGGAACCTTCCGGTACGACGGTTCCTCGCTCTTTGCCAAGGAAAACCGCTGGGGATTTTTTCCGGGTGTCTCGGCAGGCTGGGTCGTGACACAGGAACCTTTTCTGCGCGATCAGCAGACGGTGAACTACTTAAAATTCCGTACCAGTTATGGTCAGACGGGAAATAATTCCATTGGGCTTTATGATGCGCTGGGAAAATACAGCACCGATATCCGGTACGACGGTGCCGCGGGGATCTATGCCGCAACCATGCCCAACCGCGACCTGACCTGGGAGACCTCAACGCAGTTTGACTTTGGCTTTGACCTTGCCCTGTTCAACAACCGGATCAATATCCAGGCGGACTATTTCAATAAGATCACCAAAAACCTGCTTTTTAGCGTACAGCTGCCTAATACCTCGGGCTTTTCAACGGTCCAGACCAATGTGGGTAAGGTGCGCTTCCGGGGTTTTGATCTTGAAATCGGCAGTGAGAATATGCGTTCCGGCAAATTTCGCTGGGACAGCAAGCTGACCTTAAGTTTTGTTAAAAATAGGGTACTGCAGCTTCCGGACAATGGCCGTGATAAAAACCGTATCGGCGGGATCCAGCTGGCGGACGGCACAGCCTTTGGCGGGACCGCTGAGGGTGAATCGCTGTACCGCTATTTCGGGTACAAGGTGGACCATATTCTGCAAACTCCCGAAGAGGCTGCTGCCGCCCGTTACGATGAGTCGGCACGTGGCTGGAGCCCAACGGACAAGAAGAACATCAAAGGGCGCAAAATGGCCGGTGACTACGAATGGCAGGACCGCGACGGCGATGGGGTCATCAGCAGTAAGGATCAATATGAACTGGGGGTCAGCGTACCGCATACCACGGGCGGGCTGGCCAATAACTTTAGCTATGGCTCGTTCGGACTTAATATTTTTGTGGATTGGGCACTGGGCCATTCCATCAATCATACGGCTTATATGCGCTATTTCATGAATACCTTTGCCAACAACTACACCTTGGTGGATGAGGTCAACCAGACCTGGAAAAATCCGGGCGATCAGTCGAAATATGCCCGCTTTACCGCCAATGACCCGGATACCGGGAACAGCAATTTCTCCCGAACTTCAGATGTATTCAATTACAAAGGGGACTACCTCTGTCTACGGGAGGTATCTTTCCTGTATCAGCTGCCCGATACTTGGAGCAAACGCATCGGGATCCGCTCCATGCAGCTTTCGGTTTCCGGTCAGAACCTCTTTTATTTTTCCGCGCTGCGGGGGACGGGTATCTCACCGGAAGTCGGTGCCGGAACAACCTATGGTAACGATTATTATAACTATCCGGCCATCCGTAAAATCGCGATCGGTGCCAAGTTAACCTTATAAAAGAAACGAAAATGAAGACAAAAAGAATTTTATACATATCAATATTATTCCTGGGCCTGTTATCCGGAACCGCTTGTTCGGATAAACTAGATGCCGATCTAAAAGCTGCCATCAATGCCAACTCCATGTGGAAGGATGAGAGCGATGCCCAGGCTGCCGTAACAGGTGCCTACGTACGTATGCGCAGTACCTTTGCCACGGCTTATATCTTCTGGGGCGAATACCGAACAGGCTATTGGGGCGCCGGACTTGAAACCAATGCGACCTACAGCACGGCATTCTTAAATCAGCTGAACAGTACACATGCCCATGCAAACTGGAATAATTTATATACCACCATCAACGACTGCAACCTGATCTTGAAACATCTGCCGGAAATCAGTTTTTCCACGGCGGAAAAAAAGAATGAATACCTCGCGCAGGCGTATTTTATGCGCGCGTTCTGTTATTATTGGATCGCCCGCATCTGGGGCGATGCACCGGTGCTGACCACCGGTTTTGAGTCACCCAATCAGGAGGACCTTTATCCATCACGTCAGCCTGTACAGGCAGTTTTCCAATTGGTCAAAGAGGATCTCGATCGGGCGGAGGAACTGATGCCGGCTACCGCCACAAAAGCACAGTATGGTAATCTGGATGCGATCCGTTTACTCAAAACAGACTATTACCTCTGGATGGCCAAACGGCAGAATGGTGGCGCAGCGGCACTGAATATGGCGAAACAATCTGTGGATAAGGTGTTAACGGGAAAGCACGCCCTGATGCAGAAATTCCCGGATATCTTTGCTACAGAATTGAATCCCGAAGTGATCTTTTGCTGGCGCCTGACACAAGATGAATTTACGGGTGGCTATCCCGCGGATTTTCTGGTGCCTATCCAATATGTTTCGCCTGGCCTGGTTGAAAATCCCATTAAAGTGGGCTCACATCAGCAGTGGATATTTCTGACGAACAATTACAAGGCATTTTTGACGGAAAATACGGCCGACACCCGGGCAAAGGTCAGTTTTGATACGGCTTTCGACAAAGGTAAAAACCTGACCTTCCAATGGATCAATAAATATGCTGGGAAATGGGAGAATGCCACCCGTATCTTTGATGCTGACCTGATTGTATACCGGTATGCGGATGCCCTTCTGTTCAGTGCCGAAATCGAAAATGCACTGGGGAACGGGCAGACTGCCATCCAACAGTTGAACAAGATCGCAAAACGGGCGTATGGAACGGATAATTTTTATGCAGCCGGACTTCCGACCAATGATATCAATACTGCCATACTCAGTGAACGAAAACGGGAATTCGTGGCCGAAGGTAAACTCTGGTGGGACCTGATCCGTCTCGGCGTGGTGTTTGATGAAGTCGAGAGCCTAAAAAATCAACAGTCCAAAACAAACATCCTGTTATGGCCGGTTCACGATAGCTCAATCAACACGAATCCCAATATTAAACAGACCGAGGGCTACAATTAGGGCGCTTGGATTGCTATTCTTTTTTTGTTAATTTGTAGAACATAATAAATGATTTATTTGCTTATAATATGATCAATGACCTTACCCCAATAGCGACCAGTACGCGCGCTGATATAGTCGAAATACGCATAAGAGAATATCTTTCCAGCAAGAAATTAAAAGCAGGGGATACCCTCCCAACAGAACTGGAGCTCGCGGAGGCGCTCGATGTGAGCCGCAATGTACTGCGGGAAGCCCTGAGCCGCCTGCGCATGCTGGGCCTGATCGAAACCAAAAAGAAACGCGGCATGGTACTGTCCGCACCGGATATCCTGGGCTCGTTTGAACGGGTACTGAATCCGCAGCTGATGGACGAAAATACGATGAAGGACATTTTTGAACTGCGCCTGCTCCTGGAACTGGGGATGGCTGACCTGCTGTACCTGCGCAAGACGGATAAAGATATCGCCGAACTGGAACGCATTGTGAAAAAGGACAAAAATGTCGATGCTGAAGAGTTCAGAATTAGTCAGGAAATTGCATTTCACGGTAAGCTGTATGAAATTACTGGCAATACTACTCTAAAACGTTTCCAGACGATGCTGATGCCGATCTTTGGTTTTGTGTTGAACAAAAGCCACCATAGCATCAAATCGGAGGTCTCTCACAGCGATCTGGTGCAGATACTCAAAACCGGTGACCGCGATGCTTTTTCAAAGGCCATGCAGGAACATTTGCGTCCGCACCTTGAATTTCTTGGGGAACGCTAGCCGCTTCCCAATATTTTTTTATACTATAATGTAGTACATAAGTACCTAAAAGATGATAATGATAACCAAAATACACTACAGCTTGCTCGCCCTTTTCAGTTTACTGACAGCGACCTCTGTAGCCCAGGTAAAGATTGCCGAACGGCATTACACCTTGCCTGTATTGGCAGATCAACCAATAAATGTCCTCAAACGGCTGGAATTTGTGGCAGACAAACAGCAACGTGTCGATGCGGAACTTAGGATCAGGGTCGATGCACTGGGTGCGGAGCAGATCGATAGCCTGAGCTGCTGGTTTGCCGGTACGGACTCGACGCTTATTGAAAACGGAAAGCCCGGCGCAAAGCAGCTGCTGATCGCACAGAAATGGAAAGGAAAAACAGGAAAAATAGAGGTTCCGCTAACCCTGGAGAAGGGCGTCAACTACCTTTGGGTGACGGCCAAAGTACGTCCTTTTAAACAGTTGAACCGAACTTTTCAAGTGGCCATAACTGGAGTTTCACTCGCGGGCTTAGCATCTCAATCCCTGCTTTCGGGCAAGTTCGACCGCTACAGGCCAGCCGTTGCCGTACACCGGCAAGGCGCTGAGGGAGTCCATACCAGCCGTATCCCGGGCATAATTACGGCCAAAGACGGCAGTCTGGTCGCGGTATACGATGCCCGCAGGGAGCTGGGCCGGGACCTGCAAGGCGACATCGATATCGGCGTATCGCGCAGCCTAGATGGTGGCCGCAGCTGGCTGCCGATGGAGACCGCGATCGATATGGGTACCTACGGTGGCCTGCCGCAGAAATTCAATGGCGTCTCCGATCCCAATATCTTGCTCGACGAGCGAACCGGGACGATCTATGTCGCAGGACTATGGATGCATGGCGTACTCGACGAAACGGGTACCTGGTATCCCGGGATCAAAGATGGCCGCGAAATCCACAATCACCAATGGAAAAACAAAGGCTCACAGCCTGGCTTTGATCTCAAACAGACCTCGCAATTTCTACTGGTGAAAAGCGAGGACAATGGCCGCACTTGGTCCAAGCTGGTTAACCTGACTCATTTAAAACAGGCGCACTGGTGGCTCTGGGCACCTGCACCTGGCCATGGCATTACCCTGCAGGACGGCACGCTGCTGATGCCGAGCCAAGGACGCGACCATACCGGCAAAGCTTTTTCTAATATCACCTACAGCAAAGACGGTGGTACAACCTGGAAAACATCCAATCCGGCACTGGCAGAATCCACAACGGAATGTATGGCAGTACAACTGGATAATGGGGAGATCATGTTAAATATGCGGTCAAACTATAATGCCACCCACAAAGGCGATGACAATGGCCGTGCAATTGCCGTAACGAAGGACCTGGGTGAAACCTGGACCGAACACCCCAGTTCGCACAAAGCGCTGATTGAACCGACCTGTATGGCCAGTATCCACAGGCATGTCTATCAGTCCGGAAAGGACAGCAGATCGCTGCTGGTATTCTGCAATCCCGATTCAAAATTTGTCCGTTCACATATTACCTTAAAAACCAGTAAGGATAATGGCGACTCCTGGCGGCCCAAGGTTTTGCTGGACGAAGGCAAGGGGCGGGGTTATTCCTGCATCACTTCGGTGGACCAGCATACGCTTGGCGTGCTCTATGAAAGCAGCCAGGCAGATCTGATCTTTCAGCAGATACCACTAAAAGAATTGTTATAACCGCAACTATTGCAAAAAATAATGGAAAAAAAACATAAAATAAAAGGCTTGATCGCCGCGGCATTTGCCAACTATGATCCTACCGGAAATATTGACCTGGACGCTATTCCGGCCATGACGGAGCACCTTGTCAGCCAGGGCCTGCGGGGGATATTTATCTGCGGGACCAATGGTGAGGGACCGAGCCTTTCGACGGCCGAACGCATGGCAGTTGCCGAACGTTATATCAAGGCCATTAACGGCCGGATCCTTTCTTTTGTCCATGTGGGCCATAGCTCCATTGCCGAAGCCAAGCGCCTGGCAGCGCATGCCGAAAGCATCGGTGCGGATTATATTTCCGCAGTCTCGGCCTTCTATTTCAAGCCTTCATCCGTAGAAAACCTGGTCGATGCCATGGCCGCCATTGCGGCCGCGGCACCCCATACGCCATTCTACTATTACCATATTCCGGCTGTCACGGGGCTACAGATCGATATGCTCCGCTTTCTTGCCCTCGCGGAAGAGAAAATTCCGACCTTTCAGGGAATCAAATATACGGCGGCGACCTTGCACGAATACCAGGCCTGCCTACAATACAATGAGGGCAAATACGATATCCTATTTGGCTACGATGAACTGCTGTTGCCGGCACTGGCGGTGGGAGCCACTGGCGCCATTGGCAGTACCTACAATTACGCTGCCCCCCTCTATCTGGAGGTGATCCGCCGTTTTAACGCGGGTGATCACGAAGGCGCCCGAAATTTACACTTTGAAGCCGTGCAGATGGTACAGCTGCTGGTAAAATATGGGCCTATCCCGGTGCAGCGCGCGATTATGAAAAAAATCGGATTAGATCTGGGGCAGCCGCGGCTACCATTGACGCTGTTGGATGAAGTCAATGAACAGCTGCTGCTGTCCGAATTGGAACAGTCGAAATTCTTGGATCATGTGGCTTTATATCAGTAAACTTCTTTTATTTTCTTTATTATTTATGGGATATCGAGATGGAATAGCACAGGTGCTGAGCGATCGGATGGTCTGGGACACAAGCGGGCAGGTCGCTGATCCAATGGGTTATGCCGGTGCCTATGTCGGCCAGGCAGGGGGTCGCGTGTACGCCTTGGGCGGGGCCAACTTTCCTTCGGGAATTCCGCCCTGGAAAGGCGGGGAGAAGGTCTGGACAGACCGGATTTTTGTGATCGAGGAAGACGGATCCTCGCATGCGGCTTCATTTCGTTTACCTCAGGCGATGGGCTACGGCGCCTATGCTTCGTATCAGGGCCGCTTATATATTGCTGGTGGCAGCAATCAATCGGGGCATCTACAGACCACCTATCGCCTGGAGGTTTCGGCAGATAGCGGCAGGTTCACCGGTCTGCCGGATCTTCCGGCGAAGATCGCCAACTGTGCCTCGGTCCGGATCCAAAATTATTGGTATATCCTGGGTGGCATAAATAGCCCCGATGCCTTGACGGCAAACAATAACTGCTGGCGGCTGGACCTGGATCATCCCGAAAAAGGCTGGACGGTAATGACCGCCATCCCCGGTCCAGGCCGCATGCTTGCCGTGGCCGGAAATGCCGATGGGGAGCTGATTGTGCTGTCGGGTGTAACACTGATCAATGGCAAACGGAAGTATCTGAAAGATACCTATCTGCTGACGGCAGATGGAACTTGGCAGCAGCTGCCGACCCTTAGTCATGCTGTCGCCGCGGCACCCAGTCCCGCCGCCTTTGACGTCAAATTGGGACAGCTCCTAATTTTCGGCGGTGATGACGGCACATTGGCTGCGGCAAGCCCTGTGGGGCATCCCGGCTTCTCGGACCGGATCCTGGCATACCATATCCGGCAGCGCACATGGACGGATGCCGGCAAGGTCCCTGTTTGCAGAAACAAGGATGAAGCGGATAATCCGGAAGCGGGGGTATGGAGTCCGGTGACGACCGGTCTGGTGCAACTGGACAATAAAATCGTTATTCCGATGGGTGAGGTGCGACCCGGTGTGCGGACCAACCGGATATTAACGGCCCGTTTTAAACCTTAATGTACTAAAGTAGCTCGTTTAATACGTTAGTAGCGTATCACGCTTAAGAATGTACTAGCGTATCGCGGTTAACAAAACTTGAATAAACCCAAAATAATGATAAACACGACATCAAAACGTTATGCTTGGCTGATCGTCATCTTGCTGTGGGTGGTCGCCTTTTTAAACTATTTTGACCGCTTGCTGATGACTTCGATGCGGGATCCGATTCTCAGTGAATTTAAGTTGAACGATGCGCAGTTTGGCTTGCTCACCGCCGTCTTTTTATGGTGTTATGGCATTGTGAGTCCCTTTGGCGGCTATATGGCTGATCGCTACTCCCGCAAGAAAGTGATTCTTTTCTCGGTATTCGTCTGGTCTGCGGTTACGCTTTGGACAGGCTATGCGCGTTCCTTTCCCGAGTTGTTACTGACAAGGGTGTTGATGGGTGTCAGTGAGGCTTGCTATATTCCTGCCGCCCTGGCACTGATCAGCGATTACCATAGCGGCCGTACACGTTCCCTGGCTACAGGGCTGCATATGTGCGGACTGTATACTGGAATGGCCATGGGCGGTCTGGGCGGATATATCGCCGAATATTGGGGCTGGCGCCAGGGATTTCACGTCTTCGGCCTTTTTGGTGTTGTGTACGCACTGCTACTGGTTTATACCTTGCGCGACCGGACTGTTCCCACCGCTCCGAACGAACCGCTACCGGAACAGGTAGGGAAGGTGCAGCTCAAAGCCATCCTACATAGCTTATTTCGCCTGCCTTCCTTTTATGTCATTATGGTCTATTTTGCGGTACTGGGCATGGCAAACTGGTTGATCAACGGCTGGCTTCCGACGTTCCTGAAGGAACAGTTCAGCCTGGATCTTGGCCAGGCCGGTATTTCGGCCACGGGTTATATGCAGATCGGGTCTTTTGCCGGTGTCATTGTGGGAGGCCTGTTAGCGGATCGCTGGCAGCGCCGGAATAAACGCGCCCGGCTCTATATGATCGTCCTGGGCTTTGTGCTGGGTGCCCCCTTTTTGTTTTTTATGGCCTGGACTAATGTTTTTGCCTGGGCAATCCTTGCGATGCTTATTTTCGGACTGGCACGCGGTTTCAATGATGCCAACCTGATGCCGCTCTTGCGGCAGGTGGCCGACAGCCGCTACAGCGCCACGGCCTATGGCTTCCTGAATTTTTTGAGCACCATTGTCGGCGGACTGATGGTGTATGTCGGGGGTGCCCTGAAAGATGCCAATGTAAGCCTGGCAATAACCTATCAGGTCGTAGCAATCGGGCTGCTGCTGGCTGCGCTGGCACTGCTGTTGGTGAAAGTTAAAAATGATACAATACAATAAGATCCGGCAAAAAGACCTATCCCAAGGAAAACGAAAATAAACGGGACTTGGCCAGGAATAGCGACGGACTAATTGCGCCAGGCTGGCGCATAAACAAAAAAGAAGATGAAAAAGAAAGTAGGATTTATAATCGCTTGTTGCCTAATACTATGCCAGGCATATACGCAAAATTTACGGCTGCCGGCATTCTTCTCGGATCATATGGTGCTACAACGGCAGTCTATGGTGAATATCTGGGGTTGGGCCAAAGCCGGACAGCAGGTCAAACTGATTTCATCCTGGTCCAAAGATACCCTATCAGTGGTGGTCAGCGGTGACGCGACATGGCGCACGCAGCTGGAAACCCCGAAAGCGGGTGGGCCGCACAGCATTAAACTGGTCACTCCGCAGCAGGAGCTGGAACTTAAGGATATCATGATCGGCGAAGTCTGGCTTTGTTCGGGCCAGTCCAACATGCAATGGTCCGGCGCCAATAAGCTGCAGGAGATCCTGGATATCCTCCCAGGCAGCAGCAATCCGAATATCCGCTTGTTACAGGTCAGTAATATCGCTGCCCAAACCCCACAGCACAATATCTTTGACAGCTGGCAAACATCACGGCCGGAGACCGTCAGGGACTTTTCGGCAATCGGCTATTTCTTTGCGGAAAAACTATCGCGCGAACTGGATGTCCCGGTGGGTATCATCAATGCCAGCTGGGGTGGCACAGCCGCAGAATTCTGGACACCAAAGGAGAAGATCTTAGCTAACGAGCAACTCACGCATTATGCGGCACTACAGAAGCTGGCGCCCCGCAAACCCCATCAGCCGGGGGTACTCTGGAACGGTATGCTGGCGCCATTTGCGGGCTATACGATAGCCGGTTCTCTCTGGTATCAGGGGGAGGATAACACGATAGCCTATGGGGGATATGATCAACTGATTCAGACCATGGTGGGTGCCTGGCGGGAGGCCTGGGGCTACCAGTTTCCATTTTACTTCGTACAGATTGCCCCCTTTGTTTACACGCAATATAAAAAGCCTAATGCGGCATTGCTCCGTGAGCAGCAGGCAAGGACCGCCCGAAAACTGCCGCGGTCGGGGATGGTGGTCACCACTGATCTTGTCGATGACCTAAAGAATATCCATCCGACAAGAAAAAAAGCAGTAGCCTCGCGGCTCGCGGATCTGGCCCTGGCCGAGGTCTATGCACGGCCCCTGGTGGATTATAAATCACCGACCTTGCAGGACTATACAATCCAAGGTGACAAGATCATCCTTTCCTTTGCCGACCTGGACGGCAAGCTGCTTGTCCGTGGAAAAGAAATCACTGATCTGTACATTGCCGGCGAGAACCGTAAATTTTATCCCGCCAAGCATACAGTAAAGGGATCGCGGTTGTTGGTCTTTGCCGATCAGGTAAAGGCACCGACGGCGGTACGTTTTGGTTTTACCAACAGCGCTACACCCAATCTTTTCAATAGCAAAGGTTTACCGGTATCACCGTTCCGTACCGATGACTGGCCTGATTTTGAATAAGGAAAATTCATTTTTCCCACTTATTAGACCAAAATTTACTCCCCCCCCCGAAAATCGCTAGAAGCTGATCGATGACAGGCTATTTTATCGTCTTCCGGCCAAACTCACCGGTTTTCCGGCTTCGTCAACATTGTGTACCCCACCTGATTTGAATCATTCTTGCCGGTAGACGAGGTCTTTGCTGAGACAGTGTTCTTCCCAAGGCATTTTTATAAGTCGGCTATGCGCGTTTTGTGGAATGATACTTTTTGGTGTTGGCAGGTAAAGATGGTTTTTATTTCCACTTACTAGGGTAGCGCGTAGGTCGGGGATCTTTTTGAGGTTGCGCTGCAAGGCCGCAAAAAATGCTTTTGCGGATCTGTCAGCTTGCTTCATGATCTGCCGCAAGTGGATGATTTCTCTTGTCTGATCAGTTTCATACCCGCCGCTTCCTGCGATTGTATATTCGGCCACAGGCGAATCGTAGAAGAGACCAGAGCTTGTTATAGCCTCCTGATCTGAAAAGGGATAAGTCGACAGAAAAAATCCATAATAATCCGCGGATGAAAAGCTTTCCAAGAACGCCGACTGATTTTCCCTGCTATATTTTACATAATTGTGCTTGCCTGATTGGCGGTTTATCATTTCAATATAGGCGTGTGCATGATGTTTTTCCATCGTTTCGCCGCAATACTGAAAAAACAGCTGTGCAGGTATTGCAATCCAAAAGTATTGGCCCATTTTCTTTCTTGTATTTAATTTACGTATATGGCTTGGCGTTCTTATCGTAAAGCTTCTATCCAGCCACATCCTTTTTCAGCTTGGCAAATGCGCGTACAGGAAATGTCCCCACACCGTTTTTGAGCTGCTCATCGGTAATGGCCAGTCCATTTCGGCGGTATCCTTGCCATGTTCATAGCGGTGAAAAGGGCAGTCAATATAAGTACCGGTATTATACTGACCATCTCTATTTTGCCGATCTGAAATTGGGTTCGTTTAACTGAATTTAGGCCTTAGACTATAAAAAGGGGAGCATCGTATCTGGTGCTTCCCTTTTTATAAATAGGTCCTGTTGTCTGTCGAATAAGCTATTTCTTTTTAACGTATATATATTTGATACCATACCAGGCTACCTCATCGTTCTCATTTTTCATATCTTCGGGGCCTTTAAAAAGGTATTTATTGTCATTAAAATAATAGGTATAGGATATTTCGCCCGAATTGTGACCGTTTTCAGCATATAAATAGGGTGGCGTGTATTTTTGAAAACTATAAAAGCGCACATACTGTTCGACGGTATCTTTCTTGCGCATCCCATAAAATTCCCAAAATCTTGCGTAGCGATTCCATCGGAAAACACTGTCTTTCCTTTGCTCAAACCGAAAATCATTGATTTCATATTTATAAGGTCTTTCAAAGGTGCTGTCTTTGGTAACGGTCAGCGTATCGTAACGATAACTGGTCAGTTTGGTAGAATTCCAAAAAGATTCTGGTTTCTCTTGAGCTGAAATATCAATACCTCCTTTGAGTGACCCTCTATATGCTTTAAAGACGATGACATCTTTTCGTAAAAACAGAAAGGTATCTCTAACGAGTCGGGCTGGTTCTTCGGGCTTCTCGATAACTTTCTCTGGTAACTTGGGTATACTGTCATCCTTGTTGCACCCATAGATAAAAATGGCAGCAGAAAATAGTAATGAAGCGATCCTTAGGGTTGTATTCATAAATTTATTTTTTCTTTACCTAATATTATTGCTGTATCTTGTTTTTTAGGCTTTAATTATTTCTTTAAACAATATTCTAAGGTAATAAAATTTATGTTAGCATAGTGAAAAATAAAAAAATATCGTTTATATGCCTATTCTCTGATTTCGGTGCTGAATTGGTATGCAGCGGTTTTGTCCTGCATATATACGAAAATGGGGATTGACTCAATTGTTTGATTTTTGTAAGCTATTGTTTCTATTTTGTTAACACTGCCGGCCACTGAAGTGCTAATTTTGTCCTATAAATAAATTTAATATGAAGACAAATAAAGTATGGTTTATAACCGGGGCCTCCAAAGGAATGGGGCTATCGCTGGTGAAAAAGCTCATCGAAAAAGGGTATAGCGTAGCAGCAACAAGTAGAAAATCTCAACATTTAATTGACGCTGTCGGGCATTTTGACGAGCAACAGTTCTTACCATTGGAAGTGGATTTGACAAGTGAGAAATCTATCCATGAAGCGTTTGAACGTACGGTTGCACAGTTCGGTAAAATTGATGTGTTGGTGAATAATGCCGGCTATGGGATAGGTGGAGCTGTGGAAGAATTAAGTCAGAAAGAAATCAAAGATAGTTTTGACATCAACGTAATGGCTGTTATCAAGACGATGCAGTCTGCGATTCCTTACTTCAGGCAACAGAGATCAGGCCATATTATCAACATTTCATCTATTGCGGGATTTGCCCCAGGGACTGGCTGGGCAATGTATGCGGCAACAAAATATGCCGTGACAGGGCTTTCGGAGGTGATGGCAGAGGATGTGAAAGAGTTTGGTGTGACAGTGACAGTGGTGGCACCAGGGGCATTCCGGACGGAGTTTCTGGAAGATAGCTCGCTGGTTTTAGCTGAACAGAAAATCGAAAGCTACATTGCGATCAGAGCCTCTCACGAAAAATATGCAGCAATGAACGGAACACAAATCGGTAACCCCGAAAAGCTGGCTCAGGTGTTTATTGATCTGACAGAGAATCCGAATCCCCCTGTACGGCTATATCTCGGAAGCGATGCCTATAAAAGGGCAACGGAAAAAATTAAGTTGCTTTCTGAAGAACTGGAAAGCGACAAGAATATTTCTTATTCTACTGATTTTAATTAAAATCTTACCCCAAAAACAAAAAGTGTTGCCACTCCAGAGTGACAACACTTTTTGTTTGATTTTCGTATATTTATCAGATGGAAAAAATGCAGTCGCTGGAGGGATTTTACCAGTCTAAATTTGACCGGGTCCCCGAAAATATCCGAAATGGGGTAGGGCATTTCAATGTTTTTAAAATAGATGAATATATAGGTAAGCATACGAAGCCTGTGGTCTACAGCAGGAAAGATTATTTTAAAATCACCCTGATAATCGGCAGAAATAGAATACATTATGCTGATAAGGTCATTGAAATTAAAAAGCAGGCCTTATTTTTTACAAATCCGCAGATCCCTTACAAATTTGAATGGATTGACGATTATAAAGCTGGTTTTTTTTGTGTTTTTACAGCATCATTTTTTCACCATTTTGGCAATCTCAACGACTACGAAGTTTTTAAACCTAATGCTATACCTGTCTTTGAGCTCACGGATGAGCAATTGGAAGAAATAGAGCAGGTGTACCTCAAGATGCAGGAGGGCTTGGATTCGGATTATGAACATAAATATGATCTGCTGAGAAATCTCGTGTTTGATCTGCTTCACTATACTCATCGGATGAAAACGGCTTCAAAAGTTGAAAAGCAACAAACGAATGCTGCTCAACGAATCACCCATATGTTCCTGGAACTCTTAGAGCGTCAGTTTCCGATTGAAGATGTGAGGCAGCGTATCAGCTTTCGTTCGCCCTGTGAATTCGCGGACCAGCTCTCCGTTCATGTCAATCATCTAAATCGGGCCGTCAAGGTGACCACAGAAAAAACAACCTCCATGATTATTGCGGAGCGTTTGTTGCAGGAGGCAAAAATATTACTGAGACATACCGAATGGAACGTCTCAGAAATCGCGTATTCTTTAGGTTTTAAAGAGGCTACCCACTTTAATAATTTCTTCAAAAAAATGATGCAGATGGCACCGGTCCGCTTCCGGGAGTTGAATGGGACTGGTATATCGCGTTGAAAATTTTGAATGAATTTTTATAACATCGCCAATTTTCTTTTTCTATTCAATTTAATATTGATATTTTTGGCGATGAAGGCCAATTTTTGTGCCAAACGAGATAGTCTATCCGATTTAAAATTCACCTAAGTATACATGGTAAAGGTTCATTCAGTAAATACTTTATATGCAAACTAACGAAAGTCATGTGGATGAAGAACTGATCGATCAGATCCGCAATGGGGATCATCAAGCTTTTGAAATAGTATATCATCGTTATAAGGTATTGCTTGTCAGTCACGCTTACCAAAAATTGGGTAGTTATGATGGGGCAAAAGAAGTCGTACAGGATGTTTTTTCTCAGATATGGATCAAACATGCAGACTTACCTGCGATAAAAAATCTTTCGGCCTGGCTCTATGTGCTGGTACGTAATAAAGTATTAAAATATATTGCACATCAAAATGTGGTGGACCGATACGCCGAATCTTTTCGTCAATTCACAGATAATGTAAGCCATTACACAGAGTATCAAATCCGGGAAAGGGAAATGCAGCAGCTAATAGATGGTGAAATTGAAAAATTGCCGCCAAAAATGAAAAATGTGCTGCTGATGAGCCGGATGCATGGATTATCACACAGGGAAATAGCCGAAAGCCTCGGAATTTCTGAAAATACCGTCAAAAACCATATTAAAGCTGCACTAAAAACATTGCGCACTAAACTGGGTATGGTACTTTTTCTAGGTTTTTTTTAAAAAAAATAAAAACACACTAGCCCTTAAGGCTTCCTCAAAGGTCTTACATTAAATAAAGCGCATGAAAAACGCAGAAGACCTAAAAGAATTGTTGTTAAAATATAATCTAGGCGATTGCTCGGAAGAGGAGGCCAGACTGCTTGAAGCCTGGTATGCCCAGCTCAATATCTCCGGGCAGCAGCTGACCGATCAGCAATATAAGGAATTGGGCAGATTGAAGCCTGAAGTGGGAGCTCCGAAGCGAATTATTCACTTTCCTTACCGCATGGTTGCGGCAGCTATAATTTGTATTTGTCTATCTTTTGTGGCTTGGATTCTGTATCAGCAAAACAGAGAGTTAGTGCCTACCGAAGCAGCGTCCATCAAGGTAGAGCCAGGAACGGATAAAGCGATACTGAAGCTTTCCAATGGGCAGGTATATACCCTGGGGGAAGGCAATGTACAGGATATCAAGCTCAATGAGCAGGTAACTGTTCACCAAGATGGAAAAGGAAATATCAGCTATGAATTGAATGGGAACACGCCTACAAGTAACCAATTTCCCCTTTTAAATACCCTAACTACGCCTCGAGGTGGGCAATATAGACTTACGCTTCCCGATGGGACAAAGGCATGGGTTAATGCAGGATCTTCCATTGAATTTCCAACAAAATTTGCAGCGAATGAACGCCTAGTATCTGTCTCGGGTGAGGTATATTTTGAGGTGGTGAAACAACACAGTCCATTTAAAGTGCGGACCGATCAGCAGGAAATCCAAGTATTGGGCACACATTTCAATGTGACGGCTTATCCGGAAAATAGGGCTACAAAAACCACACTGATCGAAGGTGCTGTTAAAATCAATTCAAAACATGGCGTATACCTATTGAAACCGGGGCAACAATGTCTTGTATCTGCCGATGGGGCCAAAATTCAGCGAGTTGACGCGGAAGCGGAAGCTGGATGGAAGGATGGCGACTTTGTGTTCAATGCTGTACCAATCAAACAAATGATGGCGGACATCGCACGCTGGTACAACATAGACATCGATTACGCGGCCTATACAGATAAAGGAGATACGTTTACAGGCATCATCTCTAGAAAAAAGAACCTTTCGAGCATCCTACAACTTCTTGAAAAAACAAACTCCCTTAAATTCACGCTCAAGGGACAGACATTATACCTAATCAATTAAATAATAACGACTATCATGATGAAAGAATTCGGACCTATATAAAATGCAATAAACAACCATAAAAAAGGGAGGCCAAAGTGGCCACCCTAAAGACTCAAGTATTTTCCAGGGTACACGACTGGCAGGAAGTGTACCCATTATTAACTTAAATCAAATGTACAAATTTTCTACCTATAAAAAACGGCGGATCAGGCGAATTCTGCTCAAAATTTCATGTATTATGAAGCTTATTATTACGCTGCTCACCTTTGGTATGGTACACGCCAGCGCGACGTCTTTTAGTCAGCAAGTCACGCTCAACGTCAAAGATGCAACCCTGTCGCAGATCTTTAAAGAGATCCGAAAACAGACAGGTTATGACTTTGTATACAACGATAGTCATATAAACGCTATTCAGCGGAAAACGATCCACGTAAAAAATAAAAGTTTACAGGAGCTATTATTGGAACTGTTCTCGGCCGAAAATCTACGTTATAATATCACGGATAACAGTATCGTCGTCAGCAAAAGAGCCGATGCCGCCCCACTTGCGGCCCCTGCAAATTTTCAAGAGAGTTATGTAAGCGGAACCGTAATGGATGAAAATGGGGTTACCTTGGCTGGTGTCATTGTCAAAGAATTAAACCCCGATGGGAATGCGACCACAACTAACCTGAAAGGGGCCTTTGTACTGAAGGTCAAAAGTAAACAATCGACTGTACGCTTTTCCTATGTGGGGTATAAAGCAGTGGATTTACAAGCGACAGCGATTAAATATCCCTTTGAACTTAAATTGGTGCCGCAACTGAATGACCTGGATGAAATCCAGGTGACTGCTTATGGGAATACGACCAAGCGCTTTAATACAGGTAATATTACGACGATAACGGCTAAAGATATTGAGAAAAATCCCGTTAACAATGTGCTGGAGGCCTTACAGGGAAAAGTCCCCGGGCTATTTATCCAACAGGCCACTGGTCAACCGGGCGGTGCATTCTCTATGAGACTACGAAGTGCCAGTAATTTTAATACAGGATCTGCCGAACCATTGGTTATCGTGGATGGGGTGCGTTACCCCAGTGGTACCCTGCCCATGAATACCAACTCACAATACGATACTGGCAACTTCTTACAGGGGGGGAGCGGACTGAATTATGTCAATCCCAACGATATCGAGCGCATCGATGTGCTCAAGGATATTGATGCCACCGCAATTTATGGATCCTCCGGGGCCTATGGGGTCATCTTGATCAGCACAAAAAAGGCAAAGACAACAAGTAGCATGGTCAGTGCCAACGTTTATAGTGGGGTTTCTATAAAAGGGAAAACAGCACCGATACTAAACACAGCGGAATATTTGATGCTACGTCGCGAGGCCTTTAAAAACGATGGCCTTGAACCTGCTGCAACAGACTATGATGTCAATGGAACTTGGCCCGAAGATCGTTACCATGATTGGCGAACAGCTTTCTTGGGTAAAGCCGCTGTGACCAGCAATGCCAACTTGAGCTATAGCGGTGGTAGCAATAATACCTCTTTTTTGATTAATGGTAGCTTGCGCAATACGGGCAACATCCAGATGCATAGGGGCGCAAATAGGGATGGCTCATTGCGCTTTAACCTCAATACCAAAAGCAATAACAATAAGTTTGACCTCTCTATCAGTGGATCGTATATGGGATCCAAAAATGATATGGTACCCTATGATTTCTCTTCTTATGCCAGCTCTGTTGCGCCAAATGCACCTTATCCGCTGACTGACAAGGGGGAAGTCAATTGGAGCGAAGTGGGGGATTGGGAAAAAGGGATCGGTAATATCAACCGTACTTATCTCAATACAACCAATAATTTATTATCGAATCTGACCTTAAATTATCGCCCTAATGAGCATATTGTCCTAAACACAATTTTTGGATTCAATAGCCTCAAAGGTAGGGAATTGTCTACTGTACCCTCTACAACCTTCAATCCCGCCTCAACATCTATTTACAACACGAATGTGGGGCTTTTGAACAATTTTGATACGCAATCGCTAACGATTAGTCCATACGCCGAATATAAAAATGTAATCTGGAAAAAGGGGGAACTGAGCGTCAAATTAGGTGGCGAAATCAATCAGAATACAAGGCGATCTAATGCAATCACGGGAACGGGATTTCCTGCGGATGCCTTGTTGAGTAATCCAGCTTTGGGGGCGTCAAAAACGTATACGATTTCGGATAACCAATACCGATCTATTGGCATGTATGGGATTGTCAAGTTTATCTGGGACAAAAAATATATGCTTGACCTGAATGGTCGCCGCGATGGCTCCATTAAATTCGGGCCAAGTCGCAGGTTTGGTAATTTTGGTTCGGCAGCTTTGGGATGGATATTTTCCGAAGAAAGAGGTGTCAAAGAGCTGATGCCTTGGTTGAGCTTTGGTAAGTTAAGAGCAAGTAGTGGAATTGTAGGAGGGGACAAGATCGGTGATTATCAATACTTGAGTACCTACTCAGTGCTCAGCAAAACCTATGGTGGAGAAATTGGCTTCTACCCAACATCGCTCTCTAATCCACTCTTGGAATGGGAGAAAAACTTCAACTCGGAGGCCGCTATTGAGCTGGGTTTCTTTAAAAACCGCATATCTTTGGATGCCAGCTATTACCACAACAGATCAAGCAATCAGTTGATTTCCCAGCCGCTTTCCATGGTGACCGGATTTAGCAAATATACGCTCAATTCGGATGCTTTACTACGTAATACGGGGGTAGAGATCAGCTTGAGCAGTGTCAATATTGACCATAAAGACTTTAAGTGGAACACGCGCTTTAATATATCGCTTCCGGATAGCAAAATACTCAGGATGCCAACGCAAAGTAGTATTTATTCAAACTATGTATTGGGTAAATCGGTCAACGGTATCTTGACTTATAAATATGCAGGGGTGGATCCGCAAACAGGTACATATACTTTTACAAATGCCAAAGGTGAAACAGGCGAATTCGTAACTGGCCTGTCCCAGTCTGACAAAACGGAGTTTGTCGATCTTGATCCTACCTACTATGGTGGTCTGACCAATACGTTCACCTTCAAAAATTTCACGCTAGACTTTGCCTTTACCTTTACCAAACGGATAGGCAAGAGCCTCATGGGGCAATCTGGGCTACCGATGGGTTTTTATGGTACAAATGGCTCTAGGATTTGGCTTGATCGCTGGCAACAGCCCGGCGATATAACCAATGTGCCAAAGGTAAGCACGTCGGTTATGAATTATCTCTCGATACTGAATTTTAATGACAGCAGTGGTGCGTATGAAGATGCTACCTACGCACGTCTGCAAAATGTCAGTTTGCGCTATAGCGTACCAGCTGATCTTCTTAAAAAACTTAGGTTGAAACAACTTACCGCCTATCTGCAAGGACAGAACTTATTGACGATATCCAAATATGGCGGGTTGGATCCCGAAAATCTAAATGCTAATGTACTTCCGCCCATGCGCATATTTACAGCAGGTATTAATTTAACCCTTTAGTCCATCATGATGAAAAAACGATTTAATATACTTATGCTTGCCTTCATGCTTGCTTTGAATAGTTGTGATAAATACCTCGACAATACCCCATTGCCCCTGAGTGTCATCCCTTCTGAAAGTCTCTACCAGTCAGATAAGTTGGTCGCTAGTGTCGTCAATGGTATCTTTGTTTCAACCACAACCGCCGGCGCCTTCTCTGGGCCTACTTTTTCGGATATGGTCATGGTGAGCGGGATGTATACCGATGAACTCCGAAATTTGGTCCCCGGGAATAATTTTGATGTTTTTTATAAAAATAATATTCGGCCTGAAAATAGTCCATTCTGGAACGATTTCTACGGAAAGATATACATCGCGAACGCTGCATTAGAAGGTATCCAATCGACGTCCGCGAATCTTCAGTTTAAGGAACAATGGCTTGGTGAATGTTACTTTATGCGGGCATTCTTATATTATCATTTAGTTAACTTTTATGGAGGAGTGCCCCTCGCAGTGACAAGTGACTACAGCATTAACAATCGCCTGTTGCGATCTTCCGAAGAATTGATCTTTAAGCAGATTATTGCGGATCTAAAATTGGCAAAAGACCTCCTTAGCGATGGGTATAGGGATGGTTCGGGAAATTCGAGTACCAAGCGTGTACGACCCAATAAGGCGGCTGCGACAGCGCTTTTGGCCAGGGCATACCTTTATGCTGGGCAGTGGCAGGAGGCAGAAAACGAAGCAACGGAAGTTATTCAGGATGCCAATTATGTCTTAGAACCCTTAAATAAAGTGTTTTTGGCGGGAAGCAAAGAGATTATATGGTCTTTGGCAAATGGTGAACCCAAAACGAATGCCTATTTTAAGGCATTTAATAATGGAATGCCAGCAGTGCTAACCGGTAACCAGACCCCAGGTACATTTAATATTTTTGGGGTAATAACAGACCAATTGTATGCTCGTTTTGAGCCTGCTGATGAACGCTTGAACAGCTGGGTACGTACGGTAAAGGCAGAAGCTTCCGCAACAAGACCTGAAACAATTTACCATTTGCCCAATAAATATAGTTCGCCCGTGAATGATGCTGAATTGACTGTCCCTCTGCGCTTGGCGGAACAATACCTGATCCGAGCTGAAGCGCGTGCACATAGCAACAAAAATACAGCTTGGGATGACCTGAATATGGTGCGCAAACGAGCGGGGCTAGGAGCAATCCAAACAGGGGATATCATGACTGCAATCGCCCAGGAACGACGTGTCGAATTATTCACGGAAAGTGGACACCGCTTTTTTGATCTCAAACGGACCAAGCAGATTGATGAGGTCATGCAAAATGTCAGTCCGTTGAAGCAAAGTAATTGGAAATCTTATATGGCATTATGGCCTATTCCAAACGTAGATCTATTTCAAAATCCAAATTTGACGCCTAATCCGGGCTATGGTCAATAAACATCAGTATAAACATATAACACACATTAAAAAAGATCATTACATCATGAAAATTATAAAAATTATCGTATTATTCTTGCTTCCGGCTCTCACTTTCGGGCAGGAGTTCAAGTTCAAGGTTGATATCAAGTTGAAAAATGCCAATCCAAAGGCGGTGGCATACCTTGTCCAGAATTATGGGTGGACAAACGCCAAAATAGTAGACAGTGTTATATCCGCTAATGGCCATTTCATATTTACCGGTGTGCGGGATGAACCAGAACGCCTAGCGATTGTAATGGATCACCAAGGTATTCACAAGCTTCCTCATATCAAAAGTGCCGATACAAAGGAAATATTCTTGGAGAAAGAAACGATAACTGTATTGGGGACCGACAGTCTGAAAACAGCCAATATTAAAGGCGGAAAGGTGAATAATGACTTTCAGCACTACAATCAAACGGTATCGAAACGGGTAGAAGCATTTCAGGAACCGATGTACAAGATGTTTAATAAAACTGACAATGCGGAGCGTTCAAATACTGAATTTCAACAGAAACTGGTCCGTTGGTTTGATAGCATAAATGCTTACCAGGATTCATTGACACGGATATTTATTACTGAAAATCCAGCGTCTTATGTGAGTTGGTCAATGTTACAACGCATAGCGCGAAATGATTTCGATGCTACACAAAACGTAGATAGCTTTAAAAAATTAAGTAGCAAAGTAAAAGCTTATCCTTCAGCAGCCCAAGTGGCCAATTATATTCAGGAGCAAAACACCTTAGCTGTTGGCAATCTCGCGCCAGACTTCAGCCAGCCGGACACACTTGGAAAACTGGTTCGTCTCGCAGACTTTCGGGGACAATACGTGCTATTGGATTTTTGGGCTTCTTGGTGCGGTCCTTGCCGCAATGAAAATCCTACGGTTGTAAAAGCCTATCATAAGTTTAAGGATAAAAATTTCACCGTATTAGGCGTCTCCCTAGATGGTGCCAGTCAGCGCGAGGCCTGGATAAATGCGATCCATAGTGATGGCTTGCCTTGGACCCAAGTGGCGGACCTGAAAGGCTGGAAAAATGAAGCGGCTCAACTTTATAAAGTGAAATCTATCCCGCGCAATTTCTTAATTGACCCGACGGGAAAGATTGTCGCCCGAAATCTTCGTGGTCCGGCTTTGGAACAGTATTTAGCTAAGTTTTTAAATTAAGGTGATGAATAAGTTCATTTTGCAATATTACCTCATCGCAGCCCTTGGCACACCGGTAAGCATCGCCCCATGTCCCTTATTGGGTCGGTGGAATCGACGAGGGGGTAGGTGATTAGGAAAAATGCAATAGTTCTTTGTTTGACCATAGTCGGCTTTCGGCTAAGAAATGAATTTCTTAGCCGAAAGCCGAAAAAATTCCTTTTTTCCATAACATGATAATGAATTTTCTGAATATTATATTCTCAAGCGCTAGAATTTCTATAAATTTTATTGTTTTTTACCCGTTACATTGATAATTGTTTGGTTAAAGTTTAATATTGTTGAAAATATTATTGCCAACTATTATCAAGATTATGTTCTCTAAATTGTTTATTTATGAATAGAAAAATGAAAACGGTAGCTTTCCTATCGCTACTGTTTATAACGACCGGTATTCAGGCGCAAGTCGGAAAATATCAGTGGAAAGAGACCTCTGAGGGGGGCTATACCTATAAATATGTGACCAACGACCCGGTCCAAACCCGGTTTTACAAATTGAAAAATGGATTGACCGTCATTTTAAGCCCCAATAACAAACAACCTCGCATACAAGCTTATATTGCAACCAAGGCTGGTAGCAAGACAGATCCAAAAGATCATACTGGACTAGCACATTACCTGGAGCATATGCTGTTTAAAGGAACCGACAAGTTTGGTAGTTTGGACTGGTCCAAAGAAAAACCGCTGCTGGACGAGGTTGACAATCTTTATGAGAAATACAACCATAGTACAGATGCTAATGAACGCACTGCCATCTATAAAGAAATCGACCGTGTATCGGGGGAGGCATCAAAATACGCAATTCCGAATGAGTATGATAAACTGATGAGTAGCATGGGCTCCAAGGGTACGAATGCCTTTACCTCTTTTGAGCAAACGGTCTACGTGGAAGATATCCCCAGCAATGTGATCGATAAATATCTGACCGTACAAGCGGAGCGATTCCGAAATCCCATCCTCCGTTTATTCCATACAGAGCTTGAATCAGTCTACGAAGAAAAAAATATAAGTTTAGATAACGATAGCAGAAAATCGATCGAAGCTATTTTTGCGGCCATGTTTCCCAATAATAACTACGGCAAGCAAACCGTTTTGGGCTCTGTGGAGCATCTTAAAAATCCTTCGCTCAAAGCAATCCGTGAATATTACAACACCTATTATGTTCCGAATAATATGGGCGTGATTATGTCGGGTGATTTTAATCCTACCGATGTGATTAAACGTATTGACAAGGCGTTTTCAGGCATGCAATCCAAACCCGTGCCAGCATATACCTTTGAGAAAGAGCAGCCCATCACTAATCCAATTTCAAGAACTGTCAAAGGCCCTGCTTCGGAATATGTCTTAATGGGTTTTCGTTTCCCGGGGGCAGCACATCCAGATGCACAGATCCTCAATTTAATGGCTAATGTCCTTACCAATGGATCTGCTGGTTTGATCGATCTAGACCTTGTTAAGTCTCAGAAATTATTGGGAGCAGGTGCATTTCCTTATATTCTAAAAGATTATTCGATGCTTATTCTTCAAGGTAATCCAGGCACAGGTCAGAGCCTTGAAGATGTCAAAAAACTATTGTTGGCTGAATTGGACAAATTGAGAAAAGGAGATTTCTCCGACGACTTGTTGACATCGATCATCAATAATGAAAAAAAATCACAGATTAAACTCTTCGAAAACTACACCAGTACCGCCGAACAGCTTATGTCAGGCTTTAATTCGGAGTTGGATTGGGCAAATGAGTTGGCTTATACGGACCGCTTAGCTAAGATTACCAAAGAAGATATTGTTCGCTTCGCCAATAAATATATTTCTGACGTCAATTACGTGACCGTCTTCAAGGAAAAAGGGCAGGATGCCAATGTAGATAAAGTAGTCAAACCAGCCATTACGCCTATTACGGTCAACCGGAATGTAGAGTCTGCATTTTTGAAACAGATTAATGCTATGCCGGAGCAGAATATCAGTCCTAAATGGATCGATTTTGATCAGGAGATTTCCAAAGCAAAGCTGAAGGATCTGGATGTATTGGCTGTTCAAAACAAAAATAACGAACTATTTACACTGACTTATCATTATGATTTTGGTAGCTGGGACAACAAGTTACTGGGCTTGGCCGTCGGATACCTGGAATTTTTGGGTACCAAGAATAGGAGCAGTGAAGAGTTTAGCAAAGCATTCTATAAGCTGGCGTCAGACTTTTCAGTTTCTTCCGGAAATGAGGAAAGCAGTGTTTCTATTTCTGGTTTGGGTAGTAATTTCAAGGAGTCGGTCGGTCTGCTGCAAGATCTGATGCATAACTGTATAGCGGATGAGCGGGCATTCGCCGCATTCATTGACCGTGTTAAAAAATCCCGGGCCAATGCCAAGGAGAATAAAGCTTCTATCATGGAGGGGCTAAAAGCATATGCACGTTATGGGGCCAAAAACCCGTTCAATTACACCTATACCGATCAAGAGTTGGATGGATTGAAAGCTTCAGACCTCGTGGAGGTATTGCATAAGTTAGCGGATGCGAAACACCGTATTCTCTATTATGGACCGGAGCCTGTGAATGAACTGGTAAAAAATCTGACACCGCTAAAAAATAGTAACACGGCCTATGCAACAATAGAAAAGGGCGTAAAGTTTGTAGAAAAGCCGACCGATGAGAGCAAAGTATTCTTTGCACAGTATGGTATGAAGCAGGTTGAAGTATTCTGGATCAGAAATTCAGGGTTATTTGATAAAAACCAACTGCCGACGGTTGCATTTTTCAATGGATACTTTGGAGGCGGTATGGGCAGTATTGTATTTCAGACGCTTCGGGAATCTAAAGCTTTGGCCTATACGACTTATGCCTACTATGCACAACCGCAAAAGAAAGAAAACCATGGCCTGGTCGGTGCTTATATCGGCACGCAATCGGATAAGTTTAAAGATGCTGTAGGTGGTATGAATGAGCTTTTGAATGAACTACCAGAATCAACTGTGGGCTTGGAGTCGGTACGTACGAATTTATTAAAATCATTGGCTAGTGAACGTATTACGGGGACTGGTATCCTCTCAAGCTATATGGCAGCACAACGCCGTGGACTTACCGAAGATTCAAGAAAAATGATCTTTGAAAAGATTCCTCAATTGACATACAGTGATCTTAAACAATTTCACAGTGATAATATCAGCCGCAAGCCCTATAGCTATTGCATTGTAGGCGAGGAGAAGGACCTGAATCAGGACAATATTACAGCGCTTGGTAAAATCACTAAGCTTAGCTTAAATGAAATCTTTGGATACTAATCCAAACGGAGCAGATAGTTTTAATAGTTTATTTTGTAGTAGGGACCGCGTTGGCATACGTCGGTCCCTTTATTTTTAAAATAAGTGGCTTACTTCTTGGCACAAGTAGGTTAAAACCTTTGCAACCTGTATCCAAGCTCAATTTACATGCGTCAGGCGGATCACAAGACTTAGTGTTTTGAATTACGATCAATGTGACATGCTGAACAAAATTTATTGACGCTCTCAACAAAACTCCCGCCTTCGGAACTGCCTAAATTTGTACTATAACATTTAAATAAATAAACAAAATGGAAAAGAGCAATTATCAAGGCGCATTACAACACCCCATCGGATCGGGATTTAACGCCAAATCAACGGCAACTGAAGTTATCGGAGGAATCTCCCTAACTGGGAAGATTGCAATTGTAACAGGAGGTAATACAGGTATTGGCTTGGAAACTGTCAAAGTACTTGCAGCTGCAGGGGCAATAGTGATTGTACCGGCAAGGGATGTTGAAAAAGCAAAAAAGAATCTGCAAGGCATTCCGAATGTAGAGATAGAGGCGATGGATTTAAGTCAGCCTGATACCATTGATGAGTTTACTGAAAAATTTCTTTCCTCAGCCCGTCCCTTGCATCTGCTTATTAACAATGCCGGTATGACATGGGTGCCACTACAGAGAGACAACCGTGGGATCGAATCTCAATTGGCCACCAATTATCTGGGTCAGTATCAGCTAGTGGCAAGATTGTGGCCGGCACTTAAAAAAGCTAATGGTGCAAGAGTAGTTAATGTATCTTCATCGGCTCACCATATGGGCTCTTTCAATTTTGATGATCCTAATTTCGAGCATACTGAATATAACACCCTTGTATCTTATGGACAGTCAAAAACTGCATGCAATCTGTTTACTGTTGAATTTGATAATCGAGCTAAAGCTTTTAATGTAAGGGCCTATTCGTTACATCCAGGTGAAATTGCAGGTACTGAGCTGGGACGGGGTGCGGATATGGAATTATTCAGACAACTGGGATATGCCGATGAGCATGGAAATATACGTCCGGAAATCCTTGCAAACTTAAAAACTATACCCCAGGGTGCTGCTACTACGGTTTGGTGTGCCACAAGTTCACTACTAAATGAAATCGGTGGCGTGTATTGCGAAGATGTAGAAGTGGCAGAATTAGCTAATGGAACTATAGAACAGGGTAATGGCTTAGAAGCACAAGGTGTACAACCTTATTCAGTAGATCAAAACAATGCCAAAAGGCTTTGGAACCTAAGCGAAGAAATGACAGGCATTGCCTTCGAGGTCAATTAACTATTACGTATGCTTTTCCTTCCCCATTTTTAGTAACATCATGCATCTTAAAAAGCGAAAGGGGATCAGCAGCTATATGAAAATTGTGGTTTTGGTTATCTCGGGTATCCGGGACGTGTGGGCATGCCATCCGAATTCACTATTTTTGAACTATCAGCGTTATAGGATACTTTAACATGTTAATTTGAAACAGTCCACTCTAAATGAATAACTTTACAAAAATGGAACATATATCAAGATACCTAACGAAAGAAATAAAACTTTCCTCATATGAGGACAAACTGTTCAAGTCAGATCTGATGTTTCAGGACCATATGCTGATCTGGTTTATTTCAGGCGAGACAAAGATTATCCAATGGGACACAACCTTCAATTTTAAGACAGGCGATATTTTTCTTATTCCCAGAAACCAGCTCGCGACTATCATCAATTATCCTAAAAATGGGCTTCCTCACAAATCCGTAGTCATGCACCTTTCGGTGGAGCGACTACGGAAGTTTTATGAAAAGATTGATATTAAGAAGAGCGCTGAGCCCGGACAGAAAATATTTCGCTTCAGTAATCACCCCTTATTAGAAAGCTGCATGGCTTCGCTGATACCATATTTTGATGTTGAGGGTGAATTTCCGGACGAACTAGCTTCTTTAAAAATAACTGAGGCCATAAATATCCTGCGGATGATTGACCAAAGTGTTGATAGTGTGCTGGCAAATTTCGATGCACCAGGCAAAATCGACCTTATCAATTTTATGCAACGAAATTTTATGTTCAATATGTCATTGGAAAAATGGGGTTACCTAACCGGTCGCAGCTTATCTACATTTAACAGGGATTTCAAGAAACTTTTCAATACCACTCCCCAAAAGTGGTTAACAGACAAAAGACTTGAGCTCGCTTACTATCACTTAACTGAAAAAAAGAAAAGACCGACTGAAGTCTATCTCGAAGTTGGGTTTGAGGATCTCTCTCATTTCTCTTTTATCTTCAAAAAGAAATATGGATTTTCACCTAATCAACTGCAAGTAAGTTAACTCCAATCTCCCAGTAGAAAAATCCGTAAATTCTAGTTGAAAATCCTAATGCGTAGCATGTCGGTCTCTCCTCGATCTTGCCGCGGACGACGTTGTCGTCACAGAGGAAGAAGACCTATCCGAGTGTGTCATGCAGATCACCGGCGGAAAAGGCGCGAAACTAATGTTTGATCCGATCGCAGGCGCCACGCTGGATACGCTGGCGACATCACTACAAAAGGTCGAGAGTGGACCAAACATTTTGAAATTTAAACGCGTTTGCTGATTTGATAAAAGAACAAGGTGCAGATTTTAATGAAAGAGATTCATTGTATTAATGATTTTTATCCTATTCATTCATAGTTTATGATAAATGCCACGAATAATCGCTATTCGTGGCATTTAATATAATAAACACGTTATAACCGTGTTAAATTTGAATACGCTAATCTGTTTTACTTTGTTTTTTTTAACGGAAAGGTTTACCTAAATTAATAATCTGTTTAAACGCTTGTTATATACTTGTGCACGATTGAAAAGCACAAACAAGTCAAAATTCAAAGACGGCAAGTGAGGGTAAGTCGCTGACAATTCCCGTGATTTAAGTAAAATGGCCTACCTCGGCAATCCATACCAAATTCAATTAGGGGTAAGATATAGTTTTTAAGCAATAACAGAACATGAACAGTTCAAGAAGAGATTTTATTAAAAAGTCGGCACTCCTTTCGGGAAGTGCCGCTTTGGTAGGTTTGCTACCATCGACAATCCAAAGAGCATTGGCAATCAATCCCGCATCGGGCAGTACATTCTATGATTCAGAACATATCGTTTTCCTGATGCAGGAAAATCGTTCATTTGATCATCTATACGGTTGTTTGAAAGGCGTACGTGGTTTTAACGATCCCCGTACGATCATACAGCCCAATGGAAATAGTGTATGGGCTCAGTCTAACGCCGAAGGGAAGACCTTTATACCGTTTCGGCTCAATGTAAAGGACTCAAAGGCCCCGTGGATGGGTTCCACCCCACATGGCTGGGCTGATCAGACCGATGCGCGAAATGGTGGGAAGTATGACCGCTGGCTGAATGTCAAAAAGCCCTACAACAAAGCATATGCCGATGTACCCCTGACGCTGGGTTATTGTGACCGCTCTGATTTCCCGTTTTACTATTCTTTGGCCGATGCATTTACGGTCTGTGATCAGCATTTTTGTTCGAGTATTACCGGAACACATCCCAATAGATGGTATTGGATGACAGGCACGGTACGCGAGCAAAATAATCCCAGGGCGAAAGCACATCTCTGGAATATCAGCGATTACAACAAGCCTACGCTCGACTGGAAGACATTTCCGGAACGATTGGAAGAACACGGCATCGGCTGGCGGATTTATCAAAATGAGCTCACGATAGGATCGGGCATCAGTGGTGAGGAAAGCAATTGGCTTGGGAATTTTGGCACCAATGTGATGGAATACTTCAAAGCATACAATGTGCGGTTGCATCCCGGCAATGTGGCTAATCTTCAGCAGCGAAAAAAAGCTGTACAACAGGAGATTGATCGTATCGGGCCAGATCCTGTCAGTCAATCCGACAAGCAGAGATTGGTGGCAGCACAAAAGGTGATGCGCATGATTGACGAAAGTATCGGTATTTATACAAAAGAAGCCTATGATAAATTACCGCGTCATGAAAAGTCACTCAATGACAGAGCCTTTACGACTAATCATAACGACGCAGATTATCATGCTTTAACGACGATATCGTATCAGGATGGAGACATAGACCGGCAGTTGCAAGTGCCAAAAGGGGATGTGCTCCATCAGTTCCGTCAGGATGTGGAAAATAACAAACTGCCGACGGTCTCCTGGTTAATGACGCCTGCAAATTTTTCGGATCATCCCGGAAGACCTTGGTTTGGCTCCTGGTATGTCAATGAAGTTATGGAGATCTTGCTCAAAAATCCAGAGGTATGGAAAAAGACGATCTTCATTCTTACCTATGATGAGAACGATGGATTTTTTGACCATGTACCGCCCTATGCGACGCCCAACCCGTATAGAGAAGGGTCTGGTAAAGTCTCATCCAATATCGACGGAAAGATGGAATGGGTGACTAAAGATCAACAGACCAATCCATCTGCCATGGAAGACCGTATCCGGGAGAGTTCCATTGGACTAGGGTATCGTGTCCCACTGGTTATCGCATCGCCGTGGACTAGGGGCGGATTTGTGAATTCAGAATTGTTTGACCACACTTCATCACTTCGCTTTTTGGAGAACTTTTTGGCGAAGAAATTTGGAAAAAGCATTCGCGAAGAAAATATCACCCAATGGCGCCGCAGCATCTGTGGTGACCTTACATCCATCTTTAGACCTTTTCAGCCGGATCAATCCGAGACAGTTAAGGCGCTCGAAAAGGATGCTTTTATGGTGGATGTCCATAAATCCCAATTTAAAGATATTCCTAAAAACTATCTTCCCCTGCGTGAATCGGAAATCGCTCAGGTGAATACCGCGCCACAACAATTTTCTCTCTTTCCTGAGCAGGAAAAGGGAATCAAACCTTCATGTCCGATACCGTATGAATTGTACTTAGATGGCCATTACGATGTAAACAGTAAAGAATACCAACTTACCTTTACAGCAGGAAATAAGGTCCACAATACCAAATCCAATGGTTCACCATTTTTGGTCTATGCTGCCGCGCCTTATGATCAGGAGACATTACGAACTTGGGAATATGCGGTTTCTGCCGGAGACTCCCTACGTGATAACTGGCATTTAAGCTCGTTTAAGGATGGCCATTATCATCTAAAAGGATATGCGCCCAATGGCTTCTATCGAGAATTTCGTGGTAGCGACAGGCATCCGGAGGTCTCGGTCAAGTGTGTATATGAACAGGCGAAAAATAAGGATCAATTGACAGGAAATCTAGTTGTAAAATTGAATAACCGGAGTGCTGCCGCTAAAAAAATGCTGCTCAAAGACTTGGGGTATCAGCAACAGTTAGGGCCAGTGACTTTAGCTCCGGGCGAAGAAAAGTCGATTGTGATCGATCTTCAATCAAGTTTTGGCTGGTATGACCTGCAGCTTGAGGTGGAAGGATATCCGACTTGGTCAGAGCGTTTTGCTGGCCATGTGGAGACCGGAAAGATCTCTAAGACGGACCCTTTAATGGGTGGCCTTTATACCGTATAGGCTGTATAATCATCTCCACAAATGATTGATGTGGAGATGATTATTTTATAATGTTGAAGGATATGTTTAAGTTGCGAAAGAGAGGTCAAAGAAACAATTGTCTGAATGCTAGAGGTGAAACATTGGTCTTTTTCTTAAACAGTTTGTTGAATGATTGTGGATGTTCAAAACCGAGCTTGTAGGCAATTTCTGCCACTGAAAGGCTTGTCGCCGTGAGTTTTTCTTTGGCTTCCTCAATTAACTTGTCGTGAATGTGCTGTTGTGTGTTTTTACCGGTCACTGACCGTAGTAAATCGCTTAGATAACGTGCTGAGACATGGAGGTTTTCTGCTAAATACTCTACCGTCGGAAGCCCCTGGTTTAATGTTTCTTCGCTGTCGAAATACGCATCCAGCAATTTTTCCAATTGTGCTACCAGCGCATTGTTAACAGCTTTTCGTGTGATGAATTGACGCTCGTAAAACCGGTTGCTGTATTGCAACAGCATATCAATTTGTGACAAAATAATACCTTGTGTATGTTTGTCGATATGTTGATACTCTTTTTCGATTTTAAGAAAAATTTCTACAATGTCTTTTTCTTCCCGTTCGGAGAGATGTAATGCTTCGTTAAGGGCATACGAAAAGAAATTGTAATTTTTTATTTTGCTTGCAAGTGTGTGCGTATACAAAAAATCAGGGTGAAACATAAGCATGTAACCTTTTCCGCATTCGATGTTCATTTTTCTGATTTCAGAAATCGTTAACGACTGAATCTGTTTGGGCGCAATAAAGTTCATGGTTCCTTTGTCGAAATCGTAATATTGTTGTCCGTACTTTATTTTTGCGGTAACATCTTTTTTGAGGGAAATGCTATAGAAATTGACGCAGAACTGCTCCCAAATGCTGCTTTCATCAGGTTTTATTCCAGCGACATCAATTACACTGATGAGCGGATGTAACGGCGCAGGCAATGACAATTGCTTATGAAATTCGGATATGGAATTGATAATGTGCATCCTGTTTTTGTTTTACAAATTTACAAAAAACAACTGCCTGGAAAGACAGTTGCCGATTTAAAAATTAAGCCTCAAATTGTTTGGCGATTTCTTGCCTGAAAGCTTCTTTTCCGATTGACAGACGTCTATCATATAAGGCATTTGCATCTTCGCCTGCCAAATAGCGTACCTGATCTTTATTGTCCGTTGCTGCTTCATACACCACCTGGGCAATTTGCGCTGCCGTGGATGCGTTTTGCATCATCAGATCCATTTGTTCTAACAGTTTGTTTTCGATGTCTTCATAGTTGGAAGATCGATTCATATCCAATGAACGACCTACAAAATCTGTCGCAATTCCTCCTGGAGCAACAGTTTTGATCGCTATCCCAAATTTTTTCAATTCAAAGGACATACTTTCGCTCCAGCCCTCCAAAGCGAATTTTGTCGCATGATAAATCGACTGTAACGGGAATCCCATAAATCCACCAATTGATGTAGTCGAAATAAACAAACCACTTTGCTGTGCTCTAAAATGTGGGATAAATGCCTGTGTAACGCGCAATACACCCAACAGATTGGTATTGATTTGACGAAGTATTTTTTCGTCGCTCAAGGTTTCAAACGCGCCCATCAATCCATAACCTGCATTATTGAAAACGACATCGATTTTGGCCAAAGAGATTGCTTTTTCAACAGTTTCTTTGATCTGTGCGGGATCGGTTACATCTAATTTTAATAGCGTAACGTTTTCGATTTCAGTAAGCTCGGTTTCATTTTCGGGATTTCGCATTGTTGCGATAACATCCCAACCCGCTTGTTGGAATAGCTTGGCAGTTGCTTTTCCCAACCCAGAAGAAGCTCCTGTAATGAAAATTGTCTTTCTCATAGTGTTATTATCTGATTCAATAATACAAATGTCTGAAGAAGGCATAGGGGAGTTGTTGCCATATTGAGCTTGGTTGTAGCCAAAATGACGGACACTATTTTTGTTTAGGCGAATATTGTTGTCGTATACTGCAAAAAAGGCATGAATTTATATGAGTAGCTTAGGGGGATTAACTAAATGTGTGCTGCTGCTCGGTGTAATAGGTACTGCGGCCTCCGATTTTGGTCTGCAAAATCTTGTTTCCCTTGGCATCTGTTACAGCTTTGCTGTTATGCACTTTCATAAAATCGCGGACTTCGCCGCTAATGATGTCGGGATGGGTCTTTAAAATGTGCTTTTCCGCTTGTTCGAGCACTTCTTTGATCGCTTTCGCGAGTTTCTTTATTTCCTTTTCCGGAATCTTATTCGCAACGGATAGGGGCGATATATTCGCTTCATATAGGATTTCGTCGGCATAGGCATTGCCAATGCCTGCAATATGTTTTTGATCCATTAAAAGCGTTTTTATCTTGGATCTACTGGACTGTAACAGATCTTCCAAAAACTGCGGGCTTAGCTTGGTGGAAAGAGCATCCACAGCATCTGCCTGAGGTGGGTTAAGCTCAACATTGGCTAGCTGCTGAAAGTCGGTCACGGAAAGGGTCTTGCCATCTTGAAAAGTCAGTGAAAGCAAGGTATACTTAGGCTTCGGATCGTCGGAATACACGAGTTTGCCATGGAGCATCAAGTGCAGGGCGAGGAGTGCATCTTTTCCAAAGTCAAAAAAAAGCCTTTTGCCCTCACGATACACCTTATCCAGCCTTTTACCTTCCAATGCCTGCAAATCCTTCTCACTGACTTTGATCTTTTGTTTTTGATGGATAACAGCACTCTTCAGCACTTTTCTTTGAATCATTTTCGTTAGGTTTTTACTGAAAACCGCTAGGTCTGGCAATTCGGGCATAGCTTTTCGTTTTGGGATATCAAAAGCAAGGGCTTTCCCTGAAGATAAGCCCTTACTTTTGATGGATAATACCAAATATATTATTTCAATTTGTCCTTTACCGATTTACTGTGCTCCAAATGAGTTCTTAAAGTCGGTAGAGTCTTATCTACAAAGGCCTTTAATTCGGCATCTTTCAGATTTTTACTGGCGTCCTCAAAAAGCTTGACATCTTTTTCGTGATCCTCCACCATCTCGTCGATATAAGCTTTGTCAAATTCTCTTCCGGCCTTTTTAGCCAAATCATCTTTTACTTTTTGCTGCTCAGCGCCTACTGTGGCTGGGACAGTAATGTTTTTTGCCTGGGCAAGTGCTGTCAGTTCGTCATTGGCCTTGGAGTGGTCTTTGATCATCATTTCTCCGAAGGCTTTGACATCGGCATGCTGCGCTTTTTGCTGTGCCAGCTGTCCGAGCTCGACTTCGGCCATACCGCCATTTGCGGCCTCGGTGACAAATTTAGCATCCTCTTCGCTGACTGATAGAGGCGTCGCTGCGACCTGATCATCATCTATATTTTCAGGTGCCTTTTCTTCGTTGATACTGTCTGCCGTTTCCTTACTGTCATTCTTTGCACCGCCGCCGCAACTTTGAACGGCAACAATCGAAAATGCAATTGCTAGGGTCAGAAATATTCTTTTCATATGCTTATGAGTTTGATTTCAAGGTAAACAGTCCTCAAACCAATATCGTTCAAAAAAAATGATTATTGATGCAACATCTATGTTGGTTCAACAAAAATTGAAAAAAGATATCCCGAATCAAGATAATTTGTATATTTTGAGGTATGATCGGAGATTAGGTCTTCGTAGATGGTTAAATACAAAATTTCAAATACAAGTTTCTTGGTGAATATTAGCAGCTATTAAAAATATGAAGAAAATGCTTTTGTGCACTCTTTTGTCATGGTTTGGCTTCAGTATAGCACACGGACAGAATCCTCACAGCCAACATAGTAAATCAGATACCGTACCTTCAACAGTTTATAAAAACCTCGATGATAAAAGTCAGGTGAATGTTCAGATTTTGGGCAAGGTGTACAAAGGCGATCTGATGAGTACCTTAAAGCCGGAGGAAGTTAAATCTGTGGAGGTTGTCAAGGGGAAACAGCTTGTTATAATCGAACTGAATCAGAACTATAAGCCAGTCCTTATTACGCTATCCGACCTGCAAAAAAAATATACAAACGTTAAATCTAATCGTGTCATCTTTAAGATCAATGATCAGATAGTTCAGCAAAATCCTGCTGAGGTTTTTGTGGATATAAGTAATATCATGCGGATTGATGTCTCCCCAGTGAAATTTATCGGTGATATCGATGAGCTTTATATGATGAACTTGCTGGTGCGCAACGAAAAAAATAAAAAGGAATTGAATAAAATTATTATTCGCTAAGGATTGTATTCTAAATGCATTAAAATTCAAGCAGTATACGCTAAAACAGGTGATCCTTACTTTGTAAGGATCACCTGTTTAGTAATTGGCGTTTAGCCAATAAGTATGTAGTTAATCTACGTTTTTGACTTAGTGCGCTTTATATTCTTTTCCGACGCTTTGGTAAAATATCTCGCGGTTGAGAGCGACTACGCGTTCGTATTCCTTTGTAAAGTCAATTTTCTGAATCACGAGTTGCTCATTAAGTCGATCTCTTGCAGCAGCAGACTTCTCCCGTATGGCAAAACTCAATGCTTCTTTCAGTTCGCTGACGTTCAGGTGGGTGCAATAGGCAGGGGTACCGGGTTGTTGCCGCCAAGACTCAGCAAGCGTTCCATTATCGACCGTATCGAAGCCGACAATATTTGCGATTTGAGAAGCTATTTTTTTATGTTGATCGTTGTCTCCGGCAACAGCGATGGCTATTCTGCCATTTGCTCCAGCAGCTTTCCCTTTATTTTTAATGGCATATTGCAATATATTATTAAACATCTTTACGATCGGCCTATTCAGAATGCTGGCAATATAATCGCTTTCGGTCATCTCCTTTAGTTCGGGTATTTCACCATCGCGCATTGGATAATAATTGGATGTATCGATAACAACGACACCCTCGGGCACCTCATGTAATAGATCTTTGGGTAAACCTTTATATGCGCTGTAAGGCATGGAAAAGATAATCACGTCCACATCGTTGACAAGATCTTGCAATGAAGCAGCATGGGCTCCTAAATCTGCTGCAATCTTTTTCAATTCTGACATTGGCTTGGTATTCGTCACCTTTACCTCTTGCTCTGCGTCGGCGAGTTTTTTCGCTAGGACGCTGCCTACGGTTCCTGTTCCTACAATTCCTATTTTCATTATAAAATTATTTATGTTAAAATATAAAATAACCTACCCTAAAATTAACTTATAATACATCTACAGCGCTGAATGTGATTTCATTACGCTTACTTTCTTTCCTGCAATGGCCTGCCGAGGAACAAGGTGCAGATTTTAATGAAATAGATTCATTGTATTAACGATTTTTATCCTATTCATTTATAGGTTATGATAAATGCCACAAATAATCGCTATTCGTGGCATTTATTATAATAAACACTTTAAAACTTGAGTTAGCTTGTAGAATGTTATTCTAACCGCTTTAACCGGAATAATAATTGTTGGACTGCTTCTTGTGCATCGTCGATAATGGATTGAGAAAAAGTTTCTTTAAATAATCCTTCCCGTTTGCTTTCCACTTTTTTATAAAAGTCCTCTATATATTTAATATAATTGCTAGGCTTGGAAGTTTCAGGAATAATGATATCCAGCGTGCCTTCTAAAGAAAAGGTTGTCTCGACCAATCTGTCTGTAATGTCGATCAGGGATTCAATAGCCTGGTCCAAGGAAATATGTGCTTCATAACTTCCCTTACCTGTTATAGACCAATGGGTTAACTTTAAAGCATTTCTAAATGAGATCATTTCACCTAGGAAGTTTGCTACATCCTGTTTCGTGTTCTGTTGTTTTTTTGCCATAATTACCTGTTTCTACGTGTATTCACTGTTTGAAAATGATAACAATATATCGCCGCCCATTGTTTTGGAATACTTGTTTGTTTCGGTCCTTCGGTGGTAACGACGTCGGATTTCTCACTGTCGTGTGGCATACCGATACGCCACAGTTGGATTTCTACCAATTACATAAAAATTAATTAATATTATATAACTTATATTGCATTATAATTCAGAACTTTGTAATAAGTTGACGTTGTCATTTGAAGGTTTGGCCATCCGAAGACAAATGCAGCGATAGGATCAGGTCGGTATTGAAATTTTAAACAAAAAAATTTAATATCATGAAAGCGTTTCAATATTTCGTCGTTATTTTTTTAGCTATTCTCCCCGTAGCGATCTACGGGCAGGATGTAAAAATAGGTACTGAAATTACCACAGCGCTAATGGACAATACCTATCTTTCCAAGCTGAATTATCCAAAATCGGTCATCAGGTTCTACACGGACAATTATTCAGGCGATAGTTGGACTGATAGTCAACAAGGGCTGGATCAATCGGAAATAGCCCTCGCGCTGCTGACACGGGCTGACCATTATGGACTGTCGCTGTCCGATTACCATCTAGAAAGCCTTTCACCTAAAAAATTAAAGCAATGGCGGGATTTTCCTTCCGATAAGAATCAGAAGGAAAGAGCCAAGTTTGATATCCTGCTGACAGATGGCCTGATTACCTTTATTAATCACCTTCACTTTGGCAAATATAATCCACTATACGATGCGTCTAGCATTGATAGCAGCAGGACAAATGGTTTTTGTGCGGATGAGATATTGTCTGCAGCACGGTTGCGGGCAGATTTCCAGGGTGAAATACACAATGCCCAGCCCAAGATCAAGGCTTACCGCGACTTACAGGCCTACTTGGATGGATACTATGCAGAGAATAAGGCTACGACTCCTAAAGCGGTAATGGATAAGATCATCATGAATATGGAGCGCCTTAGATGGATCAGCACGCAAAGTGAAAACTATATCCTGGTAAATATTCCTTCCTATACCCTGGAATTTCATCAGGGGGACGAAGTATCCGACTTTAAGGTGGTGGTGGGAAAGCCAACGACAAAAACGCCTGTTTTGGAAAGTGAGATCGAGTTTTTTTCAACAGCACCAGACTGGCGGGTCCCCCAAAGTATTTTCCTCAATGAAATACTGCCCGAAATTTTGGAAGATCAGAGCTATCTCGCGGATCATAATTACGCGATCTATGACGGAGCGGGCAATGAAGTCATCGTGAATGCATCAACACGAAGAAAGATCAGGAATAATCCTAAGAAATATAGTGTAAGGCAATCATCTGGGGAGGACAATGCCTTGGGTGCCGTCGTATTTAGATTTCAGAATCCGCATGCGGTATATGTTCATGACACCCCGCAGAAACAATTTTTTAAACGCGGGAAAAGGGCGCTCAGCCATGGCTGTATACGTGTGGAGAATGCCGATAGGCTCGCCGCCATGTTATTATCATATGATGATTCCGAATACAGAATTTCGGAGCTGGAATATGCAATACAATCTTACGAAAAGAAGGATTTTGTCCTGAGCAAGCCGCTGCCGATTATAATAACTTACCTGACCTGTCTGATAAAAAACGGAAAGCCCATTTTGTACGCTGATATTTACCAATTCGACAAATCACTGCAAGATAAGTTGAGTCAAAATCGGTAGTTAGGTCAGGTCAGCATAGGATCGTTGCACATGTTAAATATAGATAGATCACTGTTAATTTATGAGATCATACTGTTGGAGAACATATTCTAAAAAATATTGTTTCTTATACAGTCAATAGACAACAGTTTATATACTTAAGCAACTTCTTTATGGTAAGCATCAGGATTATGATTACTAAAAATATTAGTTTTATTATCTTTTATTTTGTATCTTTGCCCTAATATCCTTATTATAAGCAGTTTATTATGAGTAAATCTTCCAGCCGCGTTGATGATCAGCTATGGAAGTCTATTTTAGAACAGACTTTTGCGCATTTCTTAGAGTTTTTCTTTGAAGATGCAGCATCTATATTCGATCTGAGCAAACCTTTTGATTATTTAGATAAAGAGTTTGAATCTTTATTTCCTCCAGAGCCCAACGGCAAGGGGGTGCGTTTTGTAGATAAGTTGGTCAAAGTCTATTTGAAAGAGGGCGGTGAGCAGTTTGTGCTATGCCATATTGAGGTACAGTCCAGTCGAGGTAAGGGAGATCTTGCAGAGCGCATGTTTCGGTATTACTATAAAATATCCGATAAGTATCAAGTTCCAATTTCTGCCATTGCTATTCTTACCGACGATAGCCGAACTTACCACCCATCTGCTTATATCAAGGAGTTCATGGGTACCATTCTCCATTACCGTTTTAGTAGTTACAAAGTGTTGCATCAGGACGAGGTCGCATTACGTTCAAATAGTAATCCCTTTTCAGTCGTAGTTTTAACTACATTATTGGCTATCACGAATAAAAATATCAGTGACGATAAGTTGAAGGATATTAAGCACGATCTTTATGAACAGATGATGAGTCGTAAAATGGATAAGAAAACACGTCAGGGTCTCTATGATTTTTTGACCTACTATGTAAGTTTTCAAAAACAAGAAAATTTCTATATCTTTGAAAAAGAGGTCGAAAACAAATTAGGAAGGAGTAATATAATGGGCACTCAAGAATATTTATTGGATAAAGCAGAGAAGCAAGGCATTGAGAAGGGGCGTTTGGAAGAGCGTGCTAAGCTTAAGGCAGAAAAGCGTACTATTGCATTAGAATTTAAGAAAATGGGTTTACCTGTAGCAGATATTGCTAAAGGTACCGGACTTTCCATCGAGGAGATCGAAAAACTGAAGTAGAACAGGGGTCTAAAATATACAGAACCGTTTGGGATGACCAAACGGTTTTTTTTGTGCCTTTGTTATTGACAAGTAGGCAAACCGGCAGGAGACAACCCTAAAAAATGCGAAATCTGATCAGGGATATTTTGTTGAAGGAATTGCATGTGGAGCAGGATAACGATCCGTCTTTATTATAATCGTCTGGACTAGCCCCTTATCCTTAAACTGTACCATCAAGCTAATCTTGTAATCTGATACTTTTGAGCTATTAATCAAAACAATTAAAAGCAATGGGGTACAAAATCAAGAAAGCTGGTCTGGAAGACTTAGACACAGCAGCAGCATTATTCAACAATTACCGCGTTTTTTACCGTCAGGAGGATGACCTCGAGAGATGCAAAAAGTTTATACACCAGCGGTTAGACAATGAGCAATCGACCATCTTCATGATCTATGTGGATGAGGAGGCAGCCGGTTTCGTTCAGTTGTACAAACTCTATCATTACATTAAACTCCAAAAGCAATGGCTATTGAGCGATTTGTTCGTTCATCCCGATTACCGAGGCAAAGGGCTTTCGGTAGCATTGATAGACCAGGCAAAACAATGGTGCAATGAAACAGGGGCTTGCGGTTTGATGCTTGAGACCGAAAAAACAAACGATATAGGCAATACGCTATATCCGCGTTGCGGTTTTGAGTATGACGGCAACCACAATTACTACTATTGGTGGAAATAGCAGAAAGGGCGGACTATAGCAGTCCGCCCTTTTCAGAATCCTCCAATAAAAGCTTTCCCCAATCGTTCAATTTCCAAAGTACCGCGACTAATTTCTCGCCCAGTGGTGTAAGCAATAACGGCTGACAGCCATCGAAGAATACTATTTCTTAGGAATGCCAAAATGTAAAATCTGTTACTGTAGTGGATCCTGGCGGCCCCACCCAGATACCGGCATCATTCTCTGGCTGTCGTGGATCATAAAGTACTGTCGCTATACCGCCAATCTGGGGCAGATCTTGGCGTTTCCATTGGCCTATTTTCTGTACCCAACGATGGACTCCGTTCATGTCGGTGAATCTCACGGTGATTGTTCCGATGAGTCCAGCAGAACTGGGCTCAATTGCCGGAATATCGGTAATAAGTGCAGCAGCTATTTTTCCCTCATTTATCATGCGCCTAAGCAGATCATTCTTTGTAGATCGGCGCATTCTTAAGAATACACTAATTGATAGGAATAACAGGGCAATAGCGGTCAGGATCGTTGGTATAAGCCATAATAATCCAAGTACAGGGAGTGAAAGCACGCCCCACCAGGCACCTAGGGCAAAGCCCAGGAAAAGGATAGGTCCTGCGCCAACACCGGGGGATGAAAGCAGTTTCCCGGTAAATCTTCGGCAAGCGCCAATATGCACAAAGAAACCAAAAATAATAAATGGTAGTCCGCCTGCCATTCCAAAGATCGCCAAGGGTGGTTCACCAGCGTTTGTCACATTCTCCTCTAAAAAACCAAAAAGCGAACGGACGACTAGCATGCCGCCCACTAAGATCATAGCATGACCAATCAAAATACCGCATAATGCAGCCTTGCTGCCCCTTTGTCTGGTTGTGCGCTGCTTACGCCGGGCGATAGGATCCGTTGTGTTACTCTTCTTCATCTAATAAATTTTCACCATGCCTTACTACGAACCTGTTCTTAATGTGCTAATATAACTATTTTATAGTTAGCACCTTGTCTTTAAATGATGTCACTGTTTTGAAGGAGCAGCATTCGGATTATTTGAACAAATAGTAAAAGACCTAAAAATTGATAGAGCACTGCGACGCTATTACTCTTTATGCACCGCAAGTTGAAATGTCGTTTAAATTATTTTTAAACGATCTCAAAATTTAAGCTGTTCTATAGGTGACAGAGCCTCGTTTCTACTGATTGATTTGGATGGCCGGGTTTGGATGCTCGGCCTCCTTTCACCATACAGATTTAATTTCCAGATTGTTATATTCTTCAAATCTAGTAAATTCAATAGCCATCGCTTTATTGCCTCAATAGAAATGCCATACTATCGTAAAAGAATACTCAATAGTCTGTTAAATAGAGTTAGCATGCTCAAATAAAATATACTTTTTGGTATATTTGCTGCATAATATTTGAAACAATGCTAACAAAGTCAGAAAGAACAAAGCAATTTATACTGGATACAGCAGCCCCGCTCTACAATGAAAAGGGGATAGCCGGTGTCAATATTGATGATGTGCTGGCTGCGACGAAACTGACCAAAGGATGTCTTTATGGCCATTTTGAAAACAAGGATGATCTTTCCGTCCAGGTCGTTGATCAGATGCTGAAAAAAGTCAGCGAAAAGATGCATATGACCGTTGCAAAAGGGAAAACTGCAAAAGCCAAGATTTTCGCATTCATGGATTTTTACAAAGATCCGATAGAAACCTATATTTCAGGGGGATGCCCAATCTTTAATACTGCGGTAGAAGCGGATGACAACTATCCGGTGATCAAGGAAAAGATCGCAGCGACATTCAGGGCTGGTCAGGAAGGCCTTACAAATATCCTCAAATCAGGAATAGAGAACGGGGAGTTTTCGCACGACCTTGATCCGGCTGTTTTTGCATTTAAAATGGTGGCCGCTGTTGAAGGTGGTATAATCATGTGCAGAACAATGAATACCGTAAAGCCCATGCAATCGCTTATCAAAAACCTGAAGGCTGAACTGGAACAATACAGCAAATAATTTTTTTTAAAACAAAATAGACTAAAAAGTATATTATTAAAATAAAATAGACTAAAAAGTATAATAGTTAAGATCAATAAATATGAGCAACACAGTATTATTTGAAACGTACGAGCTAAACGGATTACAACTCCAAAACCGCATCGTAATGGCGCCGATGACGCGGTCACGGGCAGCCAACGAAGGCAATACCGCTACTGCACTGCAAGCGGAATATTATGCACAACGTGCTACCGCCGGTCTGATCATCACAGAAGGTACCTTCATCAGCAAGGATGCTGTGGGCGTACCCAATGTACCGGGTATCTATTCAAAAGACCAGCTTGCCGGCTGGAAATTATCGACAGATGCCGTTCATGAAAAAGGCGGACGAATCTTTGCGCAGCTGTGGCACACGGGTGCGTATTCACATCCTGACCACCATAATGGGAAGGCTCCTTTGGCACCTTCTGCTTACAACCCGAAGGTAGAGGTCTTTACCGCTACTGGGTTTAAACAAAGTGAAACAGCGAGGGCGATGACCTTGGAAGACATCAGACAAACAGTTGCCGATTTTATACAAGGCGCCATCAACGCTTTTGAAGCGGGCTTTGACGGTGTCGAACTGCACGGAGCAAACGGCTACCTTTTACAGCAGTTTTTCAGCAAAAACAGCAATTTTCGAACCGATGAATACGGTGGAAACCCCGAAAACCGTGCGCGCATTCTTTTTGACATACTGGATGGCTTGAAGCAGGCCGTGGATATCAGTCGTGTCGGTATCCGTCTTAACCCTTCCTTAAATGGCATTATGGGTATTTTGGTAGATGATGAAACCATCGCCACTTATGATTATATCGTCAGCCGCTTGAACGATTACGGCTTGGCTTATGTGCATTTGATCGAACCTTTTACTGATGTAAGTGGCAATAGCGATGCGATACAGGAAGTTGCAAAACATTTCCGTAAAATCTATACGGGTACCATCATCATCAACCGCGCATTCAACAAGGACAAGGCAACGCAGGTAATCAACGATAGCGATGCTGACCTGGTGTCCTTTGGGGTTCCGTTCATTGCCAACCCCGACCTGGTCGAGCGTTACAAAACAGACGCACCGTTAAATGCACCTGATCAAAACACGTTTTATACCCCGGGCCAAAAGGGTTACACCGATTACACGACGTTAACCAGCTAAACTGCAGGGATATAACTGCACCAATATCACAAAGATTTTGTATAAGAAATAAATAAATTATTAAAGTAATTACCTCTCAAAAACATATCACATGAAAACAACAGGAAATACCGTATTTATCAGCGGTGGAAGTGCCGGCATCGGTCTGGCTATTGCTAAAAAATTAAGCGCAGCTGGAAATAAAATCATCATCAACGGCCGCAACGAAGAGCGTCTTCAAGAAGCATTGGCTGAATTAAACGGCGCAGTGGTTATACAAGGTGATCTATCGGTAGAAGCTGACAGGATCCGTATTGCGGATGACCTGAAAACGAATCACGCCGACGTGAATATCATCGTAAACAATGCTGGAGCAGCTTTTGTGAATGATTTAAGTGATCCTAATAATAACGCTGCCGAAAAAGCGTACACCGAGATCAACACCAACTATATTAGC
>NZ_DKST01000024.1:0-210988 GCF_002472835.1 Sphingobacterium sp. UBA7249 | reverse complement strand
GAAAGCTTTCCATAATAAAGGAAACAGTTACCGTATAAAGAACCTCTTGGAACTGAACGGAATGTTTGAAGACGACCCTAAGGAAAAATCGAAAAGGGGAAGACCAAAAAAGTCAGAAGATCAAGAAAATTATGATAATAATAATGAATAGAATAATCGTTTTTTTTGTGAAATTAGTGGGGGCATTCTAACGCGAACTAGTGGGGGCATTCTAATGCGAAGTGACATTTACCGAAGGTTTGTCGGATAAGACCCTGTTCAGCTTATCGACCGTAGCCCGGACTTTTTCGCTGTCAATTGTCCTCAGATCGGGAGGATCCGGGAGGTTGTCCTCCGACTTGGCGATACTTTGGGCGTAGTCCCATATATCTTTTAAGGCAGCTTTCATCTTTTCCTTATTGGTATGGATAGCTTTCTTCCAAACGAAAGTGTATCTGTTTGCATTGGCCTCTATCTTGGTGCCATCGGTGTAGACATCTTCTATGCTTAACAACCCTTCTTCGGCCAGGAGCTTAACAACTTCTTCAAATACACTGCGAAGTGCTTCTTTTAAGCGGACACCACGAAATCTGTTGATGGTATTGTGATCGGGGTAGCTCATGCCGCTCAGCCACATGAAGTTGATATTCTCCCGGCAGGCTGTTTCCAGTTTCCGACTGCTGTAGACATTGCTTACATAGCCAAACACCAGAACCTTCAACAGCATTTGCGGATGATAACTGGAACAGCCTTTTATCTTGTAGGCATCCAAAAGACCCTGTATGTTGATACGGTTGATCACATCGTTAACAATACGTACCGGATGTCCTTTGGAGACCAATTCGTCCAAAGTTGGGGGAATTGCCATAATCTGGTCCTGATAGTAAGGCTTAAAAGTAGGTCTTTGAGATGACATATATCTTTTTTACACTATAAATATATGAAAATCAATCAATTAAACAAAATTAAATGTCATGAAATAAGAAAAAAAAGAGGCTGTCTTTTTGAGACAGCCTCTTTCTTAAAGTTGTACAATTAGAAATATTTTAAAACTGTTTTCTAAAACTCGTAGGGGATATTCCTGTATGTTTGGTGAAAAACCGGACAAAATAGGCGTCGTCCTCGTAATTCAGTGTGTAGGCAATCTCTTTAACATTCATCTTGGTATGGGCTAAAAGGCGCTTACTTTCGAGTATGATCCGGTTTTTTATAATATCGTTTGGCGTTTCTTTACTGACCAGGCTTATTTTTTTACTGAGATTTTTTGGCGTTATACAAAGCAGATCAGCATAATCTGCCACAGTATGTAGGGTCTTGAAATGCTGTTCGACCAATTTGCTGAATTTGCGTAGAAATTGAACATCGGCCTGTCGAACATCGTCAGCTAATTGATGCTGCTGTTTCCAGATACGTGTAGATTTCAGGATGATCAGTTTCAACAATGTCCGCAGCATTTCTTCGGTACCGGAGTCTTCATTTTTCAATTCTGACTGAATATCGTGGATGATCCTTTGGATCTCAGCAGACTGTTCTTCATTCAGGCTTATAAATGGAATTTCAAACACATTATTATATAGGATACCATCACAGGCGACTTCATGATCGTGAATTTCTACACAATAAAAGTCTCTGTTAAAATGCATCAATTGCCCTCCTATAGTTTCACATGGTTTTAAAATGACATGGGGATTTATGAACAGTAACGTATCCATTTTCATTTCAATCTCCTGAAAATCCACTTGGATAATGGCGTTCCTGGGAATGAACAATACTTTAATATGATCATGTATTGTCGTGAGGGAATCGTTTTGTTCGACGGATTTGCTAAATTCTAAGTTGCCAAATTTTTTGAATGAAAATTCCTTTATCATATATGATGTGAAAGATGACTGTGTTGATATCTTTTAAAAATTCTGATGTAAAAATAGGAAATAAAACACCAGCCATACCATTACAACATCTCATTTTTCAATATTACACCATATTTCAACTTGCCTTGCGATGGTTAATAAATCTAATCACTTAATTTTCTGCAACAATGCTTACTTACACGCATATATTAAAACAAGGAAAGATTTTTATCACCATAATCTCGTTAAATAAATATAACACATAAAAAAAAGGATGATTTTTCAGCTTTTTCACAGCCAAAAACCACCCTTTTACTTATAAATCTAATTACACGAGAGTTTTTCTAGAAAAAACGCTCTTATCAATGAATTAAAACCCAACGTATTGTAACCTGACTTCTTGATTAAATTATATTATTTCTTGAATACTAGCAATGGTTTATCTTTTTTTACGATATAGGTAGCGAGTTCGGAAGCCCTAACCTTTCCAATATTTTTTGCGGAATGGTTTCTCCCTGCTGGAACGAAAAGTACTTCACCTGCTTTCAGTATAACGGGCTTTTCACGTTCCAACTGATATTCAAATATACCTTCCAGCACATAAATAACCTCTTCGCCAGGATGTGAATGCATACCTACCGATGTCCCTGGTTTAAGGTCGATGCGTGCCTGAATGGTTTCATAACCTGCAGCTTCTATATTATGCCGCTGAAGATCTGTACGCTTTACTGGTGATTCCTGTCCAAAAACTTTACCTGTTAATAATGCTGTAACCAATCCGAATGTTAAAAATAAATTTTTCATATTCTGTAATTTTTATTGTTGTTTATTCTGTTTTGATATTACAAAGTTGGGGTAATTGGACCTGTCCAGCAATGGATAGTTTTCCCTTTCAATTGCATTTTTTGCCTATTTGACACTATGTATCGAATATCTCCCAGGAAACGCTCTATATTCATAAAATTTTCAGGCTATCTCCTACTTATCTTGCAAATGAAAGCTTAACAGACCTCTAATTATCTCAAAAACAACATATTACTCACCAAAATCTGACGGGTTCGACAACTATGGTTAACCCTAGTTTCTCTTCCCTACCTTATATTCAGGATCTATTCGCATTGGATAATAAAGTATATATAATTAAATATAATACTTCAAATAGTACCTATACAGGAAAAGTATTTGTAAACGGTGTTGAATCACTAACCTTATCTAGGTGTCTCACGAGAATCATTAAGTAGAAGCCTGTGATTTTTGTCACATCAAAAATGTGCCTAATGTCAACGTTATTTATTTCCGTTCTATTCATATTTGTATTGTTCATTTATAATATTAATAGGTATGGAAATTAATGCAATAAACCCATGGAAATGGCAAGACGCCAGAAGTTATTCTCAAGCGATTGAAGTTAAAAATGTAGAAGGCACCTTATATGTTTCAGGACAGACAGCCATCAATGATGATGGGATATCCAGTACTGAAGACATGAAAACTCAGCTTATCAAAAGCCTAGCTAACCTTGAACGTGTAATTAGCGAAGCTGGATACTCGTGTAGTAATATTGTTAGATTAAATATTTATACCACATCAACCGAAGAATTATGGCCTCATTTTTCAATATTTCAAGATTGGATAGCCAAACACGGAACTAAACAAGCATTGACTTTACTTGAAGTTGTTAGTCTATTCGAAACTCTGAAAGTGGAATTAGAAGCAACGGTTGTTAAGTAAGTAATTATTTAAAATTCATATAACTTAACTCCTTTATGCTTTAACTTTTTAGCATCTTCTTTATGGTAAATCTATTTGTTAATACAAATGGATTTACCTTTTTAGTTAAGATCCACTTGGCGAGAATATCAAAAATAGCAGCCATTTAAATATGCAATCCATCCATGAAATAATGAAGTATAATGAAAGGTTTTAAAGTTATGTAGGGATATTTTATGCCAGCCTTCCATACCTTATGGAAATGCTGACCGTCATACCACGCGCATTCTTTATTATACTCCAAAACAATTTAAACTTTTTAATGGGTTCAGCTGACAAATTATTAAATAACAGATGCTTATAGGTAGTAGTTAACGATATTTTCTAGCAACTCACCTCCCAGCTTGAGATACTTTTGCAGTGAAAGTATTACTCCGAAAAACACTAGCCATTTTGCTTGTCCTCCATATTATTTATGCCTTATTCAAGTATATATATATGAAAGTTACATCGCAATATAATGTATCTTAAGTCACGCATTTTATGATCAGTGAAAAGGCCTTAGCCTGATAAGATTATAAGATCAATTATTTTCAACTTGTAACTCTTTTATTTTTTTTATCCCCGTTTCGTCCAGCCACTGCTCAAATCTTGTTAGTTTGGGCATCCAGGACGATATAAGTTCATAATCAATGGGATCGTAACCTTCTCTGTCGATCATTTCAACCAGCTTTGCAAATGTTTCACTTTGCTGGTAGAGTATATCCAAAGGTATCTGTACAAAATTGATTGCTTGCTCCAACTTCGCTTCCAATAGCTGTAGAATTTGTTTAGGTGTGTAAAGTTCGCCTCCAAAATCGATAGTTTTGCCGTCGAATTCTTTGTAATTCTGAAATATTATCCGTGCAAAGGTGCCTATGTCATTTGTGGCTACCCAAGAAATTGCCTTGTCTTCAGGCAAGGGATTTATAAACTTATCTTCTCCCAACCCGAAACTTGGCAAAAGCAGATTTTCCATAAAAGTAGCGGGTCTAATCACGGCCCCATGTAAGCCACTGTCCAGTAGATATTTTTCAATTGTAAATTTAAATTTTGGCCTAAATGAATCCTGCTTGTCCGATCCGAGAACTGAGGAATAAAGGACAAATTTTACTCCCTGTTCCTTTGCTAATCGGATTGCCCGTATTCCAATTTCCGCTTCTTTTTGATCTGTTTCTTTGTTGGAAACCCATACAGGAGGAAGGACCAGGTAAAGGCCATCGACTTTTCTTAAGATATCTCTTAATCCCTCCACATCTTCCAGATCTCCCTTTACCAGAACTGCTCCAGCTTTTTGTAAGCTGAAAGCTTGTAAGGATTGAGGATTTCTGGTAAGTGCAAAGACTTCAAAATTATTTTTTAACAATTCGTATGCTAAGGCACTACCTTGCTTCCCAGTAGCACCTGTAATTAGGATTTTTTTCATTTTTTATTATTATTTTGAACAAAGTTACTTTCCTCATTTAGTAAATTTGTGGTTAGTTACCTTTAGGAAAGTGTCATGGAAAAAAAAGTAAAACCTTGTATAGCGGATGAAACGATTTTGAAGCAGCGATTTCTAGCTTTAAGGGATACCTTAGATTTACTAAGTGGTAAATGGCGCTTCTGCATTCTTTTAAACTTACATTATTATGAAAAATTACGGTTTAAAGATTTTTTCGAGGTTTCTAAAGGTATCTCTCCTAAAGTACTTACTTCTGAGCTTACGACATTGGAAGCCCATCAATTGATAGAGAAAAGTATTGAATTTACACCCACAAAAGATATCGCTTATTACCGATTGACCCAACACGCACAAGAAATCTGGCATGTCCTGAATACTTTGATTGAGTTTGGCCTCTCCAACCGTAAAGAAGTAATCCAGTCGCTGCATCAAAATGATAAGTAACCGGGACAAACATTTTTAGATTACCCTTAGGCCTGCAATTTGATTTCGGTCATTGGCCATTTAAGAGGCTTTTGAGCTATTGATTCATTAATTAACAATTGTTATCGCCGGCCTATTTTTTACTTACCACTTTTGTTTCATATAACAATTAATACGGTAGCATCCCAAACAAATGAAAAACAAAATCTATTATTCGATCCTAATACCCTTTTTTAGTTTTTTTTTTTTGCCTACTCGCAAGAGAAATTTACCATAAGCGGGTATTTTAGATTATGCGAGGTATTTTCCGTAAATTTACTAAAACCAAAAATAGAATTGACATAATCTCCCGGGCCTATTAAAGAAAATAATCATGTCAAAAAATGCTGAGACAAACAACGATAAATGGCGTATATTTAAGCCGCTCTTTACCCAGATAGAGGTCCCCGCCAGAACAAAATTGCTGGAAGAAGGCAACGTTTCCAAAAAAATGTTTTTCATTGAAAAAGGTTGCTTGAGAACTTGGATAAATAATAACGGCAAAGATATAACAACACAGTTTTTTTTCGAAGGAGATGGTGTTTCGTCCATCGAAAGCTTCATGACAAACAAACCTAGCTTATATACAATTGAAAGTATCGAGCCCTGTATTATACAGACGATTACGCAGAAAGATTTTCAGGATACGCTCAAGAGTTCGCAAGAACTGAAAGATAGTATAGTTGAGCATTTATACAGTCGCCTTCTAAAAAACCAGCAGATCTTCTTTTCCTATTTAAAAAACACCCCGCAACAGCGTTATGACGAATTGCTTGCGCAGCACCCTAAAATCATACAGCGCGTTCCGCAGCACTACATCGCTTCATATCTCGGCATAACTTCTGTGTCCTTGAGCAGGATCCGCAACAGAAGGTAGAAAATTTTAATGGCCGCTTTCGATGGTCTGGACACCGTTCTTATCAATTTATCGTTTACCGATTTGTATAAAAATTGGAAACACTTCTCATTTACTTACAAAGGAGGTTGTCTTGCTACAGCCTATCATCAAACACGAATCTATTTCTTAACAATTGTTATCGTCCTGGCCTGTTCAAACATCGGATCTTTGTATTGTAAATAGTAAACAATTCAAAATATGAGAGTAGCAATAGTGTTCGACCATCCATATGAAAAAAGTTTCTGCAACGCTATTTTAGAAGCTGTTACAGCAGGAATGCGTAAGGGAAAACACGAGGTGGATCTTATCCATCTCAACAATGATGGTTTCAATCCAGCCATGTCAAAAGAAGATCTCAAGGCTTTTGTAGATCATTCTCCTGTTGATCCTCAGGTGATAGACTATAGCAATCGTCTGAAAAATGTAGATCATTTGATTTTCATATTTCCGATCTGGTGGGATCTGATGCCGGCTATGACCAAAGGGTTTATCGATAGGGTTCTGTCTCCGGGTATAGTCTATGACCACCATCCTCGGGGTTTCGGGTTGGTACCGCTGTTGAAAAATTTGAAAGGCGTAACTCTTATCACAACAATGAACAAGCCCAAGATAATGTATTCACTGCTGATCGGCAACCTGATCAGGAAGGCCATGCTCAGAAGTGTGTTTAAAACGATGGGATATAAGAATTTAAGCTGGATCAGCCATAATATGGTGAAATCTGTTTCGCAGGAAAAGAGAGTCAAATGGCTCAATGATCTGGAAAAAAAATTTGCTGAATTTGAATAGATAGTCATCCAATTAAATTTTAAAATAATGAAACTAGACAGAAAATACGTGACACCGTTCATTTCCCTGCTATTTGTAGTCCTGGCTATTACAGGGATTTTTATGCTCTTCCATCTATTTGATGGGTATACCGAAGTCGCACATGAATTAATTGGGATCGGATTTGTAATTGCCGCAATTTTTCACGTTATGCTTAATTGGAAAGGCCTAAAAATTCATTTTATGAAAAAGGTCTTTGTACCGGCGGCTGCCGCCGTAGCGATACTTGTCTTATTTTTTGTTTATCTGGAACGTAAGCAGCTGCCCTTGGATATCGTGATCGTAGACAAAACATTTAAAGCTCCATTAGAACAATCCTGCAAAATCCTGAATATTGACTATCCGACAGCAGTCAAAAAATTAGAAAAAAAGGGCTATAAAATAAGCGACATAAAAACACTTGAGGACATCTGGAAAAAAAATGATACTGACCCCCAAGAAGTTATAGAATTGCTGATGCATTAAACATCTTGACTCGAGCAGTGGGGCAGATAACTTCCAATGCATAAATCATTCGTCTGCTTTGATAAAGCCGAAGCCTTTAAAATCACTAAAAACAGCATGCTATGAAATACTTTGTCGTCGAAAACAAAGAACAGCAACGAAATGAATTTTTGTATGATATTGTCGACTTCCTATGGGACAACGGCAATGAGGTACACATCAGTAGCAATTACAGCAATGCTGACTGTCGACACCTTATACAAAGCTGCGATTGCATCGTTCTATTAAAATATCAGGAAACTTGCCTTGATAAAGCAAGAGAAGCTTTTCAAAATGACCTTGCACTAGAGAAATCTATTCTAAAAAAAACCTTTCTTTTTTTTATAGAAAATGGTATTTATAGCAATATCATACCTTTTCCATATAAGCTCTTTGATCTTAGGCAATTAAATAAAAATGAGCTATCTCGTTTTTTTTGCTGGTGCAAAAAGCTAAATAGCTTTAACCTCCGCAGGTAAGCTATAGGCGATCTATTCAAAATCGTTAATCAGTTCTGAATACCTTGATTGCGTTTGGCCTTTCCAACCGCAACCAAGTAAGTAGTAAACTTATTTAATTATTTACCAAAAATACGTATTAAAAAATCTTTTAAGGACATTGGACTTCTGCCTAGTAATTGTTTGACATCACTTTTATTGGTGTCGAACTCTCCTCTGGCAATTGCCTCACTGTACCTTGCCAAATATGCAGAATCATCTTCAGAAAACCCGTTCTGCACCAGCCGTGCAAGGTATACATCAAGCTGCGGTTGGTTATAAGCAACCCGTTTGCCCAAAATATCTGATATCAGCTCAGCAATTTCAGCGAAGGAGAATGCGGTATCTGCAGCGATGACATATTCTTTGTCTTCATGACCATCCGTAGTAAGTACAACAGCTAAAGCTTCAGCCATTTCTTTTATGGGTAAAAAAGGTACTTTACCATTTCCAGCAGGGATAGAAACACCTTTATCCAATATATTATTTCCGGACAACATTGGAATTATATCTGCATACATCGTATTGGCCATCAAGGTATATGGTACAGCTAGCTGTTTTAGATAATCACTTGTCTCTGCATGGTATTGCACATCCCCTGCCATTATACTTCGCCGCAGATCTTGCATTTCAAAACTGGTATAAATGATATGACCAACACCATTTTCCTTGGCAGCATTAATTACGTTTTTATGCTGCTCAAACCTGTGAGCTATTTCCGATGAGGAAGATATCAGTAGTAGCTTGTCCACATCTTTGAACGCAGCTGTTAAAGACTCAAAATTCTGATAATCGCCATACCGCACCTGAATACCTTTTGGTTTCAATTCATTTGATTTGGATTCGTCTCTTACCAATGCGGCAATATTGCTTGCGGGTATTCCCTTATTCAATAAAGAATCGATGGTAGCCTTACCTAGATTACCGGTTGCACCTGTTACTAAAATCATAGTGTTTATTTTAAGATAAATGATCGTTATAAAACAAAAACCCATTTTGGTTTCTCAATCTCACTTCTTGTTCAGTGCGGGGGAGCAATTTGTCTAACATTTCTACTGCAGCACTTTGAATTTCCTGTATAAATGGGCGCAAGTCGTTGTTATATGCTTCAAAAGCTAATTCAAAATTCCCGTTTTGTTTCTCAAATGCCTCGGCCAACGCTGTTGCACCAATTATAGCTAAAGAACCGCCCATACCTGCGGCTGGTGAAGCACAATAGGCTGCATCACCTACCAATGCTACCCGTCCTTTGGTCCACGATGGCATTTTTATCTGGCAGAATTTATCAAAATAAAATGATTTAGAATCTACAAGCTCTTTTAACAATTCTTTGGCCCTCCAGCCTACACTTTCAAATTGCGCTAAAATTATTTTCTTTTGTTGCTCTTGATTGTGGAAATCATAAGCAATTTCAGCTTCGGGCCGGAAAGTAAAAATGATGTCTGTTTTATGATTGTAAGCGTAAAGTGCAATCCCTTTGTTTGGCTCCGCAAAGATCTGGTAAGTACCTTCTTCTACCAATAATTTATCTGCAATGGCAATGGAAAAGTATTGACCTAGAAAATCTACATACTGGGTTTCGTCACCAAACCAGATTTTTCTGACACCTGAATGTATACCGTCACATCCAAATACTAAATCATAAACCTGTCGCGAACCGTTTTTAAATATAGCTTCAATATTATCCTTTGTTTCGTTTAATTCTGCAATGCTATTATCAAAGATAATTTCAACATCGTTTTTTACGAGGTCAAAGAGCATACCGAGCAGCAAATCTCTTTCTATTTCAAACTCATTATCTGGCAATTTTTCCAACGAAACAGCATGTTCGGTAACATCGTCCGCATTTTTAAATTCCCATCGTTCTGGCCCTAGCCTATTGGCTTTTATTTGTTCAAAAAGCCCCATCCGTTTAATGATGTCAATGGTTTGGTCTTTTATATCAACAGGTGTTCCGCCCATTTTGAGATGACTTCCGATTTCTACAACAGTCACTTTGAAGCCCATTTTATTCAGCCAATATGCCGTGGTGAGCCCTGCAAAACTCGCACCCGATACAAGCACTTTTTTTGTTTGTTCCATTTCTTACGTTTCAAACTTAATGGTACAAAATTCGTGAGTATGATAAGAAAGAGAAATACCTCATCGGGGCAAGTATTGGACTAATCGTACCTTTTATTTCGAAAAGCCAATGCAGACATACCTGTACTCTTGTTAAAAAGCCTTGAAAAATAAGGGTAATCGTCATAGCCTAATTCAAAGGCGATTTCTTTAACCGATTTGTCCGAGTGATAAAGTAACCGCTTTGCTTCCAAAATAATTCTGTTCTGAATGTGCTGTGAAACAGTAAGACCTGTAGTATATTTTACACTTTCATTCAGATAATGAGTGGATATATTTAATTGCTTTGCGTATCTGGCAGGCCGCTTTAGTATGCAATAATTTGTCTCTAATAATCGCTTGAAAGACCTTGTAATTGACTCAGTTCTTGATGCCTTGTTTGATACGCTGTTTTGATCTAAAAACGCAGAAATGATCAACGCGATCAAAGTATTACAACTATCTTTCAAAAGTGGATAATATAATTTATTGTCGTTTTGTCTTGAAAACTTTAGACAAAGAGAAAAAGTTTCAAAAATATCTGTGCAAATATTATTTGTCAGTTCCAATGGCTTTGCCGGTGCAAGTTCTTCCAAAAATGTAAGGTAGTCTGGGTTTAGATTTTCATTTTTGACCGCCAAAGAACAAATATCCATTGTCGTGAAATCCAAAATTCGATGTACTTGGTCTGGATGCATATAAACAACTGTTGGCGCATTGATCTCATATTGTTGAAAATCAATTTCTATTGTTACAGTTCCTTTTTCAACAATATAAAATGTATGGCCCTCGTCCCGATGTGGTTGTGTTGCTTCTCCGCAGTGCTGGCCTGTTTTGAATTCGTCTATTTTAATACTGATTTTGTCAATAGCAATACCTAGACTGAACCTGTCAGTCATTGAATTTACAAGTATGTTTTTGTTTGCGGACATTATTGGTTGCTCTAATTCCTTATATTACATTTTTTCAAAAACCCTAAAACGATTTCGATGATAACATCCTCTTCCGAACTAATACCTGCACCATTTCAATCCTTAAAAAACTTTTAGGTATATCTTAGGAGATTATTCCAAAATTTTAGTTACCCCCAGGAAGTAGTCTGTCAACGAATTAAAGCGCGACAGCATCGCTGTTTACCCTGAATTGCTTTTGCGCAAAGGATCAACGTAAAAATAGGAATGTGATTCCTATTACTTCCCAATAATCACTTTTCGGTGTTCAGTCCCCCAATCAGCCAAAGTATCTATGATTTTTTTTAAAGTCAAACCATATTCTGTTAGTTGATATTGCACCGTTACAGGTTGTGTATCGAGCACTATCCGTTTAACAAGCTGATTCATTTCCAATTCCTTTAATTCTTTACTGAGCATTTTATTGGAGATACCTTTCACATCGTTCAAAATATCAGAAAAACGCCGTTTGTTGTAATAACAAACCGACGATATAATTGAGATTTTCCACTTGCCATTCAACACGTCCATGGCGTCGTGAACTGCCATAATTTGTTTACTATTTGTGTCACTATCACCGCATTTAATTTCCTTCATATGTTACCTTGTTACTCAAAAGTTACTGTTACTTTTAGTTACAAAGTTACTAAAATAAATTTATTCATTTTAAATTTGCATCGTTAAAGAAATCGATTTCAAATAACAAACAGATTTAAAAGGTTTAGATCAATAATGAATTTTCAATCAATAAAATTTAAGAAATGAATTTCACAAATAAAAATGTAATTATCACAGGCGGCAGTGCAGGAATTGGACTAGCAACCGCAAAAACATTTATTGAAAAAGGTGCACGGGTTTTGATAACCGGTAGAAATACTGATAGCCTGCAAGCAGCGTCAATAGATATCAATAGTCCGAATTTGAAAACCTTGGCCTCTGATATTTCTAAGCTAACAGATATTGCGACGTTGGAAAAAGAGGTTACAGAAAGCGGAACCAAAGTAGATGTACTTGTCTTGAATGCAGGGATTGCAAAGCAATACTCAATAGAAGATACAACAGAGGAGGTGTTTGATGACTTGTTCAACATTAATGTTAAAGGCCTATTCTTTACTTTGCAAAAACTAATTCCGCATTTATCAGAAGGAGCCTCTGTAATTCTTATTTCATCTGGAGTATCCGTTAGTGGATATGCACAAATGGGAGCTTATGCAGCGACAAAAAGTGCCGTTGATGCAATTGCACGTACAGCCGCAACAGAATTGGCTGACAGGAAAATTAGGGTAAACGTCGTTGCTCCCGGCTTGACGGATACACCTATGAATCAGCAAACGCCCGAAGATATTAAAAATGCTATAGCAGCAGCGGTTCCCCTGAAACGAATCGGAGAAGCAGAAGAAATCGCAAACGCTATTGTTTTCTTGGCTTCGAGTGGTGCTTCTTACATTTCAGGTTCTTACTTGGCGGTAGATGGAGGTGTTACCATACGCAGATAAATATTTCATGGCTATGATACTCCTGGCTTTATCAGTGTATCATAGCCTAAAAGCACACCTGATGTTCGCAGCTTTGTCTTATTTATTAAAATTTATTTCTTTCGAAAACTGTAGGGTTTTGAAAGTTTCATCATTTAAATTTGATGGTTCTAATTTATATATAGTGGGAACTCCTATACGATTATAACTGTTAAATCGCACCTAAGAAACAAAAGAAGTTGACTGCGACTGATATTGAGTCAAATTCTGAATCATTCCCATATACGGCAAATTAGAGAATAAATCTTGCTGCAATAAAATACCCACCTCCAATAACTAATAATGGAAGAGCTATTGATAACAGAACCAACGTCCATACAAAAACTCTAAAATAGCTATACAAACTCACCTTAGACGGATCGACAGGGTCATAGATGACAGTGGTTGTCTCCCCTACTTTCCAGGTTGGAGGGTCATTTCCTTCAGCCAGTTCGTAGGTGATTACCCGATTATCTTTTGTCCGAAAAGTGAAAACCGGTGCAAATACTTCGCCTTCTGATTCATATTTGTGAAGATCGATAACAGTTGCTGTAGCTTTATCACCATTTTTTAGGAATTCCATTGTATTACGGAAGCTGAAGATTGCGAGTAAAAGAAATACGACTCCTAATCCTAAGATTAAATAATATTGCCACATAGGTTTATTTTTAATTTGTTCCACTTCAATTATTCTATCATATCTAATTGATAAATAAACACTAACGAATATAATACAATTTTCAAAAATTAGCTAATCCTAAAACCTGTCAACGATGCAGGGTAATTTTCAGGAATTGAATTATCTGAGGAAGAGATCAAAAACATCACAATTGAAATATCATTTTCCAGGCCCCTGCCGATGGCAAAAGGCTGATGTTTTTTTCAAACCAGCTCAAAATGTTTCCATTATAATCGTTCTCGTATAAGGAATAGATTGCATCCACATATTCCCTATTGTTTTGAAAAGTAAATAAAAAAGCTCCAATAGCTTCTAATGCTAATGGGTTAGCTATATTGGATTTTATATACCCCTATTACCCTAGAAAACAAAATGCATAGAAATAACAGATGAAAGGTTTCGAAAAATAAATAGTTTCACATAGAAAAGCCATTGTCATATCATATTTATATTAATTTGAAGTAAACTAAAAATGAAAATGGGGCATAAAAGCAGCTCAGCCGCGATTCAAAATTTTAACGGGTTTTATCTACAAAAAATCTCTAATATTTTTCTTTACTTCACTTTTAAAATCTATATTTTAAGAAAAAAAGAAAACGAAATGTTATCCACAGAATATTATTTTAACAAATATTTTCTGCAACTCAGTGTATTTGCATTTCCTTGGGTTGGTTCAGAGGAAATTGCAAAAGACATCGTGCAGGACGCATTTATCGTTCTAATGGGTAGACAGGATTTACTGGAAAAAGGAGAGCCCGTAATTAAAAGCTTTCTTTATAGCGCAGTAAAAAATCTAGCGATGAATATCAAGCGAAGAAATGTTGTATTTGACCGCGTACGCAACCAATTTAACACTGACAGAACAGATGACAATGACGTCCTGGATAATTTAATAAATGCAGAATTGATCGGAGCCCTTCATCGGGAACTGGATGAACTACCTGAAGGGTGTCAGAGAATTTGTCGTTTAATCTATCTGGAAGGAATGAAGTATGAAGAGGTCGCCCAAGAACTAAATGTCTCCGTCAATACAGTTAAAACTCAACGCATGCGGGCGATAAACCTACTAAAAAGAAAATTCTTAAATATCTTTTTCACATTTTTTATTTTCTGATACACAAACACTTATCATAAAATTTTATTTTTTTTTATAAATGGGTCACCCATTTAAACTGTTCAAGTTATTTAGCTTCTGAATTATGATAGAAACCGACAAAATAATATTAGCAGAATTGATTGCTCTTCTTTTGAAAGATGGCGAACTACCATCCGACAAAGAGGATCAATTAAAAAACCTTCTACAAAAATATCCCGACGCGAGGGATAGCTTAGGTCGTCGACTATCACAAACTGATATTTATACCCCATTTGATCTCCGCTGCATCGATTTAAGCAAAGAGTGGCTAATCACACAACGCAAATTCAGGGCGAAGGAAACGATTTTACAACCGAAAATTAAATATCTCTCACTTTATAAACCTTGGTATAGAGCTATTGGCATTGCTGCAGCTATATTACTGGCAATAATACTGTTATGGCCACGACAGCAGATAGAAAAACCTGCTAACTATCTCATACCTGACAAAATATATGGACATAAAAATGATGTTCTTCCCGGAGGAACAGGTGCAATTTTAAAAATTGAAGGGAAAAAAGAAATACAGTTAACCGAAAAAAAGGCAGTGCAGTATTTAGTGCAGGGTATTGAACTAAAAGAAGGGCAGCTCATCTATCCATCCAACTTAACGGAAAACCTAAAAAACACTTTAATCGTTCCCAAACGATCCACCATGGTATTAGCCTTGAGCGATGGTACTAAAGTGTGGGTAAATGCAGCGTCAGAACTCAGCTATAAAACAAATTTTGATAAAAAAGAACGAAGAGTGATCTTAAAAGGTGAAGCCTATTTTGAAGTTGCTAAAGATGCACATAGACCATTTATTGTAGAGACAAATCATATCAATATACAGGCTATCGGAACGGCTTTTAATGTTAACTCTTATCATGCGACCACGAAGGTATCATTGACAGAGGGAAAGCTTAAAGTCAGTAACGACGAAAATGAAATCTTTATGAATGCCGGTAGCGAAACTGAGATCATCAATAAAAAGCTGAGAACTTTCCCATTAGCCAGTAAAGCCGAAGCCACGGCTTTCAAAGACGGTTATTTTTATTTTAAAAATAAGAATATGCAACAGGTACTTGATGAATTAAGCCGTTGGTATGGAATTCAGGTTGATTGCAAAGTACCTTTAAATAGCGAACGATATGAAGGTAGCATAAAAAGAGATGTGACGCTGGGAGAACTTTGTAGTCTCCTAAAGGATTTAACAGGTTATAAACTGACCATTGACAATGATAAACTGATTGTGAATAGATAAACTTATTAAGGAGGATTTTGTATGTAAAAAAGAGAGATGCCTAAATTAATATGATAAAAAATGCAGAAGTACGGCAATACTCCTGCATCATAATTGAATTAACACTGATCATAAACCATTAATTCTATACCAATTTATGAATAATTTATTTTATTCAAAAGGGATCTTTTGTCCCATTGACAAAGGGAAAACTTTGAACCAATTCTTAAAAATGAAACTGACAGGAATCTTATTGGCGACATCCATGATGGGCGCCTACGCTTCAAGCTCCGCTCAGATTACTTTACATGCTCAAAATACCAAGATTGAAACTGTCCTGGAGAGCATTACCAAACAAACTGGTATACATTTTATTTTTAAAGAGGGATTGCTTAGAAACGAAAAAGCAACGGTAGAAATCACGGATGTATCCCTCGATAAGGCCTTGGATAAAATTTTTGAAAGCAGTGCCTTCTATTACATGTTACATCGGGGGACTGTTGTCATCAAACGCAAGAATGAGGATACTTCTATTCCCGACCAAAGTACAGCCAGCATAGCATATCTGCAGCAACAAGTTGTAAAAGGAAAAGTTCATGATACCAAGGGAAATCTGTTGAGCTCAGTCAGTATCCTACTAAAAGGCTCCAATATAGGAACTTCCACGAATGCTAAGGGAGAATTTCAACTGACACTTCCGGATGGCAAAAAAGGAACATTGATGTTTAGTGCAGTCGGATTCAAACAGCTTGAAATTCCCATTAACAATAAATCTGAAATGAATGTCATCATGGATACTGATGAAGTGGGACTTGATGAAGTTGTGGTGGTAGGCTTCTCCGAAGTAGACAAAAAGCATATTGCATCATCCGTATCGCAAATGGATATGGAGAAAATAAAAAATCGTCCGATTTTTAAAATGCAGGATGCTTTTTCAGGAACCATCCCTGGAGTAACGATGATGCGCGGAAACAGTATGCCGGGAAGTGTTCCGGGCACAATTTCTATTCGCGGAATCAGTACTTTACAAAATGCAGACCCCTTGGTCATCGTCGATGGAATGGAACAGAGCATCCATGATATCGATCCAAATCAAGTTAAAAGCATTACCGTTTTAAAAGATGCCGCCTCCGCTTCCATGTATGGTTCTCGTGGCGCAAATGGTGTTATCATCATCGAAACAGAACGGGGACAGACTGGGCAGTTTAAAGTGGTCACCAACAATTGGTTTGCAGTCAACAAACCTATCGACCTTCCAAAATTTGTTGGTGCCGTCGATTTTATGAAATTACGCAATGAGACATTAATCCAACAGGGGCAGCCAGCTATCTATCCGGAAGAGACAATCAACAAGTATGCCTCCGGAGAATTAAAGGAAGTCAATTGGCTCGATCAAGTAATGGAAAGGACATCAACAGCAATCAACAATAATGCGAGTATATCCGGCGGTGGTGGTGTGGGTACTTTTAATTTAATGCTCGGCCATATAAAAGAAAATGGCCTCAATAAGATTGAAGGTACTCAAAAGTTTTCAGCCCGCTTCAATACGAATATCAACATTGCAGATAAATTTGTATTAATGGCCGACTTCTATGCACACCGCTTACAGGTAGATCGTTTATTAGCAAACGATGATGGACACGGCCTTTATAAACAAGCATGGCGATTGAACCCAACACAACAAATTTTTTATGATTCTGATCTCCCTGAACACTATATTCTGCATAACAATATCAACCCAGTTGCCTCTATAAAACACGGTGGTACAAAAAATAATATGTATGATCGTAGCACCATCAATCTACGTCCCAAATATAACATCAACAGCAACCTCAATATCGAAGGAAATGTCTCATACATGATCAACAAGTCAGCCAATAAACAAAAAAGATTGACCTATAAGTTTTTTGATGAAAATGGTGCTCCGGCAGCAATTTGGGGAAATGATGTCAATGCTTCACAGGGTGTTAGTGAAAGTCAGCTCACTGCACGGATGCTGGTTAACTTCAACAAGGAGCTCCGCCAAAACAAAGACAAGATTTATCTGACTGCAGGATCAGAAGTCATGAATTATACCTACACTGATTTTAGAGAAATCAGCAAAGCTTCTTTTTTCGGTAAACTAAATTATTCCTTCGACAACCGTTATATTCTGGAATTAACCGGACGCTCAGATGGAAGTAGCAAGTTTGCTCCAGGTCATCGCTGGGGATTTTTCCCTTCGGGAGCTTTCGCATGGAACTTGCATAACGAACATTTTTTCAGACCTATTCTCGAGTCGGGAATGGTTAATAACATTAAAGTACGGGCATCATATGGACTTATCGGAAACGAAAATGTAGCTCCATACCTCTGGCAGGAATCCGTAAACACCTGGGGCTGGACAATACGTGTTCCCAATCCAAACTTTTCTTGGGAAAAACAGAAGCAATGGAACTTAGGTTTAGATATCAATGCATTTAAAAATAGGCTCTCCTTTACTGCTGAACTATACCATAAAAATTCATACGATCTCATTTATGATCAATTTGCCGTACCTCCACTCACAGGATCAAATAGCCTGGAGTCGGCTGTCAATATAGGTGCCGTGGAAAATAACGGTTGGGAACTCTCGGCGAGCTGGTCAGATAAAAAAGATGATTTTTCATACACTATCGGTGGGATGCTTTTCGATAACCGAAATCGAATGCTCAAAGCGGGGTATAATGAAAACGATAGACTGATCTTTAAAGGCGATAATAACCGAATTTGGTACAAAGGTGTCCCAATTAACAATTATTATGGTTTCCAATCTGACGGCTATTTCCAGACACAAGAGGAGGTTGAAGCTACCCCAGCTAAAATGCCCAATTCAAGACCTGGCGATATCCGTTACGTGGATAAAAATCAGGATGGTATTATCAACGATGAGGACCGCGGTTATCTAGCAGATCCCCTTCCCCACTATAATTATGCAATTAATGTGGACTTTCGATACAAAGGTTGGGATTTTTCAGCATTGGGTCAGGGAATCGGAAAGCGCACGGGACGCTTGATTGGACAAGAAGCCTATCCGGTGTATGTCGACGGGAACAGCAATGACCTTGGAGCACCCCGCGTTGAATATGTAGCAAACCATTGGAGTCCTGACAATCCGAGCAGCCGTTTTCCACGTCTTTGGACGGGACCGAGCCCCAATACTTTACTCAGTGATGTTTGGCTTAGCAATGCCGCTTTTTTCCGCGTCAAGTCCCTTCAGCTTGGTTATACTTTTCCTAAAATCGGTAAAAGCATCAAAAATTTTAGAATATATGTTAATGCACAGGATGTATTCACTTTTACGAAATGGGAAGGTTTGGATCCTGAGCGTATTGATGTAGATAGTCCGGGTACGAATGACGGGAACGGAAATTATCCGCGTATGGCAACCTACAGTGTTGGACTGAGCGCAAGTATTTTTTAAAACTATGCTAATGAAAAAGAAAATTTTAACCTTGATAATTACGCTGGCAACTTTGAGTAGCTGCGAAAAATTTCTTGATAAACAAGATCCTACCGCAACATCTTTTGACGAGTTTTTCAACACAGAAGAAGATTTACGCCGGGTGGTCTACAGTAGTTATCTGGATGTATTTATGGGGCCTGGTGAACGCCGCTTACTCTTTTATATGTTAGATGGTCGGACCGATAACGCCTATGCTAGAATAGAGACAGACCATCATATGATCGTTGCCAACGGTAATATGACGAGCAATGCACGTTTGGCCGAGTATTACTGGACACTTTATAATAAACACATCGGTCGGATCAACACTTATCTAGCAAATATTGACATTCCCTATGTAGAAAATGAATCAATACGACAAAAATACGAAGCTATCTTAGAGGCACTGCGTATCTGGCATTATTTCAGAATTACTGAGCTTTGGGGGGATGTACCGTTTGTATTGGTCCCTGTCACGCTAGAAGAAGCAATACCTCCAGTAACGCCTAAAGCTGAAATACTGGATAAACTATTTGAAATGAGCCAAGATGTAGCGAACAGGCTCCCGGAAAACGAAGGCACAACAAATGCCTATATGTTCAACAAATACTCCTTCAAGACTTTGGTCATGCGGTATGCTCTCTATAATGGCCGTTATGATCTAGCCGCAACCCTCGCGAAGGAAATAATGGATAGTGGCAAGTATCAACTCCATCCCCAATATGCAAGCCTATTCAATTATCAGGCGGATAAGACCAATAAGGAGTTTATCATCAAGTTTGACATGGAAAGCCACAATAATTCCGCTACAAATTCCTTTCAGCATCTCGCACCACAATATAAAACCGGAAATGGGCAATCGTATGTCGTTCCTTTGAAGTCTTTGGTCGATAGTTATTGGACACTCCAAGGGCGACCTATTGATAAATGTCCTTTGCATAGTAAGCAGGAATATGAGCTAAATCCGAAATTAAATCGGGATCCACGTTACGCCGCTAGCATTTTTGGACAAGGTGACCTATTCAACAAGGAGAAAATAGATATTTATGATTCAAAGAGTCTATTCTATTACCAAAACTTACGAAGCAGCCGATCAGGATATTGGTTTAAAAAATTTGTCGATGAAGCTGATGCATTTCGGACAGGAGGTAATATGCACTTTCCTTTGGCACGCTACGCGGAGGTTTTATTAACCTATGCCGAAGCCAAAATCATGTTGAACACTGTAGATGACTTAGCAAAAAGCTGTATCAACCAGATTCGACAACGTGCCGGACTTGACATGAGTGTAGCGGATGTCAATCTAACAGTGAAATCTCAACAAGAATGGATTGACTTAATTCGCAATGAGAGAAGGGTAGAATTTGCCGGTGAGGGACTGCGTTATAATGATATCATACGATGGAAAACAGCAGAAGTGGTCCTAAATCAACCTGCATTGGGGCATATGCGACAAAGTCAAGACGGGAAATCCGAAGTACTTAAAATTGAAGATAGAAAATTCTTAAAACATCAATACCTTTGGCCTTTCCATGAAAGCAGTTTTCAAGTCGAACCCAACCTGATACAAAACCCAGGATACTAAGACTAAAAATAGTCTAGACTATTCTCCGGCGCTAATTCGGAGAATAGTTTAGCCGGCGCTGAGTTTAGATCTAATTCAATTTCGTAAGATATAGTGAATTAAGCACCTATACCGTATATTTAAATTCGTAGTCAGATAAAAAATAAAGCCGCTGCGTTGCTCAGCGGCTTTTGCATTACTAAAAATCTATTCTTACAAATATTCGGGTCTGCAATTAATTGTCGCCCTTTCCTAAATTCTTTTGATCGATGAAATTATGGTTTAATCCTGATAATCCTCCATCTTCTGTTTCAAACGTCTCAAAATCGCTATCTTAGATAAGCAAAAGATAATCTAAAATTATTTATATTAGAAGGAAAAAGGCAAGCGAGTCATGTTCCTGTTTAAATAATTGGTCAATAGAAAAGATAATGGATGATAAATACATATTTTTCGGACTTGTTTGACTTTGGATTGAATTGCCTGGAAATCTTTAGAATAACAAAAACCATGAGATCAATTTTATTAACAATAATCGCTATCATTGCCAATTTTACTCATAGTTACGCCCAGAAAGATCCTGAACTCAGAGCTGCATTATCAAAAATGACTGCGGCATCGATCTCAAGTGATGCACAAGCAACCGTTAATCTTACCTCCCCACGACTAATTAAACAGATGGGCGGAAATGAAAACGCTTCTAAATTGATTGAAGAGGGTTATAGCCAATTAAATAAACAAGGTTTAAAAATCGATACGGTCTTCAATTATCTTGACGTAGATCCTTTTACCCTAAATAATATAGTGTACTGTTTCTTTCCTCAGCTGATCGTAATGAGTATACCCGACTCAAGTAATAAAATGATAGCTCACGCGACTCTATTGGCGATCAAAGAGCCACAACTTAAAACCTGGAATTTTTTAGATTACGGAAACTTGAGTGCTGAACAAATGAAAATCCTTTTACCCGAATTTGTAGGTAAAGTTGATTTTCCGAGAACCGATATCAAGCCTATGATGCTTCAAAAGGAAGAAATCGCCTCAAATATAAAATTGTTAATGAAAATCATTGACGATGCAGTGAAAAAGGCTAAATCAGTTCGTCCTAAATAAAACTCAAGATGACATGAATGCTTACAATTTATATGTTATGGAAATTAGAAAAATCATCACACTTATCTGTCTCTCTTTTTTGATTGCCCAATCTGCAATTTCACAGATAGTACCAGGTGCAGATCGAATACCCGAGTATCTTGACTATCTAAAGGATAAAAGGATTGGAATGGTAGTCAACCCAACTTCACGTATCGGCAATAAATCAAGTGTCGACAGCCTTTTATCATTAGGAGTCAACATAATTAAAGTATTTGGTCCTGAGCATGGTTTTCGTGGCGACGTTGGAGCCGGTGTCAAGGTAAAAGATGATGTTGATCTCACAACAGGAGTAAAAGTTGTTTCTCTTTATGGAAAAACGAACAAGCCAACAAAGGAGATGTTACACGATGTTGACTTAATGATTTTTGACATACAAGATATTGGAGTAAGGTATTTTACGTATATCGCAACCATGCACAGGGTTATGGAGGCTTGTGCCGAGAATGGCAAAGAACTGCTTATATTGGACAGGCCGAATCCGAACGGATACTTCATTGATGGCCCTATACTGAACATGGAATATAAATCAGGTATTGGTATGCACCCGGTACCGATTACGCATGGCATGACTGTCGGTGAGTATGCTCAGATGATCAATGGTGAAGGATGGCTAGCAAACGGCATTAAATGCAAAATAAAGATTATTCCGGTCGCCAACTACAGTCATGACATGGAATATACTCCCCCTGTTCATATGTCGCCAAATATAAACACCTACCAGGCTGTTCTTTTGTATCCGTCTACCTGCCTATTCGAAGGAACTGTATTAAGTGAAGGAAGAGGTACAAAATTTCCGTTCACTGTAATAGGTGCACCTGATTTCAAAGGTATTTATGATTTCTCATTCACGCCTAAAAGTATAAAGAACATGAGCGCAACACCAATTCACCTGGGAAAAGAATGTTTTGGACTGGACTTAAGAAATGTAGACTTGAAGAAAATCAGAAGTGCCAAGAAAATAGACCTTTCCTGGCTAATCGAAACCTACAACAAGTTTCCCCATAAAGCTATATTTTTCGATAACAAGCAGAGCAAAGAAATCGTAGTCTTTGATAAATTGGCCGGAGGCCCATTGTTAAAGGAACAAATAATGTCAGGCATGAATGCGGAAGATATCCGTAACAGCTGGAAGCCAGGCCTTGATAAATATAAGCAGATGCGTGAAAAATATTTAATATATCAATAATTTAGCTCGCATGATGACGTTCCATATCTGACAAAAAGCACAATTTAATATATAGCCAGGCACTACTGATAGCTATTGTCTGATTTTTAGGAAAAAAAATCATCATATTTCTTCAAATTCTTAATTACAGGCAATTGCTCAAACTCAGTTAAGTTTGTCATTTAGTTAGAAAGAGCCTCCAGTGTGACACAGGTTGTCCAGATACTGAATGCAAGGGCCAACAAGAGGCAATACAAAAAAATATCTATGTCCTTTCTGAGTTTGATCCCAAAAATAACGACGAACATCAATGGACAAACTACGATAAAAATAAAGATACCTGTTGCGAATGCCTCAAACGTATCCTGGTTGTAATTCATGAGCAATAGCATAAACCCAATGTAAAACAGCCAGACGATAAACGGCGCGACAAAGCACAGCAGTAACTTCCAAAATAAACTGAGTTTAAAACGCAAAGGAATAGCCTTACGATAATTTCTATATAATAAAAAACATATCCCCGCCATACAGATGACGAGAATTATCAACTGAATATAAATATTAAAAATGGTATCAGAACGGGTATTGATATTTGAAGATGACCTGAGTTTATCATGTCTGTACTGTTTGACATGGGTCGCCTCACCATTGACAAATGTCTGTACGACCTTATCGGTACTCATGCTGTCCCTGATAGTCCAGGTTGAGTCTTCGAGTCCCATTTTATAAAATCCCTCAATGATAGCTTTACCTCCTTTCGTTCTCACGAACCGACCGTCAAGTCGCCCACCATTAAATCTTAAAGAATCAATACCCTGCTCGGTATTGACAGTTAGAAAAGTTATTTTTCCGGAAGGGACCAGGCTGGCGCTGTCTGCTATAAGGTGTAAAATAGCGAGATCAAGATTTTTGACAGATTGGTTTTTATTATAATCATCATTCTTTACAGGCCTATTGACATACAAATAATTTATTTTGACGACAAGTAAGGAATCTCTATCGTAAAATTCGAGTTCATCGTAGGAATTAAAACATTGAATGCTCGGATCTTTTAATAATACATACTGCGGCTGATCAAAAGATTGGATATACCTCTGCTGACTGGTGGCACAAAAAGAAAAAATTGCGACAACACCGATAAAGTAGGTACTAAGCCGAACCGTCAACGCTGAACCGACGGATAGCTGTAGACTACTTTTTAGGTAGAACCATGCAAACAACATCATGGGTAATGCAATCAGATCAGAAAGATCATCGGTTCTTCCGATACCAAAATAGGGTTTCATCAGTTGAATAACAAAGGAAGAATGTTCACTTTTCCAAAAGACAAATAAGACTGCCGTGGAAATAAAAACCCATAATTTTTGTTTAGGGAAGATAACGGACCAAAAAATAGGAAAAATAAAAAGTCCACTGAAATCAGAAAGCTTCCCAGTAATCATATTGTGAAATGCCGCTTTGAGAAAAAAGTCATTCACGATCAATACGACTAGAAAAAATAAAAAAAGTGGCGAAACAAGAATCTTTAAGCGTTCATACATAATTTTGAGTTTACCTTCGGTATTGATACCCTAAATATCAATTAGGTAACCTAATTGATATTTAGGGCTTACAGAGACAATAAGTATCACCTAAACAAAAAACCGGGACAACTCACTCACTCCTCGGATCGGGCTTTAATGGCATCTTCGCGCAGCGGATAACCTCAACGGATGGACAACCATATTCAACGACTACTTTTCCCTCGATCAGATAGATACCTGTGCCACCTAAGGGATACTCTGCCAGTGTTTGTGGAAAATGCACCGTATCAAAGAAACGCCCCTCGGCATCGAGGAAAGTGCCGAATTTCATCAGGTCGCCACGCTTGGTCTTGACAAATTTCTCACAGACAAAATCGCCGACAAGTCGTACTGTTTTACCCTCATGCAGATAGAGTTCCCGCGACGGCATATCTCCTCGATAATTGCTTTTGGCTAGGTCAAATAGCGTTCCTGTCACGCAAAAACCAATCAGCTCCATTTCATCGTAATAGTCCTCCAGTATATCTTCCTCCAAAGGAGGAAGGATCGGTTTACGGCTCTCGGTCTCAAATAGAGCCATGCCGACATTAGCGGGCTTATGTCGGCTCATCATCAGATGGGCCTCCCAGAGTAGCTGCTTCTTCCCTATCCCCGTAAACCGCAAAGCGCCGACCCGGATCAGAATAATGACCTGCTCAAGCCCGGCTTGGGTCCGCTTGACAAAGTCTTCCAAGCGCTGATAAGTACCATTGGCCTCACGCTCTGCGATGATGCGATGGGCTAACTTCCCTTCAAAATTTAGCAGGCAATCGAAGCCCAGATAGATATTCTTTCCCTGAATGGAGGTGTTAAAGATAGACTGATTGACACAGGGTAGGCAAATATTGCCGCCCGAAATGCGTGCCTCATTGACGTATACCTTGCGGTTGTAGAACCCGCCATAATTGTTGAGTACCGCAACCATAAACTCCAAGGGATAATAAGTCTTGAGGAATAGACTCTGGTAACTCTCGACTGCAAAGGATGCGGAGTGCGCCTTGTTAAACGAGTAGCCGGCAAAGCTTTCCATCTGCCGCCAGATCTCCCTGCTGACTTTCTCGTCGTATCCCTTGGCTTTGCAGTTGGAAAAGAACTTGTCCTCGATCTCGATCAGATGGTCCTTGCTGCGATACTTGCCGGACATCATACGCCTGAGAACATCAGCATCGGCCATATCCAATCCGCCATAGGCATTCGCGATTTTCATGACATCCTCCTGATAGACCATCACACCATAGGTCTCTTCGAGCTGCTCCTGAAACACCGGATCTGGATAGACGACCTTACTGGGATCATGGTGGCGACGGATATATTCGCCCATCATGCCCGAACTGGCGACGCCAGGCCGGATAATGGATGAGGCTGCCACCAAGGTCAGGTAATCGTCACAGCGTAGCTTGGTCAGGAGCTGACGCATGGCTGGACTTTCGATATAAAAGCATCCAATGGTATTGGCGGATTTGAGCTGTGCAGCAATATTGTTATCCTGAAAAAAACGTTTGGGATTGTCGGTATCAATAATTACACCCAAATTTTCCTGAACAATGGTGCGACAATCTTTGATATGGCCAATACCACGCTGGGAAAGGATATCAAATTTTTCAAAACCGATGTCCTCGGCGACATACATATCAAATTGCATGGTAGGAAGCCCTTTGGGCGGATTGTCCATGGCGGAATAGCATGTCAGCGGTTCTTCAGAAATCAATACCCCACTGGCATGGATGGTCCGCTGATTAGGGAAATCAGCCATGCGGTTGTACACACTCAAAATGGTGTTGGTCACCTCATTCTTGTTGAGCATATGCTCGGGCTCATGCACCAATCGGTCGATCTCTGCCTTGGGCAGACCATATACCTTACCGAGTTCACGCAAGATACTGCGCGACCGAAACGTACTCATAGCACCCATCAGGGCGGTGTGGCCTGTCTGATAGCGATTAAAGATATACTCATACATTTCGTCCCTTTCATTCCAGGCAAAATCCACATCAAAATCGGGCGGACTCTTTCGCTTGGGATTCAGGAAGCGCTCAAAGGGAAGGTTGAGGGCAATGGGATCGACATCGGTAATCCCCAAACAATAGGCTACAGCAGAATTAGCTCCTGATCCGCGGCCTACATAATAAAAATTGTGCCCACGGGCATGTCGGCAGATATCATCCGTGATCAGGAAGTAACTGGAGAAGCGCAGATTCTCAATAATCTCAAGCTCCCGTTGGATCCGTTCGGTAGCAATTCGGTCAGTGCGACCATAGCGTCTGGAAAAACCCTCCATGCAATGCTTGTGCAGGAGCTGCTTATCATTGTACCGATTATCGGTAAAGGTCGCTTTATTCTTAACACCTGTAAAATCAAAACTGAATGAACACTGTGCTAGTATGCTGTTGGTATTGGCCAGCAGTTGTGGAAGCTCGGAAAAGAGGCGCATCAGCTTGACCCTGGACACAAAAACTTCATCTTCGGCAGCGACCTGTTCGCTTTCCAATTGCGATATGAGCAGATTATTGTCAATGGCCCGCAGTTGTCGATGTAAGGTATAATCCGCTTTGCGGAAACTAACGGGTGCCTGGATGACACAGCGGTCAAGCACTTTTCGCTCCATTAACTGCACGCGGGTACGCTCGTTGGGACGGATGCCGATGTATTCAAAGTCCCGCAGAGGAAAGGTGTTGACTCTGCTAAAGGGATAGATCACAAAGACCTGTTCAAACTCGGGCGAGCGCTCAGGTGTAGCGCGATTTTCCATATTGAGCTTGGTACGGTATGCATTGATCTCCCGAAAGCCCTGTTCGTTCTTGGCGATGGCAACGAAACAGAGCTGATCACCGTGGCGAAATTCCATACCTGCCAGGAGATTAAGGCCAGCCTCACGCCCCATTTTAATAAACTCCAGCGATCCCGAACTGTTATTGATATCGGTCAGTACGGCGGTATCATACCCCCCTGCGCGCATACCCGAAATAAGATCCTGCAGGCTCAGCGTGCCAAAGCGCAAGCTAAAGTAACTATGTAGATTTAAGAGCATGTTCTCCTCCTTTCTCAGGCGTCGGTGCGCAGATCCCTTTCATCAGAAATTCGGTTCCATAGCGTTTGCGGATCTTGTCCATAGCCTCCATCAGGTTGATCTCCTCGGTACTATCGTCAAAGAGATCGGTCTGATAGGAGCCGTAGATCAGCCCGGAGAACTTGATGCCGATAAGGCGGATCAGCATCCTGCGGCTGTAAAGTTTCTTGAAAAGTGAAAGTACCACCTCCGTTAGCTTTCTGTCCGAATTGGTATAACCTATCTGCAACTGCTGGGTATGGGTATCGAAATTGCTATAGCGGATCTTGAGGGTGACGCAACTGGTGAGTTTCTGATCTTTCCGTAGGTCGAAAGCCAGTGTATCGACCATACTGATTAATGTTCGTCGGAGTACGTCCAAATCAATGGTATCCTGCTGAAAGGTATTCTCCTTAGACATGGACTTTTGTTCACGAAAAGGTACCACCAACGAATCGTCCAAGCCATTGGCTTTGCGCCAGATGTTGATTCCATTCTCGCCCAGGACCTTCTGTATGGTGAATACTTCCATCTGCTGTAGGGTGCCGATCTTGGAGATGCCCATATTGCGCAGCAAAGTAAAAGATTTCTCACCAACCATGGGAATCTTACGGATGGATAATGGCGCCAGGAAGCCTTTTTCAGTGCCACCTTGAACTTGTTTTTCGCCGCAGGGCTTGGCTGTACCCGTAGCGATCTTGGAAACGGTCTTATTGACGGACAGCCCAAAGCTGATGGGCAGTCCTGTTTCTTTGATAATCCGTTGCCGGAGTTCCTGTGTCCATTTCCAACAGCCAAAAAATCGGTCCATACCGGAGACATCAAGGTAGTGCTCGTCTATACTGGATTTTTCGACTAGGGGTGTCTCCTCTTCGATAATCTGCGTCACGATACTGGAATACTGACTGTACATATCGTGATCACCCCGCACCACAACGGCTTCGGGACACATGCGCAGGGCCAGACGCATCGGCATGGCGGAATGTACGCCAAACTTACGGGCCTCATAGGAACAGGACGCAACTACCCCCCGGTCGCTACTCCCGCCTATGAGCACAGGTACTCCCCTGAGCTTGCTGTTCTGCAAACGCTCTACAGATACAAAGAATGTATCTAGATCACAATGTACTATACTCCTTTCCATGTTTTTCAATTATCTAACCAGCCGTTCACGATGATCCTTTTGTTAGTAGTTGTATTCAAAATTACTAATATTATTAGCAAATAATCAATACAGAAGAACGATTTAATTTTTATAGCATTAATAGTCAGTCAGATAATTTATATTTAGGAATTAGCATACAGCAACCTTAGTTACTTTTTTAAGTCAAAGATTTTTACAGCAACCGACAGGGCCTAGTGAAGGAGTTGGAAATAGATTATACTTTACTGTTCAAATCAATTAAAATAGTTTTACGGCAATTGCCAATGTCTTTGGGAATTGTTTACGCAAAGGTAACGACAACAATAGTTTTCAATTATTTTATAGGTAATTCAGATAATGAGTCGTTTCTTAACGTCAGCAAAGTAAGAATACATGATGCATATTTTTACAACCTTTAACGGTCATTGTCTGTTATCAGATTTTTCGTGGAATTTTCCTATTTTTATATTAAAGTAGAATTTCGAGAACGGCGAAATACTTAAAGGCCTAAATTGATAGCAAATAAAACCAACCGGATATGTTTAAAACAGCATTAACAAGACGCTTTTATGTGGGTGCATTAGCAGTCATCCTATTACCGCTAAATACTATTGCACAACGATTGCCATTACAAATATTATCTTCTGGCCATATCATTGTAAGTGCCGAGATCGAAGGAAAGAAAGGAAATTTTATTTTCGATACTGGCGGGGGCATCAATCTTTTTTTTGACGAATTTGCCGGAGCGCTAAAAAAGAAGGAGACCTATAATTTTCTCACAGCATTTCGTGCAACAGGAGAAAAAATTATATGCCCTCTTTACCGATCTTCAACCCTTTTGTTCAATGGTAAGGAATTCAAGGATATCCCCTATTCCACGTTCGACATGAAACTGGAAGGTATTAATGGGCTGATCTCTCTTCCAATGCTTTATGATACAGAATTTATTATAGATTATACAAATAATCAACTAATTTTTCCGAAGGAGAAACTGAAAAGTGACAAGATTATTCCAATACAGCTGACTACGCATGCAGATCACTCTCTTGATATCTCCACTTATGTCTACCTGAATGATAAATACAGGATTAATATCATGTTAGACTCAGGTGCTGGCGATGATTCATTTTGGTTCAGTGATAGGTTTATCCCTATACTTGGATTAGATCAATCCAAATTGCATGTGACAGAGAGAGCCAGTGAATTTAATCCTGAGGTAAAGACAAAATATTATAAAGGACACCTTGAATCTATCTCCAATTCTTTTGCAAAAGTGGAAAATCCGAAGGTATCTTTTGTGGAGGGTTTGATCTATGAAGGGAAGACAAGTATCAATTGGTTGGGCAAAAAACTGGGATTCAATTTAAAAGACAAAGAAATCTATATATTGGATTAATGCTTCCTCTCTATTAAGCTAATGACTAGTTCCTGCCCTGCAAAGCTGTAATTTTACAACGCTCCTTCGTTAGACCAGGGGATTTCTTGACCAAAGTCAATCTTTTTTATCGAAATATAGTGGAACTTAGTCAATACATCAAACAGAATTAAAAAGATAGCAATGAATTATGCAAATACTGCCTTCACTGAAGTTATTAAGGCTCTACAGGAAAAAAACGGTAGTCGTGCCGCCTACGACCGGATGGAAAAGTTCAGTTATATCGATGGCTTGACAGAAACAGAAAAGAGCTTTATCAGTGGAATGGACAGTTTCTACATGGCCTCGTTCGGAGAAAACGGATTTCCATACATTCAACACCGTGGCGGAGCAAAAGGATTTATTAAAGTCATTAATAAAGATACCATCGGGATTATTGATTTTAGTGGCAACAAACAATATATTTCGGTTGGGAATGTCTCTACGAATCCAAAAGTTTCTTTGATTATGGTTTCCTATCCGAATCGTGCACGATTAAAAATCTATGCTGAAGCTGAAATCGTAGAGATTAACGAAGATCCAGGATTGTACGATTATCTAACACCCCATCACTATAAATTTAAAGCAGAACGAATGATATTATATCATATTAAAGCTTACGACTGGAACTGTCCGCAACATATTACTCCCCGGTATACCGAAGCTGAAATAACCGAAATAATAGCATCCAAATTGCAATATATTGAAAAGCTAGAACAGGAACTTTCTGCGCTGCGAGCAAAGACTTGATCCATATGAACATCATATTTTTCCTGCAACGGGAAAAAAGCTGAATGGAAAAGACCTTTCAATAATTTGGAAGGTCTTTTCTTTTATAATCAATATCTTTGGGCTATGAATATCGAACGCATCACACAATCTTTCCTCAAAAAATTTCCAGGAGATTTTTCTAATAATCCTATGCAGAGAAGTACGCCGAAAGTTTTATTTGCAACGATTAAACCTGCGGGATTTGACAAACCTCAATTAATTACTTTTAACGAGGCTCTTTCTGAGGAAATAGGACTGGGAAAATTTGAAGATAAAGATCTTAATTTTCTGGTAGGATCTCACCTTCCTGACAATATTCAGACCTACGCTACTGCTTACGCAGGACACCAATTTGGGAACTGGGCAGGACAGCTGGGAGACGGAAGAACTATTCTCGCGGGAGAAATCACCAATGCAGCGGGTAAGAAAACAGAAATTCAATGGAAAGGCGCCGGTGCAACTCCCTATTCAAGGCGTGCAGACGGAAGAGCCGTATTGAGATCTTCAGTGCGCGAATACCTGATGAGTGAAGCCATGTATCACTTAGGCGTACCCACGACTAGGGCTTTAAGCCTCGCCTTTACAGGAGAGGATGTGATTCGGGATATCATGTATAACGGAAATCCACAATATGAAAAAGGAGCGGTAGTGATAAGAACGGCTGAAAGCTTCCTTCGTTTCGGACATTTTGAATTGATGTCTGCGCAAGGGGAATACAAGTTATTGCAGGATCTACTTGATTTTACTATTGAAAATTACTTCCCTGAAATCGTTTCATCCGATCATCAGAAATATAAAGATTTTTTTGAAAAGATATGTATCCGCACGGCAGACTTAATGGTAGAATGGTTCAGAGTGGGTTTTGTTCATGGGGTAATGAACACCGATAATATGTCCATCTTAGGTGTAACGATTGATTACGGCCCCTATTCCATGATGGATGAATATAATTTAAATTTCACGCCGAATACAACGGATCTACCGGGAAGAAGGTATGCATTTGGAAAGCAGGGTCAGATTGCACACTGGAATCTATGGCAACTGGCGAATGCCATCCAGCCGATAATCAATGATGAAAAATTCCTAGAAAATACGCTAAGTGACTTTGGAATTTATTTTTGGGAAGCCCATGACAAAATGCTTTGCAAAAAATTCGGATTTGATGGGCTCAAAAAAAAGGATGAAGAGTTCTTTACCAGCTGGCAGAGCTTAATGCAGGAACTGGAATTGGATCATACGTTGTTCTTCAATCAATTAGAAAAAATCACTCCGCAAACAGATTTGGAAGAGCATTTCAGCCCGATAGCTTATACTGTTTTAGATGAAGAAAAGCTCAGAACACTTAAAGACTTTATTGAACAGTACCAGTCCCGTATTCATTCAAATTCGATTTCAAAGGAAGAATCCCTGGAATTAATGAAAAAAACAAATCCTAAATTTATACTAAGGAACTATATGCTTTACCAGTGTATTGAAGATATTGGTAATGGGAAAACAGAAATGTTAATTAAACTAACTCAAGCTTTAGAAAATCCATACCAAGAACTATTTCCGGAATTTTCTGTAAAGCGCCCATCCAACTATGACAACATCGCGGGATGCTCTACACTTTCATGCAGCTCATAACAACTGGTATTTCCTGAACTTGAAGCATTTAAGACTACCCATACGTCGTCCTATTTAAAAAGACGACGTATCCACTGTATTTAGCACTGCTAAACTAAATTCCCGTATCGTATCTCATCGGCTATTCTTTTGTATAGTTTGATTTTCCATTTACATCAACCTGTTTACCCAAATATGTTGGTTTTCTGTTCCTTATAATATCCAAAACGGCCTTCGTAACGGATAGTTTTTCTCTAAATGAATAGTATTTATAACCTGGATAAATGCCTCTATCTGCACTATAGCCGAATGACTTTATGCCCAATTGATCGCCAAGGTAAACACATCTGTTTAAGTGGTATTTCTGAGATACCAAGATTGCGGTATCAACCTTAAAGATATGTTTTGCACGGTACATCGTCGAATAGCTATCAAACCCAGCGTAGTCAATATAAATTTTTGTGGTATCGACGCCATTTTTTTGACAATACAACTTCATTACGGTGAGCTCATCGTATTCGTCCCTTCCGTTATCTCCTGACAGCAATATTTTATTAACTTTGTTGTTTTTATAAAGCGAAATCCCAGCATCAAGCCGATCTTTTAAATACCGACTTGGCTGATCACCGTTTATACCAGCTCCAAAGATGATGACTACCTTAGTTTTGGGTACATCTTTAAGTTCGGTGAAAATCATCTTTTCTGTTTTGGCCTTTACATTACAATTGGTTACCAAAACAACAGCTAAGCCTATTAGACATAGGATGATAGCAGGTAAAACGAACTTTTTAATCTTCTTCATTAGCTTGATCTTACAACGATTTATAAAGATAGATTTCCTTTACTTCTTTTACAAAAATGCTCAAAAAGCTATTTTATAAACATTCCGGATAGCAACATGTTGTCGTTAAAATTCAAAGTCACTTTATACGGTGAAGTTTTAATTTCGATGAAATTCGCAAAATCCACCGGATGATAGGCTATTTTCAGCTTTTCTAACAACTTGAGCACTTCTTCAAATTTTAAACCTGGTTTTAAGCCATTTTCAAATGAAATATCTACCTTCTTAAAGTCGTTGATGGCGTAGCCATTGATAAAGTTATCTCTTTGGTTATCCGGATTGCTTTTGTTGACAGCAAAGTAAAAGTAGAAATCATGATAGTTATTCTGATAATAGATTTCGTTAGTTTTTCCGGTAGCGCCATCAAACTCTATCATGCGTTCAAAACGTTTGTTTGTGGCTGATTTTACAAAGTCTTCTTCAGTTGTTTTGCCAACAATCAAACCATTGATGTTCCAAGCTTTATCAATTTTTATCGTAGGCTTCTCTTTAACATCTTCTGGCTTGGTCGCATTTTTCATCAAGTCGGCCATGTATCTTTCATTATTGCATCCGCCAAAGTCAATTAAACCATTCATGATATCCCAATAGCAAGTTTTAGACAGATCGGTATTGTTCAGAATGATTAACCTGCGGTAATCTGGAGCGTAAAAAATAAATTTGTTTTGGGCCTTGATATTCCAGTACAAACCGTTGTCGGTATTTGGGTTTTTAGTCCCCTTACCGTATTTCGCCTCTAGTTTTTTTAAAATATTGGACTGTAGTCCTGCCGTTTTCATCTCAATTCTTACACCGTAGATTTTACTTTCTGCATCGTAATTTTTTAAAGCTTCATCTAATTCACTGGTATTTTTAGCCTGTTTGAGATCAATATGTCCACCACCAAAGCGTGTAATGCTATCTGTTTTCAGTTTCTCCGCGTCGATTAGAAAAATAATCCGCTGTCCTTCTAAATCAATTCCATCGAAACTATATTGCTTCGATTTCTCAACCTCCAACAACAAACTAAAAGGATATTCAACAGTTTCTACGCCAATCAATAATCGATCATCAAAACTGCTGATTTTTTCAATCGGCTCGTTTAAGTTTAATGTCGCTATATCTATCTTTTCTTGACTTTTGCAAGAAATAATTAGGGGTAAAATGGCTAGTAATAATAATTTATTCATGATTCTTAATTTCGTTCAATAACTGGTAAACTTTTCGTTGCTGCAGGCTTTAAATACCTATCGGTCAACCTATCTAAGTTAATTACCTTCATATTGGCCACAAATTTAGCTTTAAAACCTGTAGGAAAGTGAACGAATTATAATTCGCTGGAGATAAATTATCATTCGTAGGAATTTGCGGTTTTTTCACCGATGTAAGTTAGATTGCTGCCCTACTATTTTGGGATTTCAGTTATCGACAGATTCCGCATTGCAATAGAAAAATATCAGGGATATGATATATTATTTTTAAATTGTACGAACAAAAATTGGTCGTTAACGTATATAATTCAGTATTCGTTTTATGTGATAAGAGAGGATCAGCTTGTCAATACCATTTTTTGTATTCCTATATAAAAATGAAGACTAATAAAGCACATAACATGGCAAAAAAAGTAGGTATTAAAACACTACCTTTCGGAAGTATATATTTTTTCATTGCTTTCATTTTGCTACCCTATTTCAGTAATGCACAAAACAAAACATCCTTATCAACGGAAGATTGGAAGAATTTGTTAGCCGACCAACTATTCCCCGGCAAAAAAGTTGATAATATAATTTTCCACTTCGACATTCCTTTTGAAGAGAAGTTTATCAAAGTTGATGATAGTACCCTTTTACATGGCCTACTATTTAAGGCAAAGAAGCCTAAAGGTGTCATATTCTATTTACATGGAAGCAACAATGCATTGGATACTTGGGGTAAAATTGCTCCAATATACACGGCCAAAGAATACGATGTATTTATGCTCGATTATCGTGGTTATGGTAAGAGCCAAGGAAAGGTAACTGACGAGGATACGCTCTATCGGGACATTCAAATTGTTTATGATAAGCTAATGGAAACTTATTCGGAAAATCAGATCGTAGTTTTAGGCCAATCCATGGGCACCGCACTCGCATCATACGTAGCTGCGAACAACCATCCAAATCTTCTGATTCTGCAAGCGCCATATTATAATCTAAAAGACTGGACAAATGATGTCGCTCCTGAATTGGATACCTCCAATATACCCTATAGTTTTGATAATTCCTCTTTCCTAAAGACGGTAAGATGTCCTGTAGTTATCTTTCATGGCAACAAGGATACAGCTGTGTATTACGGTTCTTCTGTCAAGCTCTCAAAACTATTTAAGGCTGCTGACCAATTTATCACATTGCAAAATGAAAGCCACAATGATTTCTCGAAAAATAAGGCCTACGTAAATTCAATAGGGTTGATTTTGGAAAAGAATAAATTGGAGTAAATCGTAATTAGTGACCCTAATATTTTTTTGCTAGTATAATAATGCAATCGGAAGATTTATCCACAGAAGTTAAATGTCGGCAATTACGCATCGGAATTTACAGTCCCTTAAGAACAGAACTTATGACTATTATTGTCAGATAGAGTCACTTACTTCACTACAAACGAGTGGGAATGCTGTAAGTCATGATTTCTGTACCGTTAGACTTTTTCACAATTTCTTTTGTATTTCTAAGTATTAATGTATGGTTTCCAAGTTTGCTATATGAAACAAAGTCTCCATCCGGTGTTTGTTTGCAGATAATAAACATATGCCAACCCGCCTCCGCCGGAAGTGAGATAATCACTTTTCTCTCAGACTTCAATTCATTTTCTATCGTTTGAAAAAGGCTATCTATCGGAAAGGTTTCATCCCGTGGCAAAACAAATTTTTGAGAAAAAGTAAATCCGTATAATTCTTTATTGTCAAAGTTACGGAAAGAACCATCACTTTTGTTTTTCCATTCATTTTGTAAATCATAAAAATCAAGATCTACGGCTTTATAATATTTTAGTATCATTTCGACAGCTGATGGAATGCAAGACAATTGAAAGATTTGATCGTGGTTATTCACGACTGTATCAAAAAAATCATAACTATCGTTTTTTTGTGCTTGAGCTTTCGAATGAAAAATAACAGATGTGGACATCAACACCACTAAACTTAAGATAATCTTTTTCATAATTTAAATTATTATTTCCTTTTACCTAACCCCACAAAGGCGTACTAAATAGTCAGAATTTTAGTTCAGAAACATACTATGCTCGCCATAACATGCTCATTTTAATATTCTACTAATAAAATATAATGGCTAACGGCTGTTTAAAGGCAACGACTTCATTCGCTATCTTTTTTATATATCTATTTTTACTTTTTGGTAGGAAGAACAAGAAACAGACTACAGGTCTATACCATATAAGATGCTTAGTCCTTGCTACGAACGAGAGGGAGTACGATAAGTCATGATTTCCGTACCGCTAGACTTTTTCACAATCTCTTTTGTGTTTCTAACTATTAATGTATGGCTTCCAAATTTGCTATATGAAATAAATTCTCCATCCTTAGACTGTTTATAAACGACAAAAATAGACCAGTTCGCGTCCATATTCAGTGCGATAATTACTTTTTTACCAGACTTCAATTCATTTTCTATGGTTTGAAAAAGGCTATCCATCGGAAAATTGGCATCCCGAGGTAAATTAAATTTTTGGGAAAAGGTAATTCCGTATAATTCTTTATTGTCAAAGTCACGGAAAGATCCATCGGTTTTGTTTTGCCAATCATTTTGTAAGTTATAAAAATTAAAATCTACTGCTTTACAACACTTTAGAACCATTTCGACAGCCGATGGAATACCTGAAAACTGAAAGATTTGATTGTGGTTATTTACAACGGTATCAAAAAAATCACCGTTAACGAGTTTTTGTGTTTGAGCCTTCAAATGGTAAATTAGAGATGTGGATATTAACATGACTAAACTAAAAAGAACCTTTTTCATAATTTAAATTATCCTTGATTATTATTGTTTTTTACCAAACGTAATAAAACTGTTCTAAACATATTTTCACTTATAGAAACATCGAAAACCATACAAAGACCCTGCATATTGGAAGCTATTTTTCTTCTAATTTTTATAAGTTGTCAATGATCAACATTTCACCCTCTTAAATATACGTAATAAACTTCTGTAGAAAAGGATGTTAAGTATCTTTCTATTAACACTAAATAAGGGTTTAAAAAATCTAGCTTTAATATCATCAGGTTTTATTACTTTTTACTAAAACGTAAATTTCCCATTATAAACTTAACAGGAGAAACTGAAATCAGCATGATAAAATCGTCACCTTGGCAAGATCGATCCGTACCTCATATAAATCATATGCTAAGCCAGAGCTCGGTCAACGGATTTGCTGAATTTTCTATAAGGTTGTTGAATATGTCAGCTATACATCACAGTCGTTCCCGATACTCCCTAGGTGTTACACCAAGTATTTTTTTTACGTAACGGGTAAAGAAAGAACGGCTTGAGAAATTCATTTCATCGGCAATTTCGGAAATATTGAGGTTCTTATTTTGCAGGTAAAGGAGTATACGTTCTTTTGTGTACCGTTGTATCCATTCCGAAGCGGTGATCCGGGTGTTTAGTTTACAAATGGAGTTGAGATATTTCGGCGTGATATTTAGCCGATCACTGTAAAACTGTACTTCACGTTTGTTCATGCAATGCTCTTGCACCAACTGTACAAACCTTTCATACAGGCTACCGCTCTGCAAACTCCGCTTTCTTCTATCCAGTTCATCTTCAAAAACATGCCACATTTCGAACAAAAACAATTGCATTTGGAGTTTGAGCGCTTCCTTGTAAAACCGGTGGTTAATTCTACTGATTTATCATACAGCAATTCAAAATTCCGGAGGATTTTCTCCCGGTCTCTTTTATCTGGGTGTAAAATTGGATTTTCCCGTGCGTGAATATAGCTATCGATACTCACTGTCGCACTTGGTAAACTGGTAGTCAGTAAATCTTTGTCAACAAATAATATTGTTGCTTTAAAATTTGTTGAAACAGATAACTCTGAAATAGGCAGGCCTGCCAGCCAGAAGATAAATTCGCCTTTTTTACAATGGAATTTACGACCATCGAACACGAATTTTATCCAGCCACTTTGGCAATAAATATGGGTGTGAAACCGATTTTGAAAATCTTCAGGAAACTGAGCCTTTAACGGTGGTTTGTAAAGGATAACTTTTTGATTTACTGGCATATTTATTAAAAACTAAAAAAAACATCAATAATAGGTGATATGTGATATTATTTGCGACATAAATGTAACTAAATACCTTTTAATTTAAGTTATTTTTGCACAAAATAAGCGACAAGACAATGACTACTAAAGATATTTTCGAACGATTAAAAAATGGCGAGACCATTTTGGCCAGCGACCCCGAAGCCTATAAAATGCGTGAAGCATCGTACCATACACAAAAATTGCTTGTACAAATGAACAACTCCACCGAGCCTAAGGAAATTAGGAATTTGCTAAGCCAGATAACTGGTTCGGAGATTGATGAAAGTGTCGCCGTATTTACACCGCTGTACTTCAATTATGGAAAGCATACCAAAATCGGTAAAAACGTATTCATCAATTTCGATTGTACATTTTTGGATTTAGGTGTAATTACTATTGAGGATAATGTATTAATTGCACCCAAAGTAAGTTTACTATCTGAAGGTCACCCTATTGCCCCCGAAAATAGACACGCACTTGTACCTGCCGCAATTCACATCAAAAGAAACGCCTGGATCGGCGCAGGGGCAACCATTTTACAAGGTGTAACTGTTGGCGAAAATGCCATCGTGGCCGCCGGTTCGGTGGTTTCAAAAGATGTGCCTGACAACACGATTGTAGGTGGCATTCCTGCAAAGGTCATCAAAGATATCAACTCCTAAATCACAACTTTCATGTCAAATAATATCAAAAATTCACAAAGAAAATTTATTCAACAAACAGTCATTGCCGGTACTGCCTGTTTTTGTGGCAACATTCAACGACAATCCAAGTGCAAATTCGCTCAGAGCTATGTTACCACTTACAATTAATATGATCGAACTAAATAATAACGAAAAATATTACAATTTACCAACCAATTCTTCCGTCGGCGGTGATATTAAATCGGGCGACTTAACACTTTACGGAAGCAATACGCCCGTCCTTTTTTATAAAAACTTCAATACTCCATACAGTTATACGCAACTCGGGTATATTGACAATTCTTCAGGATTGGCTGCAGCATTGGGAAAGGGAAATGTGGTTGTCAATTTGAAAAATAATTAACATAAAATGGGGAGAAGCTGTGACGGATGAAGTGCATAAAAGTGTGGAATATTCTTGGCGCTAGATGAGACTCAGTTATTCTTGATGCAACAATGGGCTAATGGTTATTTCATTAGCACCCCTAATTATAATCAATATCCCGTAAATTCGAGGGATACGGCAAGTGTCGGTAATTGCGTCGGCCTGCCAATGTGCCCTGGAATTCAAGTCACATGGAGTCTTCAAAACCCGATCATTTATGACAGCCCGTATAGAATTTTACAATACGGAAACGAACAGCGATATGCTACGTATGGATTAACTCCCTCCAGAGACGAGTGTGAAGGTGGTGGTTGTGAACCGGGTGATCTCACCAAAAGAATGGCTTGTCCGTGGCAGGCAGATTTCTTCCAATGCACGATCCAGTTGATCAATTTCACAGACCCTTACATAAATAAGACCGGTGATCCGGCGGCTCCCCTGCCCCCCACCTACTATTCTTACTGGTGGCCGCCTCAAAGTCCATGGGACGTCTTGGTAGGTGAATTTACTGCGGATGGTCAAGTTGCAACTAATGTTCCTGCTGGTCAGCAAATGAATTATGCCCGTGGAATAAATAGCTTTACACAAATGGTCACATATTGGTATGCACTGGGTTTTATCAGGGATAAAAATTCACACAGTACTGGGTTTCCTTTCTTTGTAGAAACTGAAAGAAACAATGAAATATTTACTTATGACAACGTTCCTGTCAGTCAAATTAGCGGGAATAAAGAGGATGATGAAACGACAATTCCTGTTTTCTATATTGAAGAAAATCCACAGATTATAAAAAAGAGAAGCGAAAAAGGCCGATTATTGATGGCTCATTTGGAAGAAGTTGGATTTAAAAAGATTGAAATAGTGGGTGAACGTATGCCGTTACCGCGCTCGGGAACCCGAAATAGACGATAAAAGATGCAAAACACTCTAGAAACTGATGTTTTAATTGTCGGTGGAGGTCCCGCAGGGACTTCCGCCGCTTTAAGTTTACTTAAATATTCGGATCTACAAGTCGTGATTATAGAGGAGACGAACTTAGAATCAATAAAAATCGGTGAACAGGTCAATTCGAGTATTTTTGATTTGATGAAATATATAGGCATTGAAAAGGATCATTTCAAACAGGATAATTTTATCAAGGGATACAGTACAACTGCGGCCTGGGGAAGTGAAAGGATGTTAGTGAGAGACTCCATTTTTAATGCGGATATTGAGAGTTTTCAACTAAACAGGGAAGAATTTGATTATATGCTTTTGGAGAAAGTATCAGACCAAGGTGGTATTATTTTTCCAAGAACAAAATGTCTCAACTTTGATCAGGATGAGGAGAACTGCTGGACAGTAAGCTTAAAACACGATGCAAAAGGAAATTTTACTGTAAAGGCAACCTTTCTGATAGATGCTACCGGAAGACTAGCTAATGTCGGCAGAAAGCTAGGTGTTGAATCTAAAAGATATGATGAACTTACCGCAATCGGAAGGTTTCTTTATTTCAAAGAAGCGCAGCACATCAAACAAGACATTGTGATCGAATCTACCGAAGACGGATGGTGGTACTGTGCCACTTTGCCCAATCAAACAATGACACTAACATTCTTTTCAGACGCAAATATCATCCAAGAAAAAAGACTTAAAAAAATAGAAAACTGGAATGCATTATTGGCAAAAACAACCTATATCAATCGTAAAATCGCTGCTGCAGATTCGATAGGAAAACCGTGGATAAAAAATGCTTTTTCTCAAGTTACGGATATTCTTTCCAAAAAGAATTTTTTGGCTGTAGGGGATGCGGTAGCTTCATTTGATCCCATTTCTTCTATGGGCATTGGGTTTGCAATGACCTCTGGATGTAACGGAGCTAAAGCAATTATAGACGCCTATTTAGGACATACAATGACTTTTAACAACTACCAAGAAAATATAAACAAAATATACAATCAATATCTTAAAACCAAAAGATCTTTCTATGAGAAAGAACAACGCTGGAATAATTCTGCTTTTTGGAAAAAAAGATTTTGAGTGAAAATAAAAAGCCATTATTGATTTTTGAAAAAACAATAAAACTTGTTTTCGTTACCTTAGCACATATAATATATGATAAATATAAAGGTATGTCGAAATTAACTGAACAGCGGGAAAAGCTTCGCCTGACACAAGAAGAATTATCAGAGAAGTCGGGTATTTCTGTAAGAACCATCCAGCGGATCGAATCCGGACAAATACCGAAGGGGTTTACACTCAAAGCTCTTGCAAAAGCGCTGGAAGTGGAGGAGTCATACTTTGAATTTCAGGAAATTTCTGACAATAAAAATCAGGCTACGATGAGATGGAATAAAATCGTAAATCTCATTACGTTGCTATTTATCTGCCTTCCACCGCTGAACATTCTCATCCCCCTTATCCTGATTTTATGGAAGAAAAAAATGAACCTCATCAATAAAAAACTGCTGTCTATCCAAATCGTTTGGACCTTGATTGGAATTGTACTATGCATCTTTGTTTTGATTCTTAACGATTGGTTTGGAGTGGAAAGTAACGTAAAAATACTTATACCTATTCTTTGGATCGGTGTGAATGGATTGGTTATTATCCGAAATGCAATCTCTCTAAGCAAAGAAAACACAGACCGTATACTACCGAATATCAATATTTTATAACCTTTGTCGGGTATCTGTCGGATGCCTGTCGGGGCATTGGCGGGCATAATTTTCGTGTTTTACAGACAAGCTTCATTTCTTTGATCAAAAATGTAAAACATGAAAACAACAGGTATGAAACAGATCATTTCAATAGCTATGATACTGCTTATTTTAGGCGTAAACTTCAGCTATGCTCAACAAAAAATCAGGACGATAAAATCTACTTCGACAAAAACCTGGATAAATGATGGGGCTCACGTGAAAATGGATTGGCGTCTGGAACCGGAAGCTCATCCTGATATTTATTACGTGAATCTACCTTCACAAAAAAGTGTTATAAAATTTAAGACAGACCAAGAGCAATTGAACATCCTTACCAAGCCAGGTAAAAAATATGATTTTGTGGTATTGCTCAACGGGAAAGACAGCTGTCACATTCAGATTTCGTCAACACTGCCCCCAGATGTCTCTACCCTCAAAACCAAAGCGACATATCCAGTACGCATACCTTTCAAACTACTCAATTCCAAGATCTTTTTCGAAGGACAAATCAACGATAAAAACGTACTTCTACAGTTTGACTTAGGAGCAGGAACCAGCGTTGTTAACAAAAAATCTTCAGATAAAATCGGGTTGGAGTTTTCTTCATACAAAATGGTGAGCAATACACACGGAGTCAACAAAGAAAGGACAAGTCTGGATAATCAATTGACTATTTCTGATTTGCAGTGGAATGGAATTCCGCTGACCGAAGTTGGAAATATGGACGATTTCGAAGATATAATCATAGGAAACGGATTTTTTCGGGATAAAATTATCGGAATCGATTATGATAAGAACGAATTTACTATTTATGACGAATTGCCAAAACAAGCCAAAGATTATAAAAAAATGCCTGTATATTATGTGCAAAACCGCCCTATGTTTAAAGCTGATATTTTTCATAACAACAAAAGATACCAAGCTTGGTTTCTCTTTGATACTGGCAGAAACGGCGCTATGCTGATCGGGAATGATTTTACCGGGTTAGAAAATAATTGGGCAGATTTGCAGCCGCTGACTGTCGTCAACGGACGAAAAATAATTCGTCTAGATGCTCTCATCGCGGGTGTAGGATTCAAAGATATCGTGACCAATGCGTCCAATCCTGCAATACCAAATAACAAAGCAAGCTTATTTGGAAATCAGATCCTAAAACATTTTAATGTTATTTTGGACAACAAAACTGGAACGCTGTACCTAAAAGCGAATTCGCTTTGCAATGAACCTTATTTTAACTACGACAGCTATTTGAAACAAATGTCAAATAAATAGAATTTCGCAATATACGCTATAACATTTCTTAGGATGAGGCAAAGTCAAATTGAATTAGTTGGTCCATCCTCTTCCGATTCTAAGAAAGACCAACCAGGCGAGAAAAAGATAATAAAATACCTAAAAGCTTAGAAAAAGAATTAGATAATGTACTTGATTAGTAAAAGACGCCATACGGATTTTAAAGTTTGTACGTAAAATGTAACAGGATTTCGCAAGAATCGGATTTTAATATTTATTTGACATAGTTAGTTTTACAACATAATATGGGGATAATTAGAAAGAAAATCATTAAAGTAATTAGAATATGCATATTAAAAGCGATCCCGCTATTTTGTATTTCGGCACACCGGTAGCTCTTATCAGTACCAAAAATGCGAATGGTACCGATAATCTCGCTCCCATTTCCTCAATTTTCTGGTTAGGTTGGCGGTGTGTCATTGGTCTTGGTGCATCATCTCAAACAGCCAAGAACTTAATGGCTACAAAAGAAGCTGTTTTAAATTTACCTTCAGTAAATGAAGTAGAGGCTGTAAACCGGCTTGCTAGAACCACGGGCTCTAATCCTGTTTCACAAACTAAAATATTAAAGGGATATCGCTTCGAAGAAAATAAATTTGAAATTGCAGGATTGACAAAGTTACCTTCCGAAACCGTCAATGCCCCTAGGGTAAACGAATGCCCGGTACAAATGGAAGCTGTTGTCAAAGCGATTCATAAATTGGCAGCGGATGAAAATATAGAGCAGGGAAAAATTATCACGTTTGAACTAAAAATAAACAGGATATATTTGGATACATCAATTATTATGGATAGTAAACCGAACAGAGTCGACCCCGACAAATGGAAACCTTTGATTATGAGCTTCCAAGAGTTTTATACGATTGGAAATAAGGTGCATGAATCGACTCTTGCAGAAATCCCTGAACAGATGTACTATACACAAGATAGGGACTTGTTGAAAGAGTAAGAAATCCAGTCAAAGGGATTTGCTATTGCCACTATAATACCTCCTTCTGCCACCTCGGTAAAAGCTCTTTCTATAACCACACTCCCCGCTAAATATCGCTGGCAATATGGGTTAGTGCATAGTCAATACCCCTCATAATAGGCTGGCCGGTGGATTGCTATCTACAATATAGTGAGCTGATCCAACTGTCCACATCAGCTACCGTCAGATTACATTAGACAAGAAAATTGCCGTAGCCAACAACAGATTTCTGAAAGCGATACTGCAAAAATAAAAAAGGCCGAGTCCTTCAAACTCGACCTTAAAAAACTAATCTAACCCTCCCATAATCCTTAACTTCTATTCATTGGACGATATCGTGTGGCAATAGTTTAATAGATATCGTAAATAGTGAATCGAGGACTTCACAAATGGGTACTTGGATAACGTGCTTTACTATGACAGGCGATCTTACCGCGGGTCTATCCTTTGATTTTTCTGATATTTGCTTTTACAAATTGGCCTTGCAAATCGAATATTAGACTATCTCTACCCAGAATATCAATTCTGTAAATATTATGTTCTTTTTCAATGTATTGAATCAGACTTGCAGGGTGATTTTGGATAATGTATGATAAAATATTTTTTCTGATATCCTGGGAAGACAATTTTCCTTCCGTCCCTCTTATTAAATTCCAATTAGTCATATAACTCAAGTTTTAATTTTTAAATATTGTGATAACCTAAGCTAAATATCAATTTAGGAAAGAATTGGGAAACCTTCTTCAGTTCTGGAATTGGGATAAACAAAATTCAAATATAAGCGGTGCTTTGTCGTCATCATCGGTAAATATGAAGAATTTTAGATTAAATTGAATAGAAATTATTTTAAGAAATACAATTAATGATTTACTAATACTCAGTTAACTTAAGGCGTCGATATTTGTAGCACTACCATAGCATAATTACTATGAAAAAGGAAGTGTTAACCGTATTGTCAGATTCCATACTTTTGCGCCGCTTTATTAATGGCGATCAGGGGGCATTCGATACGCTGTTTAAGCGTTACCATAAAGCGTCCTTTCAATATTGCTTTAAGTTTATCCGGGATAAACCTATGAGTGAAGAATTAGCTATGGATGTCCTCTTCCGGATTTGGAAAAACAGAGAAAAATTACCTGAAAATATCGAGTTCAGCTTTTATCTCCGCCGGGCGCTCAAGAATGCGGTCTATAATCACTTCCGTTCCAAATTAACTGAAACAGTACACATAGATAATATACCCGAAGAAAAGCTGCTATCAAGCAGCATGGTAGATACAAATATCTTGGATGCTGAGATGATCAAGATATATGAAGAGACCATCAATCATCTATCTCCTCAAAAACAATTAGTCTTCCGTATGAGTCGGGAAGAAAACCTAACTTATGCACAAATCAGTGAAAAGTTGGGTATTTCGATCAATGTCGTGGAAAAATACATGGTTTCCGCCTTGGCCATATGCCGCCGCCAACTTGCGGAGAAACTGGTTTCAGTACTTGCCATCCTTTCATTGAACCTCTTTTTTTAATCATCTCTCTGGCAGCCCGCTACCCGATCTCAAGCTGCACTAAGGATAACCGTAAACGGACACCTATCCACGATTTTATTCTACTGATTTTCAATACACTACAATTTACTTTAAAGCTCATTGGGTGGTATGAGAAAAAAAATGTGTTTGTGTTTATGTATACGCATTCTTTTGTTGACAGCAAAAATAGTCTTAAAGATTGCCCAATAACGCACGAGAAATAATTTCAGTGGATGAATGTAAACCAACGGCAGCGTAAGCTGCTAAAAAAATACCTTTTAGGTGACATAACAGATCAGGAACGACAGGAAGTAAATCTCCTGATATCCGATCCGGAGAATAAAAGTTTGTTTGACGATGTCATGGACGAATTAATACCGGATCTGTTGCCTGAAACAAACACCGAACAAGACGAGTTGAATGACAAGTTATTGGCTTTCAAGACGAGGCATGCCATTCCGATGTCCCAGCAGGAATTTAGGACTGGATTTCCAAAAAAGTGGGGTCCCTATATAGCCGCAGCCGCAGTCTTGATCATGGTTTCTTTTGGCTTATTATTCCATCTTGACAACGGCAGTGAAAACCTGAAAAAGCTGGCGCAGAAAGATCATCAAATCGCGCCAGGTAGCGATAAGGCGTTACTGACCCTCGCCGATGGATCGACAATCGCGCTGTCTGATGCCAAGAGTGGAAAATTGGCCTACCAATTCGGTGTACATGTCGAAAAAACTGCCGCAGGTGAAATTGTCTACCATAGCGAAAATCAAGCTACAGTAAGATCGCTAGCCTTCAATAAGGTATCCACACCCAATGGAGGTCAGTATCGAATCATTCTCCCTGATGGCTCTAAAGCTTGGTTAAATGCAGCTTCTTCCTTAAGTTATCCGACCCGTTTTGACCAGCGCGAGCGACGGGTAAAAATGACCGGAGAAGTCTATTTTGAAGTAGCAAAACTAAAACGCCCACATAGCCACGAGGCGCTACCTTTCGTCGTTGAGACCGACAAACAACTGATTCAGGTCTTAGGTACGCAATTCAATATCAATGCTTATCAAGATGAGCCCACTATAAGAACCACACTGGTGGAAGGCAGCGTCCGTGTGACATCTTCCCTGGATGGTGCATCTGTATTATTAAAACCTGGGCAAGAATCCTTGCTCTCGGATAAACTAACTGTACATACTGCGGATATTCAGCGACAACTGGCCTGGAAAAATGGAGAATTTGTATTTAAAGGCGAAGATCTTGACAAGATGCTCAAACAACTCGCTCGTTGGTATGACCTTGAAATTAACTGTCCGTCGCAGTATAGTAAAATTAAATTTACCGGAATCATATCCCGTTCCATACCACTTTCTTCTATCGTAGACATGATCGAGTCTACAAAAGAGGTCAAAATAAAGATTGTAGGAAGGAGGTTGACAGTGAGCGATTAGTTACCTAAAAATGAGCTTGCTTAATAAAATAGCCAAAGGTGTTTGCACCACCTTTGGCCGAATAGTTAAGCTACCAAAGTAATGTCCTAACATCAATAGATAATTTAACTTCAACAAAAGTATGAATTTTTATCAAATCATGCGTGTTATGAAAATCACCATGGTATTAATGACCTGCTTTTTTGTACAGGTAAGTGCTTTTACATATGCCCAGCGTGTCACGCTGGAAAAACGTAACAGCAGTATATATCTTGTGCTGGAGGAGATCAGGAAGCAAACCAGCTTCAGTTTTCTGTATAATACAGCTATTTTTAACAATGCAAAACCCGTTAATATTCGTGTAACTAATGTCAGCCTAGACCAGGCATTAAAGGCTTGTTTTAGTGGACAGCCTTATACATACCTGATCAAAGACCAATATGTTAGCATTTCAAAACTACCTGACAATAAAACCAGTACACCGGACAGGTTTCAACAGCGGCAGGTAAAAGGTCGGGTCACCAATACGAGCGGTAAACCGCTTTCGGGTGTTTCACTGCGCGTCAAAGGTGCACAGGCTGCCACATCGACAGATGCAAATGGAAATTTCTCGATTACGATTACCGCAACCGGAGCTTCGCTCCTATTTACTTTTTTAGGTATGGAGCCCCAGGAGATCAAGGTCGGATCCAATGACAGTATCCTTGTAAAAATGAGCGAAGCGTCTGAAAGACTTGAGGAAGTAGCCGTAAGTGTACAAGCCCGTCGCCGCACCAATACGGAAGTAGCAGTACTCGAAGAGCGAAAAAATTCTTCTATCGTGCAGGATGCCATCTCGGCACAGCTGATCGAACGCACAGCCAGCATCACCACAACGCAGGCCCTTTCCCGGGTAACGGGTGTCACCGTAACCGACGACAAGTATGTCGCCGTACGCGGACTGGGGGATCGCTCCGTTATCGGTCAACTGAACGGTGTCCGTCTCGCATCCTCCGACCCTGACAAAAGTTCCATTCCTTTGGATCTGGTGCCGGCTTCGCTGTTGGATAATATCACCGTATACAAAACCGTTACACCCGATAAACCCGCCGATGCTGCCTCTGGGATTGTGGAACTTAAAACAAAGTCAGTACCGGATAGCATGACTTTTGAGCTTATCGCGCAAACGGGATTCAACTCCAATATTGGGATAGGTGGCCGATACAATAGTTTCTGGAACAGTGACATGGGCCTTCTCGGTACCAAGATCAATCATAAAAACTTGACATCAGATTTTCTGAACCTTTCCACTCAATACCCCAAAGGACTCGGTGATATCCATAATCTGATTGCAAACAGTGGCTACAGTCCGGCAGCAAGAACAGAGGTCCAACGGATCAACGGCATCATGCAAAGTTTTGATCCAGTCATGACCACCAAGCACCGACGTGCTCCCCTCAATCAACTTTACTCCGCTACGTTTGGAAATTCATATAAACTATTTGATGACAAGCATACCCTAGGCGTGATTCTCGGCGGAAATTACTACCGACGCACAACAGACATATACAATGGAGATCTCACCCAGTATAGTATCTACCAGGGAGTTGTCACAGGTAACCCTGATATCTACAGCTACCGTCATATCCCAAACTATATTACACCAAACAGCCTATATATGGGGAAATATCAATCCTATAAGGAGAATACGGGAGTAGAGACACTTAATTATGGCATGCTCGCCGGATTAACGTATCGGTTCAATCCTCGTCATGAGATCAGTGCACAGTATGTGGGAAGCTGGGGCGGGGAATCAAAGGCCACCAACATGAGGGGAGCGTATGAATATACTGGACTAACCGGAGATGTTTATAGTACCATCTATTCCTTGAAGCAAACGCTACGTGATTTGCAGACTTTTAATTTTCAGGGGGAGCACAAGTTCTTAAAATCCAGCTACTCTCCGCGACTGAGTTATAATCTCTCTATGTCTAAATCTAGCCAAAATGATCCTGATTTTCGCTATGTCTCATTGATAGACTATGTCCCAGTAGGTGGCACCTATTACATGAAACCAATCGTGGGTACGACAGGTGGAGCAAATAGCGAATGGGCGTACACCGAACATCTTTATGCCTTAAGCTCTGGTTATGTAAACGGCTTTGGTACTTATGGAACCATTCAGGCCGAACCGAATGGTCGACGCTGGAGAAACCTCAACGAAGATAGTTACAACCATAAAGCGGATCTTGTTATTCCCTTTCCTTTTCTCGGTCAAAAGCAAGAATTAAAAACCGGTGTTAACTACCTTTATAGGGAGCGCCATTTTACCGAAAATATTCTCTTTCTCCCTGGTTCTAACTTCAACGACCACGGACGGATTACACTTCTTGATGTGGAGGGTAACCTCAATCGGATGGTCAGCAATGAAGTAATCGGCGTAAAAGTACCCTCCGGCAGTACCGGTGAAGGTGAAATTCCCGTAGGTGGCTTTTTGTACAACAGCAAAAAATCACCCAATAATTATAAAGGTTTCTATGAAACCCGGGCGGCGTACGCCATGCTTGATCTGCAGCTGCCCCAAAATATCCGCCTGACGGGTGGTATACGGGTCGAAAAAACAAATATTCAGACGCGGGTAGACACCAAAGATGTTTACGTGGATCCCAAACTGGCTTCTGTCGACGAGGAAGGTAATATCTTGGTCACTCCTTTTGGAGATGCCAACTCGGTATATAAGACGAAATACGTTCCGTATTACTCGGCCAACCTGACTTATAAATTCAGAAAAGATATGAATTTTCGCCTGGCTTACAACAGTACCCTGGCACGACCTGAACTTCGGGAGATTACCAACGTCTTTGAATTTGACCCTTATCAAATGGGCTTAATCGTTGGTAACCGGGATCTGATCAATCAGAAGACGCAGAACCTCGATTTTCGATGGGAATGGTTTCCGGAGGCAGGTGAGGTATTTGCCATTTCAGCCTTTGGAAAACAAATCAACAATCAATTGGTCAAAGTATTCAGCCTGAAAACGGAGGGCCTCGCGGCGACCTATCCTGAATTTCCGATCATACAGTTTCAAAACGATAAAAATACTGGGCGTGTCTGGGGATTGGAATTTGAAGCCGTAAAAGACCTGAGTAAATTCTGGGGACAAAAAGATGTGCTTTTTTTTGGATCAAATCTGTTGATTGCGCAAAGCGAAATCAAAAAATCCGAAGAAAGACTTGCAGCAAACCGGTTTATCGACCGCCATGCTCCACTCAACAGCCCTTTGTTTGAACAGGCTCCTTATTCCATCAATGCTTGGCTAAATTACAACAATAAAAAAACCGGAACAGATCTGACCACGACATTCAATATGGTTGGTGAACGCCTGATCCAGATCAACCTGACCGGGGAACCGGATCTGTATACACAGCCGGCACCGACGCTTGATTTTGTCTTTAGCCAGAAAATAGTGCCCCGGTTGACCTTTAAGGGTTATGCCAAAAACATCCTCAACCCAGCGATCAAGACCGTATATGCCAACCCCAACACCGGTGGCAAATGGTATGGAAATGAATACATAAACCGCAGCTACAAACGCGGAAGTGAAGTGATGCTTGGTTTTACCTATAATCTATTCTAGCATATGAAAAGTAGTAAAAAAATATTCGTCCTGCTCTTGCTCGGACTCTTTGTATCCTGTTCTAAGGACAAATTTGTCGAAGAAGTAGATAACAGATACAGCACCGAGGCCTCCAAAAGTTCCAATGTGCGCATCGTTAACCTAGGCGGTTCAAATCAGGTAATTGTAAACGGAGACAGTATTACCAATTTCGTTATCCGAAACGGAGAAACGGATCCTATGGCTGAGAAGTACCCTCCTACCAAATATTTCCCCGTAGATGGTCGCCTCGGAATGCTGTGGAATGTCCCCCAGGACCTACTGAACGAACAAAACAGTGCGGATATAGAGGTTACTTATCTCGCCTATCAGGGAATTGGCATTGGTCTTCAGAAGAAATTTAAAATCCAGGATAAGGGGAATTCAGTAGATTATTACACGTTGTTGGGTGATTATTATAATGTAGGTCTCCCGGAAGTAATCGAAGTGCCTCGAAGTGTAGAGTCACCACGTACCCCCGAGAACTGCAAAATCCGAATTATCAACTTCACTGAAAAACCGGGTGAGAGCCAGGCCACACAGGAAACAATAGAAGATCTATACGGGCCTGTAAGCCTGGCATGGTCGGATGGAACAGCAATCAACAAAGCGCTCAGCCATGTTCCTGTGGGCAAGGTATCGGACTATGTGGAGATCCCTTATGGAACCTACCAGCTTAAAGTACTTACGGAAAACCAAAGACAATTACCCTCTACCGGAAGTCTTATAATGGACTATATGACTTCATCCATCAGTTATATTGAAAACAGAACAGCGGTCATCCCTACTTACCTCACTTACAATCCGATCGCCAATTTTAAACCTGGTGGTGTATATACAGTAGTGGTTTACTCTCAGCCTTTTGATTATCCAAATATCAATGACCCGGAGTATACGCACAAACAGGTGCAGAATGGATTCCAAATTATAGCGGATATGAACCCGCCAGTGAACAATACTTATGCGCGTATCCAGTTTGTCAATGCCAGAGCTGAAGCTGGGGCTGTATCCCTCAAAGTGGGCAATAAAAGTACAGATGCCGTCTCATTCGGCACATATAGTGGATACATCGCTGCCATCCAGGGGAAACTTCAGTTTGAAGCCTTACTCAACAATACAACTCTGGCAGCAGTAGACTATGATGTAAAAGCTGGCGACAACTATACCGTATGGCTTTATAGCACGGCAACAGGCAAAGACAGTCTGGTCGTATCGCACAACAACTTATCTGGTGTCACTTTTGGTGGGCAAAGCGGTACACAGGACGCTACTTATGAACGGTTTAAAACTAATTTTTATACTGATGTTCGTTTTTTCAATTTTAACACAGCTTTTCCCTATGCTACTTTCACCTCCGATAATGGAAAACCGTTTAGCAATAACGGATGGGCATTTGATGAACGATCTACAGAACAATTGACCCCGGGTTACATTCCTTGGGTGAATCCTTATGTCAGATTAGTACAAATGGGCGGCAACACCAAAATACAAACACAAAAAATAATGGTTTATCATGCCACCGAAAATACCACACCCGGAACATGGGCAGACGAGGTAGCCATCTATACAACCCAGGATCTGATTGCGAAGCCAGAGCTTTTCGCGATACGTGGCGCGTTGCCCAATGCCGATATCGGCTCCTACAGCATTGCCTTGATCGGCAAGCAAACGCAGGATCCACGCTATAAATCCAGAATGATGATCGTTAAACATACCAAATAAATGGGACTATTTAGACAAGTCGTTATGAGCAATGACACTTTTAACAACAACCTGGTGTCCAAAAAAAAGAAAGCACCTGGAAACGGAACTCCGTTCGGCATGAACAGAAATCCGATAGGCTACAAAAGCAAAGCATTTTTCCTGTTTTTTATCTTTTTATTTTTTGCTTCCTGTACAAAGATAGATTATTACGAGGTCGAAAATCCAGCTTACTTAAGGGTATTCAACAACCTCAACTATGAGGTTAACCTTGGTGACAAGGGGCTTCTCGTACCCTATTTGACTATGCTTATTGATCCCGAATTTGATCAAAACGGTATCCCGGTAAAGGCAGCTATCGTCGGTGATTTTTTGGATAAACGCGTACGATATGCGGCACCCTATCCCACGCACAGTGCCGGAAGCACCAAACGAAACAATCCCGAATATCCGGGCAAGGAAAATGTCTTGGTAGGTCCTATCATAAATGGATTTGATCTCTCCAGTTGGGCTCAGGTCCCTTCAGGCTCCCATAGGATAGTTTTTTACTTTAGACCTGTCAATGACATTCCATTTTTTCAACTGAGCGATGATCTGAAAAAAAATGTTGCCATTGAAGGCAACTATGACCTGAAAGATCGGGAAATCTATACGCTACATGTGATCCAAAAAGATTTCAAAACGAAAGAGAACGGGCTGATCTTGCGTCAGGAGAATTTCCAGAAACTGCCTTTCTCTGATTCATCGGTCTACCTCAATTTTTATAATATGAGTGCCAAAGGTTTTTTAACCTCTGAGGATAGAAAGCCAAATGGCATGATCACTCTCGCAGATGGCATAAAAGACGAAATGAATGTCTATCTATCCCTCTATCCACAGGAAACAACTACATATACGAGTGAAACAGCTTTACCAGGATATCATGCACGGTTTCTTCAGCCGCTGTACCGTAATACCGAAGAGTCTACCGTAGCTGATTATTTTAGTTTTCCATTATTTGCAGACAGCACAAAAACCATTACCACCAATATGGTACAGCAAGTCACTTTCCTGGCACCAGGGCTAACCTTCATTGAAATGGGGATCGGGGGAACTAGTATGCCCAAAGGCTTATGTTCCCACCTAAGCTTCTATGGCCTCAACGAACTTGTACAACTTCCAGGTGTAAGCAATTCAGCACGGTTCCCGAGTATGTTTATCAATACACATTCGGGCCTTAATAATCCTAAATCGTTTCCTGCTGTAAATACCATAGAAGTCGTCAATGGAGAGGCTTATCTCACAACAATTCAACGAAAGTTTGATCCACCTATCTATAAATAATTAAGCTGATGCAACTAACGAAAATAAAAACATATATCCTCTTTCTACTGAGCTGCCTACTCTTGCAGTCTTGTAACCACGATGAATTTATGGTGTATGAAGGAAACACAGAAACGCGGAACGTCGGGGATTATATCGGTAACAATTTCGATCTGAGCTTATTTCATGCCGCTTTGGTAAAAACAGATCTATTAAATGCGGTGACAGGAAGTGAAAAGGTCACCGTATATGCACCAACCAATGCAGCCTTTAATGCCTTAGGCATTTACCGTGCCTCGGATTTCGACAAGCTCAATCGGGACAGTCTGACGACCATGATTCAATACCACATGTTAGGTAAAATACTATCCAGCGAGGAGATTCCGGTCAAGACACTCGATGCAAAATATCCCAATATGGCAGGCAAAGATCTCATCATTTCAAAACATGCCGGAACCTCCCAATGGGATAAAACGCGTGTATTTATCAATGGCGCTGAAGCAATACGTATGGATATTGCCCTGACCAATGGTATATTGAATATTGTCAATGCTTGTTTCAAATATCAGGAAGGAAATGTACAGCATTTTCTTTCGAAACGACCTGAATATAGCGTTTTTGTTGCAGGCCTCAAAAAGTTCGGTTATTGGGAGCGGCTTGCGCAAGGCGAATGGTCTGTGGTGGCACCCGACAATCAGGCATTTGAGAAAGATGGCATCACGCTCGATAGCATCAGCCGAATGGATCCTAAAAAATTCTACAATCGCTTTATGGGGGTCTACCTGTTCGATACCCGTATTTTCTTAACTGATTTGGAATCATCTGGTCAATCTCTGGCTCCGTCCATAGAAGGGGATATCCGAATGAGCCGAACAATCTTTTACAATGTAGATATCCGCTGGTTTGCTGTCCATACACAAGAAGCGGGTCAATACGGACGATTCACAGCACTATCCCCCAATAATAAGGTCAATTATCTCACAGACAACGGTACCGTGCATAATATCGAAAAATTATTGTTCCGGCCGGATGAAGCTGTTTTAACAAACACTGGAAATTAAAAGCGTCTACTGATGAATAGAATCATAGCATTACTACTGCTGCTTATCGCGGTGATATCCTGTAAACAGGAAGAATATATGCCCGAACCCTATGGAGAAAAGGTTCCTTATGTGGAGAAAGATAAAAAGAGTCTCGATGCACTCCTGATGGACTCTAAAAGCCATTTGTTCAAAATAGCGCTGGATGGAAGTACCGTGCGTACCTTATTGGACAAGGAATGGAAAAGCCTCCCGCTTACTTTTTTAGTCCCAAGCGATGCAGCTTTTACGGCCACGGGTATGACACAGGAAAAACTGAAAAACATGAGTACTGCGGATTTGGATTCAATCGTCCTCTACCATGTGTTAGCTGATAAAATAGATACAGCAAATGTACACGTTACATACGGAAACATTCGGTTGAGATCTAAATTAGAGGATAAAGAACTAAGGCAAGGCAATCAATATGCTTCTTCAGCCTATAGCTATTACCATTATTTAGCCATTACAGCAAAGAAAATCTTGCTTAATGGAAAGACCGTGGGGGATTATCGTATAGAAAATGCGGTAGAGGCTGACGTCATCTTTATCGATACTTTTCTTAAAAAACCGGAGAAAACGCTCTGGCAAACCATGAAAGCAGAAAGCAGGCTTTCCATGTTTTTAGAAATTGTGGAAGCGAACGATGACTCCTATGCACAGTATTTTAATTTGGACGAAGATCCTTGGTTTGTCTACAATATGGAAGAAGCGGTCATGAAAAACCAATTGGACTTATCAGTTGATCCGTATAATCCGGGCGCTACATATATCAGCCATCAAACCTCTGTTTTTGCCCCTACCAACGAGGCTTTTATCAAAGCCGGTTATGAAACTGCTGCAGAGTTTATTCGATTAAATGATGCGCATTGGAAATATAGAGGGCAGTACCTCAGGTTTTCGGATGGCGCTCCCTATAATTACAGAACCTTCCACAAAAACGATTCTGTCCTGACGTATCACCACGGTTGGGGCCAGCGTTACTATCCTACAGACGGCGGAGGCAGTGGTTTCTCCACCGTATTTTTTTCAAATGACTTAACGAACGAATACCTAAGCGATTACATCCTGCAGATGGAGAGCTACGATCCCAACAGCCAACCTCGTATGACCTGTCCTTACCGCTTTTCACGCGAAAATGGTAAGCTGAAAATAGGTCTGAAAGATGCGCGAAAGGGAAGCGAGCCAGCTACAGTCATTGAGCAGGATATTTTAACGCTAAATGGACCACTCTATCTTGTGGACCGCCTGTTTATACCAAACAAATTTTAAGAAACTATGCAAAATATCATTAAATACGTGTTGATCGCTACTTGCTTCCTTGCATGTAGCGCCTGCGAAAAAGAGGATACCAATCACTATTCGTATGACGCCAATCTGATCAGTATGATTATTGCAGACAATGCAAACCTGTCTAAATTAAACGCAGCCAATAAGCGGACCGAGTTGTATGATATGCTGCTACAGAAAGGTCCTTTCACGCAGCTTGCCCCCTCTGATGATGCCTTTAAAGTCGACGTAAATTTGGTGGGGTTAAATCGCCTGACCAAAATCATGCGATATCATGTACTCAATGGGGTCTATGATTTCAACAAAATCCCTTTTCAGTTCAACCAGGAAATCTACTCTTACACCGGTGGAAAGATGTTTGTTACCAAATGGGTAAAGGATCGGGATACTGTCCTTACCATCAATGGTGCTATTGTTACTCCAGTAATGAAAAATGCCAACAATGGCAAAATACAGGTAATAAATCGCTTACTCGAACCTTATCTTTTTGACTATCTAAGCGACGCCGTAAAAAACGAGTATGACATCACCCTATTTAATCAAGCACTGGAAAGGGTCCCTGCGATCAAAAACTTGTTGCAAAAAACGGGGGCCTATACCGTTTTTGCTCCCAATAATGCTGCGATGATCAAGCAGGGTTACGGCACTTTGGAAATCATTAATAAGAAGCCTGTGGATGAGTTAGAAAGACTATTGCGCTACCACATCGTACCGGACCGTAGATTCTTATATGATTATGTGCTGACAACGCCTACAGATGGCAATACCAATATTAAAACAACAGAAACAATGCTGGATGGCGATAACCTCACAGTGACGCTGGTATTTAACATTGGAACAGGATTGTACAATACAATAACACTTTTAGGCACCCGAAATGCAACCGAAACAAATCTAATCAGAGAAAACGTACTGGCTGGCAATGGCGTACTGCACATCATTGACCAAGTCCTTTTAAACTGATCCAATCAAGTGTAACGGATTCATATATAGCGATGAAAATCGATACTTAAAAAATAACAATACACAAATGAATACTATTCAACACATCATAAGTCTTGCCGTCTTGTCAGCGTTGTTGCTATTTTTCTCCTGCAAGAAAGATAGTCCCGGTGATGAAGTCAGCGCAAACCTGTCGGTAGAACATTATTTCCCAAACAGTGGCAAAGCGGGTACCCTGGTCACCATTAAAGGGACCGGTTTTAGCGAAAATATCGAAGAAAACATTGTGGAGTTTGCTGGTGTACGAGCCGAGGTCTTTTCCGCGCAGTCAACATCACTGGTTGTCGTGGCTCCGGAAGCAGCCACTACCGGAAAATTGACAGTAAAAGCTGGTGGTCACACCATCGAGGTCGGTAATTATACTTACCAGCGCCTGAGTCTAAAGCGGGTATGGCCTGCCAATGGCCCTGCCAGCTCCAATATACGGATCACGGGTGAAGGGTTTGGAAGCTTGCAGCAACCTGCAAGAGTGACCATTAATGACTCCACAGCTTTGGTCGTCAATATATCCGATACGCTTATTGTAGCAAAAGTACCAGCCGGAGCAGGTACCGGAGCAGTCAAGGTGTTTGTGGATAATATGGTGTCCACAGGCGAGATTTTTACGTATCAGGAAATCAAGGCTATCAGACCCTTGACTGGTGGCAAAGGCACTAAGGTTACCATCAATGGCGAGGGGTTTGAAAGCGTAAAGGAAAATAATAAGGTCTATTTTAACGACAAACAGGCTACAGTGATCGAAGCAACGCCAAAGCAACTTATTGTACTCGCTCCGGAGGGGATCGAAAGTAATAAGGTATCTGTTATTATCAATGGACAGAAAACGGTGAGCGCGGCAATATTTAGTGTGGTTCCCCTGCCAAAGATCGCTGCAGTATCGCCTTTAAGCGGCCCAGTTGGTTCCATTATCACCATTAAAGGAAGTACGTTCAGTACGGTTAAAGAGGAAAACAAAGTATTGATCAATGGCAAGGAAATACCTCTGGAGACGAACCCCACCAGCACAGAGCTTGTGGTCCGATATCCGGCCAATATTGGAAGTGGAAAGATCGAAGTACTGGTCAATGATCAGAAGGTCGTAGGCCCTGAATTTGTGAACCAAGAATTGGGCATTACCAAGGTAAGTCCCGAAAGTGGTCTGGCAGGAACAGAAATCACCATTCAGGGAAGTGGCTTTTCCAAGGATTTACTCGGCAACAGAGTATCTTTCAATGGTGTACCGGCACAAATTATCTCTGCCAGCGAAAGTGTACTCAAAGTGATTGCTCCAGCGACATTGAGCACAGGTCCACTTAGCGTACAAGTAGGTAATCTATCTGCTCGAGCTCCCCTAGCCTTCCGTCGTTCAGGAGTAACAACCGTAGCCAAAAGTTTTATGACACTCGATTATAACTATTCAAAAATAGTCATTGATTCAAAAGGAAATCTATATGTAAATAATCCTACATCCATTATGAAGGTTACACCCGAAGGTGTAAGCGCTGTATTAGCAACTGGTTTTAATGGTATCATGGGAATGGACATCATGAATGATATAATCTATGTCGTCGAATCAACTGTTGCCAAGAAAGTGACGCTGAATGGTCAAGTGACTACCATTCCGACTGCAGCAATTGCTCCGAGAGGAATTACAGTCGACAAAAATGGTAATTTCTATTATCCCAATTCCTGGAATGGTATACTTAAGGTTGCCTTACCTACGGGTACGGTGCAGAATATGAATACAGGAGGAGCTTCTGACAAGTGTCGGATTGCAATCGCAACCGATGGAACCATTTACCACTCTTCTGATGACTATCAAGGAATGATTACCAGAACACTGCCTGGTGGTCGAGGCGTCAACTGGATCGGTCAATACGAAGGCTATGGTTATCAGGACGGGCCTATCTCTACTGCTCGGATCGGATACGGTCCGGCAGCACTAAAATTGAATGCCCAAGGCAACTTAATCATCATGGATGGCAATAACAATGCTATCCGAGAAGTGAATCTTCAAGAACAGATAATAAGTACGCTCGCAAAGGTAGAACGTGGTTTTGCGGATGGTGATCTGAGCACGGCAAAATGGGGTATCATTAGTGATATAACAATAGACAAGGAGGGTAATATTTATTTGCTCGATGTTACAGGAAGTGCCATCCGTAAAGTGATATTTAAATAGCTGGAATAAAAAATAGTGAGCCCAAAAGAAAAATAACGAAATGACAACGATATATTTAAAACGGTGGCGCGATCCGATTATGACGATCATATTCTTGCTGCTGAGCACGCTGTTTGCGACAGCGCAGGAAACATCCGGATCGCTAACGGGCCGGATAGTGAGTACCCATGGCCAAGCCATGGGCGGCGCAACGATTTTAGCGGTACATACCCCTTCTGGCACACGCTATGCCATTTCTGCCGATGCTGATGGCCGGTATACCATCAACAACATGCGCATCGGTGGACCATACAGCGTAACGGTCTCTACAGTCGGTATGCAACAGACTATCCGATCGGATATCTATATCCGCTTAGGCGGTGCACAGCTACTCGATTTTGTATTAGGCAATGATGCGCAAGCCTTGGAGGAGGTTACCGTCACAGCTCGTATGGCTGGTAAACATGCAGACACCTATGGCACAGGCAAGAACATCAACGCCCGGCAGGTACAGGGTATGCCTACAGTCAGCCGATCCCTTACAGATATAACGCGGCTTACACCACAGGGAAGTCGCGACAATAGTTTCGGAGGCACCAACTTTCGCTACAACAATGTCACAATTGATGGTGCTATCAACAACGATGCCATTGGATTCTCCCCATCATTAGGTGGACAGACGGGTACTTCGGGTATGACCGGGAGTTCTACGCGAACCAATCCGGTTTCGTTGGATGCCATACAGGATATGCAGGTATATCTAGCTCCTTATGACGTGAAAATTGGAAACTTTACTGGCGGATCAGTCAATGCTGTCACCCGTTCGGGCACTAATAAAGTGGAGGGTTCTGTCTATGGTTTTGGTCGCAATGCCAGCCTCATAGGAAAGGATCGTGTAGGCACGCTCGGCAAGATGAACAATGACTTTTATGACTATCAAGCTGGTTTCCGTATCGGATTTCCGATCATTAAGGATAAACTGTTCTTTTTTAGCAACGAAGAGTTGACCCGCCGCCAGGATCCTGCACAATTGGTGGTAGGCAGCAATGAAACCCTCCATATCCTGAGTCTAGAGGATGCAAACAATATCGCCGGCACTGTACAGAGCCGATACGGTAACATCTTTGATGCTGGTACCGCAGGATCGTACACCAACTGGTCCAAATCGGTCAAATTCTTCAATCGCCTAGACTGGAACATCAGTGATCGTCACCAACTGGCGATCCGTAACAATACCATCCACAGTTCGGCGACACATATGGACCGCGACCAACAGGATTTCCGATTTTCCGGTATGGCTTTTAAACAAACAAACAATCAGAGTTCTACCGTCGCCGAATTGAAAAGCCGTTTTTCTAACTCACTTTCAGGAAATGCGGTCGTCGGCTATACGCTGGTCAACGACAGCCGGGATCCATTGAGTGATCCAAGCTTACCGCAGGTACAGATTCAGGGACGGACCCCTGGGAGCACCATCTACATCGGGACGGACCGGGAGGCCAGCATCTTTGACATGCAGCAAAAGACCTGGGAGCTGACAGCCAACCTGAACTGGAATATCGGACGTCATAAATTGCTCTTTGGTACACACAACGAACTATACGGCATCCGCTATGGATTTGTAAATGCCTGGAATGGCCGGGTGGATTACAACAGCATTGAAGATTTTATCAGCAACACCCCCTATCGTGTACGCGGTAGCTACAACTACAGCAACAATACCAGGGATTATATTCTCGATAATCCAGCTGCAGACTTTAACGTAAACATGTATAGCTTGTATATACAGGATGAGATCCGCCTTAGTGAACGGTTGCGGATCACACCGGGATTGCGTGCTGACTTGGCACATCTACCAACTATGCCCACATTAAGCGCGAAGGTAAGTGATATCTGGGCAGATCCGAATTTCGGAACGACTTATAGCTATACCCCATTGAATCGCATCAAAAATGATTTCCTGAACCGTATACAATTGTCACCACGTGTGGGCTTCCGCTGGGAAGCTACCGAAGACCGTCGTCTGGTACTACGCGGAGGTGCTGGGCTCTTTACCGGCCGCATTCCCTTTGCATGGCTGGCCTATGCCTATTATAATACGGGCGACAGCTATGGCGCATTTGACCAACGTGCCGATCAAAAAGCTTTCACACCGGGTTCGGACGCTATTAAACCTAGCCCAAATGGACTGGCGGAATTTATTGGGCAGAATGGAGCAATCGTTAATAATCCCAATAGTGGAAAAACACAAGTGGACCTGGTGGACAATGGCTTTACCTTGCCACAGGTACTCCGTGCCAGCTTGGGTGTAGATTTTGAAACGACAGATAACTGGAAGTTTACGATAGAGGGCATGTACACCCGCAACATCAGTGACGTTACCTTTCAGCAACTGAACACCAAAGATAATCCATTCTGGTATGGATATGACAGAAGTAAACAGCAGCCTGTATACGCCGGTACAGTAGACAACCGTTTTTCCAATGTGTACCTCCTGTCCAATACTAGTCAGGGGTACCGCTACAGCATTACCGGGACTATCGCCAAAAACTACAAGGATCTGAACGCTACGGCAAGCTATACCTTTGGACAGTCAAAAGATGTCTCAAATGGTGTTCGGAACTCCATGGAATCCAACTGGCAGTTGAACCAATCATTGATTCCGAATGATCCCAAACTTGCATACAGCAACTTTGACATCCGCCACCGGATAGTAAGCAACTTTAGCTATACACACAAATGGAAATCGGCAGGCCGTACGAATATCAACCTTTTCTTTTCGGCGCAGTCTGGATCGCCCTTTACCTATGGAATCGTGAATGGCAACATACAAGGGCTTCCGCAACAGGTATCGTTGGTATATATACCGACACAAGGGGAAGCTATAAACTATTTCAAGGATGTGGAGGGTGGTCTGACAGCTCAGCAACAAGCTCAAGCCTTCAACGCTTTCATTGATGGCAACGAATACCTGTCATCAAGACGTGGGGATTTTACCGAGCGGAATACCGGCCGCACCCCATGGAACATACAGGCTGACCTGAGGCTGGCACATGACTTACCTGCTAGGAAGAGTGGGCAGTTTCTAACAATTTCGGCAGACATCGTAAACCTAACAAACTTGCTTTCAAAGGAATGGGGTGTACAATACTTCTCACCAAATACGTTCAATTCAACCAGTTCGGTGGGATTGACCCCGACACTGTTCCCGCCACAGCAGCATACGGGCAACTGGCCGATATTCACTTTTAGTGATCCTGGTAGCCCTTATAGTATTGATTATTTCAATTCGAGAGCACAGGTCCAATTGGGAATTAGATATACATTTTAGAAATTAACATTGAATTTGCTAAGCTACAAAACACTTGGCAGTACAATACTTGGGTCGGCCCTATAAGATCGGTCCAGGTATTGTCATATTAAATCGTTAAACAATGGACATTGTTAAAATTACAATAGCGTAGCAAACAATGGCTCTATTATACGGTCCCGTTTCCACTCAATGTTCTCATATTATTCACTGTTCGGATCGGGTTTTAAGGACATCTTCGCACAACGGATAACCTCAATGGAAAGACATTCGTATTCGACAAGCACTAAAAATGACTAAGTTGTAACTAAAAGCCACTTGATTCCACAAGCGGCTTTTAGTTCTTCTAATAGTATACATTTCAGCTAATATTGTTCAAGATAAGTGGTAGAAACTAACCTATTCATCTTTCTTTGTTTAAGGAACTGAAAAATAGATCCGATGATAAAAAGTACAAAAAGAATCAGGAGTGTTTGCGCGATTATTGGATCTTTGCTATCGCTGGCCAAAGGATCTGCAATCGGGACACGGGTAAAGGTCTCATTCACTGTCGGTACAAGTGATAGAAAAAAACTAAATGATAGTAAGAAGTTTTCAAAATATCTCGCTTTGAGACTAGCCTTTTTGCGCGAAAAAAGAAAATATGCCATCGCAACCAAAAGAATGATAAAGAGTGAAAACACATGCCCAGCATTGAAACCTCCATGCTTTGAAATACCCAAAGCCGATAGTGAGGTGACAATGGTTGCATAAAAATATATCCTTCCAGACAAGGTGGCGAGACTGATTTTGCCATATCTGATAAATCCTGCTACTGCAGCTACAATCGCTAAAATACCGAGGATGGTATGAAAGATTCCTACACTTGATAAACTCATTTTTTTACAATTTAATAATACACCAATGAATAAAGCGGCTTTGCCTAAACCGCACTGTCCCCACCATGCCATTCCTCTCTCCAAAATATAGTGAGAAATAATGCCCTGGAAGGAACACTACAAATTTGCATTGGAAAGATTAAAGAGATTTGGGGATTTGGTTCAACTATTTAAGATTTTGGCTCAAAAAACTTTACGCGGTCGCTGGAAATGCGCAGCTAAAAAATATTGAAAAGCGCACTACCTACTGCTGATGTGCCCAATCAGCTATGGTATGACATGCTTTTTAATTACCTATCGGTTTATACTCCTTTCTGCTCTTGCCTGTAAGCGGTAGGGCTAACATGATATTTATCGCCAAAGCTTTTAGTAAAAGTGGCCAGGTCATTAAAACCACAATCAAAGGCAATATCACTGACACGTTTATCTGTTATTGCGAGCAACTCGGCAGCTTTTTCCAATTTTTTGGTTCGGATATAACTGCCGGGGCTATCGTTATATAATTTTGCGAATTCACGTTTGAAAGATGATACGCTAAGATTATTTAGCTCAGCCAATTGATCAATCGTTAGCTGGGAAAATAAATTTGCTTCAATAACTTGCTTAAATGAATAGCTCATTGGCGAAAATAACTGTGACAAAATCGATTGAATTGCTTCAGCGTTCTGGGACTGTGCCAGCAATAAGATGATTTCTTTCAATTTAAGCACCAATATATCTTCATTTACAAGCGCAGGGTTTTCAAAATAGAAGAGCAACCCTTCTATATACTTTTGGATCAGAAAATCATTGCTTATTTTTTCATTTGATTTATTTGAAATAAGCTGCTTAGGCTTTTGAAACAGTGTAGGCAGTTCGCGATCATAGATCTGCTTCAGGATATCTGGATAAAAGGTAACGATAATGACCTGACAGCCTTGTCCCGGTTTAGCATTGTGGATTTGGTTTCCAGAACCGATGCAATTGAGCAGTAAAGCATAATCCGTAGGAAAGTTAATTTGTTCATCGTTTCGTTGATAACGAAACTCTCCTTCTAAAACATATAGAAAACAGGCTTGCTCAGCAACCGGGAAGTCATACCTAAAGGGTGCAGACAGATCAATTTTCTGGATCAAGGGTTTACCAAACAGTTCGTATTTTTTATAATCATTCAGCATCGTCGTAAATTTACGGATTAATTCTGATCCATGCGGATTGGATCAAGTTGCTAGGCTCACGGCCGATTCAAATCGTTTCTGATCCTTTCAATTGACAAAAATAGAATCAAGAGATGCCCATTACAGCACTCTTGACTCCAATTTCTATTCCACTGGATATTCTCTCAAGATTGAACTTATTTTCTTCTTTTTGTCGATATTTTCGCTGCTCTTGATAATTTCCTCGTTTATCCATTTGATTTTATTCAAATCCATTTTTTCGACCTTGCGATCATAAGTGACCAGCCCATTGATTTCATGCTCCACATCTGAAGTCTGCGTATAAATAGCCGAGCTTAACCCCCTGTAAATCATACGCTGCTCAATTTCATTGAGCAAGTAAATATAAGTATCTGTCAATACATCCTTATTGATCAATATTTCGTAGGCATTATTAGGTACAGGCCATAAGTGATTGCGCACAAAAAGACCTTTCCCTCCAAATTCACCTAAAGATGCGGCGCGGTGTGCATCCGGTTTAGGGAAAGCTTTATCTTCCATTTTTCCGTAATGGTGCATGTCCACAAAATCACCATTACCAGGATCACCTTGTGCTGGCCTATAACCCGGTGCATAATTAAATCCCGAGTTGCCATTGACCAGCCTTGAGGGGTCATATTCCTTGGTCCATTGGGTGATATCCGGTACTTCAAAGGCGCCCCAGTTTTCATTGAAAGGCACCCAGGTAACAATAGAAGGCACACTGACCAGCTGATCCATCATCTGTTTGAGTTCAGTCCGGAACTGCTTACGTACAGCGACAGAATCGGTATCATCTGGATACCATAAGTTTGGCATATCCTGCCAGACCATTAATCCCAACCGATCGCAATGATAATACCAGCGCATGGGTTCGACTTTGATATGCTTACGGATGACATTAAAGCCAGCCCGTTTTGCAAGCTGGATGTCGTAAAGTAGAGCTTCCTCTGTGGGTGCTGTAAAAATTCCATCCGGCCAGTAGCCCTGGTCTAATAACCCAATCTGAAATTGGAACTTTCCATTTAACAAGGTTCTGTTTATACCGTCGACCTTCCCGATATTAATGGAGCGCATCGCGAAGTAAGAGTCTACCCGATCCACTGTTTGCCCGTCTCTATCTTTCAGTTCTACGTTCAGCTGGTATAGAAAAGGGTCGTCCGGGCTCCATAGATGGGGACTGCTGATCGGGAGAAAAAAAGTTTCATCAGCCTTTCCTTGTGCTTTAGCAACCTCCTGTTGTCCATCATTTGCCCTGGCAACAATCGTCAGGTTTTTATCTTGCGCGAAAGCTGTAATCTGTAATCTATTATTTTTTAGGTCGGGAATCAGCTTGAGCCGAGTTACATGCTTTTGCTCTACAGGTTCCATCCAGACCGTTTGCCAGATGCCCGAACTAAAGGTATAGTCTCCTTTATCACCATTCTTTCCAGAGGGCATTTTACCATCATTTGGATCATAGGCTCCCACGATGAGGCTGTTGTCGCCAGGTTTTAAAAAGTCCGAAATATCAAAACTAAATGCACTATATCCCCCCGTATGGTTACCCACCTTTCGACCATTGATATATACACGAGCATAGTGATCTACCGCACCAAAATGTAATAAGACACGTCGCCCCTTCCATGTCGGTGGTATCACAAGAGTTCGTCTATACCATAAGAATTTTTCGGCGCTTCGGGCAATTCCGGATAGTTCTGCTTCGGGAACAAAGGGTACCCGGATCTTTTCTGTCTTTGCAGGAAAAGCTGGCGGGGTATCGGCTGTTCTTGGATCTGTATGTGTATTGCCACCAATATAGTCCCATATCCCATTGAGGTTTTGCCACTCAGTGCGCTTCATCTGTGGACGAGGATATTCGGGGAGTGGTATTTCTGCTTTCAAAGCATGCGCAGTCCAGGCTGTAGGAAGTGTAAAGTCTGCCAATGACTGTGCTTTTAAAACATGAGGAAATAACCATGACATCAATGTCAACATTAACAGACTAAATTTTGTTGGGTTTATCATTCGGTTTAGTTTTAATCAGGTTTATTTGACACAACGCAGCATGAAAATAAAGCCCAAAATCGGCACTATTTTTCTGCTGAATCGCGCTTCGTTTTATTCGGTTCGGATTTAAAGCTGTAATTTAAAACTTTTCCACCCATTTAAAACGAAAATAACACAAATAATACAGAAATAACAAAAGCTAAAACGTTAATTCAAAATCAGACTATGAATTCCTTAAAGAAGCGCAAAAAGCGGATAAAAACACTGACCGCGACGCATATGTTTAATATTGAATCTAAGGGCTAGGGATGCTTAATCAGTCGTCTTGATGGACTAATGTAGTGAACACAAACTTATACTGGAAAAACAATATTGATCTCGTGTATGAGCTCTGCCGGTACAAATATTGAGCTAACTGGAATTCATAGTCGTGTGGATAATTAGCAAAATAATTATATCTTTAATACTCCAAATTTTTAAATTTTATGAAGGCACATACGTACGAAACACAATCAACTATTACTCCTCAAAAAGCATTAGACTTCTTAAAAGAAGGCAATCAACGCTTTGTCAATAATCTAAAGGCAAACCGGGATCTTCTCGAACAGGTAAATGCTACCCGTGAAGGTCAGTGGCCATTTGCCGTAGTATTAAGCTGTATAGATAGCCGCACTTCTGCTGAACTTATATTTGACCAAGGGCTGGGTGATATTTTCAGTATCAGGATTGCCGGAAATTTTGTCAATCAGGATATTCTTGGTTCAATGGAGTTTGGTTGCAACGTCGCTGGCTCCAAACTCATTGTCGTATTAGGCCACACCAAATGTGGTGCATTGAAAGGAGGATTAGATGCTGCACAAATCGAAGGATTGGGAATGGACAACTTGAACCATTTAATTAACCATTTTGATCCCATTATCAATGAAGTAATAGATGAAAACGAAGAACGCTCATCTAAAAATAGCGTATTGCTGGAGAAATTAAATCAACAGAATATTAAACACGCTATTAAAGATATTCGCAAGCAAAGTTCAACACTTCGGAAGCTTGAAGAAGAAGGTAAGATTAAGATCGTTGGTGCAAATTATGATGTCGAAACAGGCAGCGTAAATTGGTTGTAGAGTTATTTCAGAAAATGCTATTAACGCCGTTTTAACAATTAAAATCTGATAATTTGTTCAAAGATAACCTACGTCACGGGGTAGGTATGTATCATGCTAAAAATATAAAAAAAGCCGCTTGGTAAGTATTCGAGCGGCTCCAATTTTTATTTAAAATGTATTGAAGCAGTTGGGTTTCGTACCAATAAATTCACAAGCTTTACTTGGTTAAAGGTATGAGTTTCAAAAAAAGTCTTTCAAGTAAATAAATGGAGATAACTTAAAACGCTTCTTCCCGAATATTTTGTTTGTGCATTTTTCCCCAATCCGAAAGTGCCACAATGACGTTTTTTAGCGTTCTGCTGTAATCGGTAGAAATATATTCTACTACCACAGGTGTTTGATCAGCATGTACAACTCTTTTCACAAAACCATTCAATTCAAGGTCTTTCAACTCGTTAGAAAGCACTCGTGCCGAAATTCCCCGAATATTTCTCTGAAGCTCATTAAATCTAATATTTCCGCTTTCCTGTAGAACAATAATAATTTTTAATTTCCATTTTCCGCCTATAACATAAATTGCATCTTCGACAGAGGAGAGATTTTCGGAACATTTTTCAGCCGTTATTGGCTCTTCTAAATCCATTGTATTTTCCATGAGATTCGACTTTAAACTAACCAAAAGGTTACTACTAACCTTTTGATTACTACTAACTTTTAATAAGCGAATATACATAATTTTGCCAAAGAAATTTTAATAAAGAAAAAATGAAAAATATACTTCACATTATTTCAAGTCCAAGAGCAGAGACTTCCGCAAGTAGAAAGTTAGGGAATGCAGTTATTCAAAAAATTCAAGAAAAGTATTCCGATAGCATTGTAAAAGAACGTGATCTTACAAAAAGTAAAGTTCCACTATTGGAAGAGGTACATATAAATACCTTTTTTACACCTGCTGAAAATCATTCTGAGGAACAACAATCGATCAGCAAATATTCGGAAGATCTGATTTCCGAATTAAAGGAAGCTGATATTATCGTTATTGATTCTCCAATGTACAATTTTTCAGTTCCTGCAACTCTGAGAGCCTATTTCGATTTTACTTCAAGAGCGGGATATACCTTTAAATATGATGAAAATGGACCAAAAGGTTTGCTAACCGACAAGAAACTCTATGTTGCTTTTACTTCTGGAAATATCTATTCAGAAGGACCATATCAGCTATACGACTCTAATATTCCTTACATCAAAAATATCTTTGGGTTTTATGGTATTTCAGACATCAGTGTTTTCCGCGCTGAAGGGCTTTCAATCCCCGGAATTATGGAAACATCATTGGAAAAAGCAATCAACAATATCGCCATTGATTAATGCAATGATTTGATAGAAAATTAATCCTTGTCATTCAAAATTTGACAAGGATTTTTTATACGCCAGAGCTAGCTCACTAAATTCCCGATGTTTCAACGGATTAGGCTCTCTAGGAAGAAGACGTTAAATTCATCCCCTAAATTATAAACTTCATCGGAAAACCGAAGTTATTCTCAAAAAATATTACATGGAAACTTTATTTTTGAAGAATGGTTCAAATAAAAAGAATAAATGTAAAAAGACTCGTTATCTTTTTCTTCTCAACACTGATATATGCTTTGTGCCAAATGCTTTTCAGCATTATTTTAATGAAAGAAGATTTATGGAATAATTTCCATAAACAATTATCGGCTCATTATGTGGTAATCTTTGCGATGTGTATAGCAGATTACCGTTTATTGTTGATTTTGAACAAATATCTACCTTATTCCAAAAATATATTTTTGCGTATTGTGGCAGACATTTTAGGTATAACCTTAATATGCCTGATATTACTATGGATTTTCAATTTTTTGATATACGATGTATTTCTTGTTCCTAGGGACGGATTACCTTCCTTTTCCGTCAAATTTGCGTTTGCGATGGCCGCAAATATCCCTATTTTGTTGGTATTCGAATTAATTCATTACTTCCAATCCGAGCAAAAAGCCATCGCGGATTCCGAGAAAGTCAAACGTCAAGTTCTACTGTTCCAACATGAAACGCTAAGGTCACAGATAAATCCTCATTTTCTGTTTAATTCCCTAAATGTACTGTCTTCATTGATATATATAAATCAGGAAAATGCCAACAAGTTTACCAAAGCGCTATCTAAAACTTATCGATATGTACTATCTCTTACGCAACAGCCGGTGGTGTCTATTGCGGAAGAATTGCTCGCTTTGGATTCGTATATATTCCTGATGAGAATGAGGTTTGAAAATGCTTTTACTTTTACAGTAAATAAAATAGCGTTCAGTGAACAAAACAAAATTATACCGCTTACTCTTCAACTATTGATAGAGAACGCATTCAAGCACAATATCGCAACCGAAGAGTCAACATTGAATATTACAATTAATATTGATAACGATTATATTACGGTCGAAAACAATATCCAGCCGTCAGGCAGTACTGACAAAGGCGGGATCGGATTAAGATATATTACCAAACAATATAAAATCCATGCTAAAGAAGTAAAGGTAGAGCATGCCGAACACATGTTTATTGTAAAAATCCCTTATATACATTCATGAATTACCTGATAGTAGAAGACGAGCGTTTTGCATACGAGGAACTGAGACGTATGATGATAAAATTACGTCCAGATTATATCTTGGAAAAGCAAACTAAAACGGTGGTAGATACCATCGGATTTCTCAAAGAATCTAATGTTGATTTGATTCTTATGGATATCCGCCTCGCAGACGGCAACTGCTTCGAAATATTTAACCATGTAGAAATTACTATACCAGTTATATTTACGACAGCTTATGATGAACATGCCATCAAAGCGTTTAAACTTAACAGTATCGATTACTTATTAAAACCATTTGATGAGAATGAATTAGAGACTGCATTAACCAAATTTGAGAACATTTTTCATAACTCCCCTTTTAAAAACAATACGAATAATTTTGAGCAACTGCTGTCATTTAAAACCAAAAATCGTTTCCTAATATCCAAAGGAGAAAACTATCATTATATAGAAACCAAGGATATTGCTCACTTCTATAGTGAAGATGGGGTCGTATTCCTGCATACATTCAACGATAGACGATATATCATTAATTATACATTAGACCAATTGGAGCAGCAGGTTGATAGCCGTTTGTTTTTCCGTGTATCACGTAATTGCATAGGGAACGTAAAAGCCATTGAAAATGTCGCAAAATACTTTAACAGCCGACTGAAACTTTCCTTTTCGCCGGAATGCCCACATGAGGTTTTGGTGAGCCGTGTACGCGTACCGGACTTTCTAAAATGGATGGATGGCATCCTGCAATAACTTGTTGCAGAAAAATCTATCCTTCGGATATTGCATTTCATTTATTGGATTCTAAAGCCTATCGTTTACACATTCCATACATGCACCGTTCATCGTTCTTTTGTTCAGAATTAAAAAATAACTTCAAAACTTTAGAACAATGAAAAAGAACGTATTTACATTTTTTATCGGATTAGGCGCATTGATTTTCTCCGCTCAATTATCAGCACAAGACAACCCTGTATCAATCGGTTTCAAAGCCGGAACAAGCCTTTCCAAATATCGGCTAAGTGGTAATATGGAAGGATTCAATAGTAAAATGAACATAGGCGGTTCGGTCGGCGGTTTCATTAAATATGATCTAAGTCCAAATTTTGCGCTGCAATCGGGTGTCGATCTGTATTACAGAACCTCTAAGCTGGAGACTATAACAGATAAAACATCTAATAAAATTAAATCTTTCGGCGTGGAAATTCCACTATACGGAATTGTACAGGGCGAAATAGGGAGCGGAAAAGCCTTTATAGGAGCTGGTCCGTATATCGGCTATGGAATCATGACGAAGTCTGATGGTGTCAGCCTATTCAAAAATAGCAGCGCAATAAACAGACCAGCTATGAACCGCTTTGATTATGGTCTGGGTGCTATTATCGGTTATGACTTTGATAAAAATTGGCAAATAAATGCAAGTTATCAATTCGGGCTGGCAGATTTGCACAAAGCCAAAGGAGGCGCGATGAAAAACAATGGTGCATCCCTGGGATTAGCCTATAAATTTTAAGAATCAGAAATCTACTAGAAACAGATTACGTACCGAGGTTCAGAAGCATACCAAAAGCATAACACCTGATGCCCGGTGCGTAATAGCTGCTTACATTGGTGCACTTAAGAATTTATTCCATTCTTTCTATACGCAATTTCATCCTGTAGATTCTGAAATCCATGGTTAATAGCTTTCAGTATTACCTCTTTCATCATTCTTTTGTTCGAAAGACAAAGCAAGTATAAATATAATTTTAAAATCGTGAAGTCAATAATATTATTCTTAGCAACATTAGCTATGCTGTTATCGCTAGAATCAAACGCACAGCAGGTGTCCTTCAGGACAGAGTACATTGGAAATTCGGGCTACTATTATTTACCTCCTGGCGAGAAACCGAGAGAAAAAATTGGTAATGCAAAGGGCTCAGCCATGATCTATCAGGGAATGTTCAGTATGCCCTTATCCATGAAATTGAATGAGAACAATCGTCCGACAGCTTGGGGAATTGGTTTTGGAGGTGCATATGTCTCCTTGAAAAACCGAAACTTTTCGCAACCCATGGTGTCTGAAATTATGAATTTACAGTTGGGCGTTTATCATTTACGCCCCTTAAACGACAGGTGGTCTATGCGGGCAAGTGCAGGAATGGGCATTTTTTCTCCTACTACCGATTTTTCCAAAATTACTTTTAAAAATATGCTCGCAAGTGGCGGCCTTGTTTTTATCCGTCATCTGAATCCGAATCTGGATATTGGCGGAGGTGCGGCGATCAATAGTTCTCTGGGGTATCCTATGATATTCCCCGCAGTTTATGTTAAATGGAAGCTCCAAGGGAAATACGATGTAAATGTTGAAGTGATCGAGGGACTCGAGTTATCCGCAGGTTATCAGTTCAACGAGAAACTCAGACTGGCATATGCACTTGAGATGAATGGGCAGGTTGCCCTTCTGCAAAAGGACGGTAAAGATGTGATATTTTCCCATCAATATATTGTTACTGGATTCCGCCCCGAAGTAAAAGTTGGGACGAAAGGGGTAACACTTACTGGCATGGCAGGCCTAAACCTGTACCGCCCCGCTACTTACAGCGACAGAACTTTGAAAGGGGTATTTGCAGGTGATAATGACTATCATTTTTCGGTCTCTCCCTATGCGTCCATTGGTGTAAAAATAAATTTTAACCAATGAAAATGAAGCAAGCCTTACAGACTGTTGCATATAGAGGTATATATATAGTTATCTATGCCATGAGTTTGTTACCAATCGGATTTCTATATGCAACGGCTTCTTTTACTTTTTTCATTGTTTATCACTTTATTGGGTATAGGAAAGCGGTAGTACTCCAAAATATTGCACGTTCATTTCCCGAAAAACGATATGGAGAAGTACACGCTATCGCAAAAAAGTTTTATGCTTGCTTTTTCTCCTATTTTGCTGAAATTATAAAAAGTATCTCTGCTCCAGCAAAGGAGCTTGATCAAAAAATAACATTTGAGAATCTAGCGTTGGTAGATCAGTATATAAACTCGGACCGAAACGTTATTGCCTGTTTAGGACATTGTGGCAATTGGGAAATATTAAATTTCATGCCATACAAAATACGCCAGCAAATCTACGCCATTTACAGACCCCTTAGGTCTGTAACGATGGACAGATTGATGATTAAACTAAGGTCACGTTTTGGTGTGAAGCTATTAGCTGATCACACAGCAGTGCGCCATATTCTATCCAAAAACTCAGCCCCAGCTGTTTATCTTTTTCTTGCAGACCAAAGTCCGCGCACAAAAGATGAAAATTATAAATTTACCTTTTTGAATCAGCAAACATATTTTTTTTCAGGTCTGGAGAAATTGGCTCGCAAAGGGAGTACCTCAGTTATCTATCTGCATATTACACAGCTATCAAAAGGAAACTACAAAATTGCTTGCATTCCGATATGCTCTCATGCAGAACTTACGGCAGAAGGCGAAATAACCCAAAAGTACGTCGATCTACTAACAGAAAATATTAGGGAAGAACCGTACGGTTGGCTGTGGACACATAAACGGTGGAAACGATGACAATTTTTCTTAAAGCAGTTTTCGAGGACTGGCTTTGAAATGTGGTGTGTAGTTTTAAAAGTATTTGAAAATGAAATATTTATTGATTAATGATAAAAATCAGCAAAAACAAGCTTTAATCGACAATATTGCAGAGTTTTTATGGAACAATGGAAATGAGATATATGTTCGTGCCGATTTGGATAAAAATGAGGATTATCGAGTTATTAAGAGTCAATATGATTGTATAGTGTACTTAATTTTTAGGGATGATTCGATAGAATCTTTTTTCCCTAATGCAGATACTGAAGCGAGAAACAGCCTTAATAAAAAATTTGTACTGATTTTCTCAAAAAACGGTGTATACTGCAATGCCCTGCCCTTTCCGCATAAAATTTTTCATTTTGACGGGTTGAACCAACATGAGCTGACACGTTTTTTCCTTTGGTGCGAAAACTTAAAACTATTTATCACATAGTGACTGAACACAACTTACCAAAATTCCTATTACCGTAAACTCAAATTTTAAGATAAGTTCCATGTACTCAAATATAACCTACAACGATATAGCCATTATTTTAACATGGCCAAATGCCACAATTCGTGGAGACGAAAAATGGATGATGTTTTTTAAAAAAATCGGCATTGTAAAGAATTTAAATTTTAAAGTCGGTCACACTGGTATCGTTTTAATTAAACGGGAAACCGGTGAAATGCTTTATTACGACTTTGGACGTTATATCACACCTCGGGGATACGGACGTGCACGATCCAAATTTTCTGACCCTCACTTAGACATCAATCTAAAGGTAACGTTTGAAAACGAACACATTGCTAACCTTGACGAAATTGTCGAACAGTTTGAAGCATTGAAATCTGTCTTTAATGGAGCGGGTATTCTTTACTTCTCTATCGCACGTGACATTAACTTTATGCTCGCCAAAACTTATGGTGACGACTGTGTACGTCAAGGGAGTTACCCATATGGTGCAATATCACATAGTAATAATAATTGTTCACGCTTTATTGCCCGTATGCTGAGACGCGCGTCTATACGATACAATTGGAGTCACAGCATCAATTTTCCTGAAACAATTAAAGCAAGCCCAATTAGCAATGTGGTTAATGTAGTGCCTGACCGGATGATATATTCTTATTCAGAGGAGCAAGGTTTAAAACGTTTTAAAATGAATCGTTTGCAGTCCCTAGGATTTCTATTGAAGAATCTGGGAGATAGTGTAAAACTAAAAAAAGCAAAGCTTCTGCCCAATGATAAAAGCATTGGCTCAATGAGCTTTTTTTATAAACCTACTACTGTACCTCATGATGCACAATATCTCGGCGGTGTGGGTGATGGGGCTTGGTTTTGTATACGACCCGCATACAAGGATAAATGCGTCATCAAAAGGTTTACCTCAAATGGGGAATTGGAGTACGCTGTATTAGGTAAAATAAGCCAACCGATCGAACTATCTCAACCGTTTGAAATTTCGTATGATAGCAACTTACTTTTTACTCATGTCAAGCAAAGCGGATGTAAAATTCGTATTAATCACGTACAACGGCTTCCTATCGAACGTTTGTCTAGGCTAAAAGAATTTATTCTTAAAAAGGTCGAAGGGTGAAATGTCCGACGACTGTCTTCAATGGAATAAGGTGCAGCTGTTTACTATCGTCGATCTTATGCTTACATTTTTTTCTCATCTCGAATTCGAGACGAGAGTACATATGCTCCTATTCAAGCATATATACCAGCCCCAAAATTAAGATATGTTTATATCCAAAAAACACAATACTTAGTCAGCTATTTATTTCAAGTATAAAATGGCTCGTATTGCGTAGTTAATCAGTTAACTGTAATAGGCTTAGTGAAGTTCTTTATATAAAAAGATTTGTAGACTATGAACAAAAACCAAATAACGCAAGATCCGCATCAAGGTACGCAGATCATTGCATTCGCGATTGTATCACAAACGGGCCCGGAGAATCTTCCGAACGATATACCAAATAGTCCAGAAGAAGAATTTCCCGAAAACGAACCCGATGAAGCTCCCGAAATGCCTGATCAGGATGATTTAGGCTTTGACGAAGAGGTAGGAATTGAGGGCGAAAATGCATTTCCAGAAATTGATGAACAGGAAATTGACGATCAAGAAATTGGCGAACAGGAAGAAGCGAATGACGCAGAGGGACTTCCAGCCCAGCTTCAGGCACCGCCCTCAGACTTAGATGAAACAACTATCTAGATCGAACATCGCATTATTAGGCACCGCATATGGGCTAACTTTAAATATTAGCCCATTGCTTATTTTTTTAATCCATTTTAATTCTTTTAAAGTTTATCAGGAATTATCTGGGTATATTTTTTTAATTTTATGCATCACACGTGACACCATAGCATCACAGTAGATCAGATTAAACCCAAAAATTTCTTCTTTGACATAAAACTTCTCAATTTCCTTTCGCAAATAAGCTTTAGCCCTATTTACACGGACTTTCACGTTGCTTTCGCTGATTTCTAAAAGTTCTGCAGTCTCGCGAACACTTAATCCATTGATTTCTCTTAGAGTAAAAGCAGTCCTATACTCCTCCGGAATATTGAGTAGACTTTTTTCAATGACTGAATTTAGTTCTCTGTTTATCACAATATTTGATGTTTCGGTATTATGAAAATTTTCAATAACCTGACAGTTATTTTCAAGCGATTCCATATGTTTTGAATACCATTTTTGGGTCTTACGATAGCATTGGTGAAGCATTATTTTGGAAATCCAGGTACGGAAAGATGACCTTCCTTCAAATTGATGAAGATGAGTAAACGCCTCGATATAGGTATCTTGCATCAGGTCTTGCGTATCTTCATGATTGAAACGGTACATTCTCCCGATCCGGTACAAGTACGGATTATTCCGCCGAATAATTAATTCAAAAATAGCTGTCTCTTTATTCAGAACCTTTTCAATTAATTCCTTGTCAGTATATTTTACTTCTGTTTTCATCTATTATCAGTGATCGAAGCTAATCTCGTCATAGAAAAAGCTGAAATAGCCATCACTAAATCCCTCACGGCAACATCAGCAAAATTCCAGCCAGCTAATAATGTCAATGCAATTAAAACTAGCCATGCTGAGACTATTAAGCCACCTACACTAGGTTTTACAAATACTAAAATCCCAGCAATAATTTCAATAATTCCAACAATTATCATGAATGTAGCCCCAGAAAAAGGTAGCATATTGAGAATAGAAGGATTGATATACTGAGTCCAGTCACACAGTATATGGGTGAACTTATCCAACCCCGCTACCACAGGAACTATAGTAAAAGTAAGTTTTAAAATATTGAAAACGAGTTGGACATTTTGTTTTAGTTGTATAGTTTCCATTTTATTTATTTTATAAGGGTTAAACCTATGCTTATAAAACAATTGAGTATGGCTAAAACAAAAAGGTTACAATTTTAAATGTTATTTGATAGTTCTGCAGCTAAAATGAGGGACTTTAGCTTCTTTGCTATTTTTCCCCAACTGATCAATATAAAATACCTAGGAAATTTAGACAAGTTGTCCTTTACAACTTATCACCTCTAACCAATAATTAAAGATTATATTGTTTCTGAAATTAAGCTATTTGCATTGGCATTCGCGACCAAAGGAAAGCAAGATAACTTCAACAGAATTAAGTTATCTTGCTCGAGTTTCAGAGAATCCATCAAGCTCAGCTCGGATAAATTAGGTCAAAACTTCTTTTATGTGAAGTCTTGCATCTTAGTAGCCTTCCCTGTCTATTTACTATAAATTATTTCTCAGATACCCGTGAAAATTATCTTGAAACTGCAGACCATTGCCTAGTCTATATTTACTTAATTTGTTGTTTAGCGACAGCCCCCAGAGGACAAATTCAGTCAGGAAATATTGATCTTCGGGTTTGGTATGTGGTTGGTACTCCTCTATCAAGGTGCGAATAGGTATGACTTGATCTAACAGGCGCCGGTAATCTGTTTCAGAAAGTTCGTCGGACAGTTCAATACCCTCTGACTCTGAGAACCAACGAACAATATCATCGTACGGATAGCGTTCGTTTTCTTTTTCCAGTTTCTCAACTTTGGGAAACAAGATCGGGAATAAACTTTTTACAGCATTTTCGATTAACTGCATAGCGACAGTAGCTGCGCCCTCTTGTTCGCCTTCGTAAACGAGTTCTACTTTACCCGTTATTGCTGGCACGATCCCCATAAAATCACTTAAGCGAATAGCAGTGGCTCCCCCGCCGTTTCTAAGCATTCGTAATTCTGCAGTACTTAATAAATTTTGGAATGCCGTAATGCTCATCCGCGCGCTGACGCCGCTTTTCTCGTCAACATACTCACTATCTCGAGCCTCAAAACTGATCTGCTCAATTAATTCACGCGCTAATTCAGGAACGTATATATGTTCCTTTTGTGCGGCTTCTAAATTAGCCTCTTGAGCAGTGATTGCCTTCGCTATCTCAACTGACGTAGGATAATGTGTTAAGATCTGTGATCCTATCCGGTCCTTCAGCGGCGTCACAATACTTCCTCTGTTGGTGTAATCTTCCGGATTGGCGGTAAACACAAACTGTATATCTAATGGGAGGCGCAACTTAAATCCGCGAATCTGGATGTCCCCCTCTTGCAATATATTAAAAAGTGCAACTTGAATCCGGGCTTGAAGATCGGGCAGTTCATTGATAACAAATATCGAGCGATTTGCGCGCGGAATCATGCCAAAATGAATCACGCGATCATCGGCATAACTCAATCTCAAATTGGCTGCTTTGATAGGATCGACATCGCCGATTAAATCAGCTACAGTCACATCTGGTGTAGCAAGTTTTTCGGCAAAACGGTCACTTCTATGGAGCCAGTTTATCGCTGTATCATCACCATTTTCCTTCAAAAGTTCCACTGCATACCGGGATATAGGTTGATAGGGATCATCATTGATCTCTGAGCCTTGTACCACTGGCACATACTCATCCAGGAGATTAACCATAAGCCGTGCTAGACGTGTCTTAGCCTGACCACGGAGCCCAAGGAAATTAATATTGTGCTTGGAGAGAATAGCTCTTTCAAGTTCGGGAACAACCGTGTCCTCATAGCCATATACGCCTGTAAATACAGTTTCTCCTTTGCTTATCTTTGCAATCAGATTTTGCCGTAATTCTTCTTTTATCGTCTTCGGTTTGTAACCTGAAGCTTTCAATGCACCAAATGTTGTAATCTTCGTATAATCCATATATTCTTATAATGACGCGCAGAAATCGCGCTAGATTAGTATCTTGTTATCGTTAAAGTAATGTTTTATCGTATCCTTTTTCTACGATTTTCTTCGTAATCCTCAAAAATCATCTGTCCCAAATCTCCAAGTCCTGTGTAATAAGCCTTACCCTGATTTGACGCCGTAAATTCGTCCACAAATAACTGTAGATAGGAATCTGAGGTAATCATAAAGGTGGTAATAGGGATGCCCAACTTTCGAGCCTGTGCTGCCATGCTATAGCACTTGCTGGTAATAAATGGATCTAAGCCCATTGGATTCTTATAATAGGTACCGTCTGGCATGTTTAAACAGCTCGGTTTACCATCGGTAATCATAAATATTTGCTTGTTTGCATGTCGCTTCCGTCTAAGTATATCCATCGCTAACTGTAAGCCAGCAACAGTATTTGTATGAAAGGGCCCAACCTGCAAATATGGTAGGTCTTTTATAGATATTGGCCATGCATCGTTACCGAATACGATGATATCAAGAGAGTCTTTGGGATACCGAGTGAGGATAAGCTCTGACAAGGCCATGGCCACTTTTTTTGCAGGTGTGATCCGGTCTTCCCCGTATAGAATCATGCTATGGCTGATATCGATCATTAACACCGTACTCATCTGCGATTTATACTGCGTATCCTCTACAACTAGGTCATTTTCTGATAACGCGAACTCTCCTATCCCATGATTAATCTGTGCATTCTTAAGGCTCTCCGTTAATGCGATTTTCTCTAAGCTATCTCCATACTGATAACTTCTAAAATCGCCCATATTTTCGTCGCTCCGCCCTTGGTGATTCGTCTTATGATTGCCAGAATTTCCTTTTCGCATCTTTCCAAAAATCTGTTCCAATGCATTCTGTCGCAAAGCTTTTTCCAACTTCGAGGTGATGTCTACGCTGCCGTCGCCACCAAACTCCAATCTCTCCCTGATGTATCCTTTATTCTTCAAATCTGCAATAAAATCATCTATCGTGTAATCTGGAGTAGTCAGTTTGAACTCTCTATCCAATTGACGTAACCAATCAATTGCCTCATCAAAATCGCCCGCAGTATGCGTAATCAGCTCTTTGAAAATACTAAATAATTTATCAAAAGGGGTTTGAAACGGCTCTTCATATTGCGTAAAGAAAAAACCTCTATTTCGTTTCGTGCTTTTCATGCATTCACTTTTATTTTGATGAAGAAGCTATCCGCATAGTTGAAATTCGGAATAGCTTCATTAAGTGAATTTACGAAATAATAATCCTTATTAAGAGCCTGTCATTCGTATAAAAGAAAAACTGATTATCGCATGACAACAAACGATCCCATTTACACCGTAATCGTTAGTGATTGAATCAATCTTTCGACAAATTTGAGATCGTAAGTAAAAATCAATGGACTACCAGGAAATGTCCCTGATATTTAAATTTTTAATACACCTTTATTTTCATCTCCTTCAAAACTGATTGGTTTCATAACCGGATTATATTTTTTATTGCCTTTAATAATCCATTGAGAGATTTTAGTTCTCCCTATATGTGCTCTTCCTTCATCTAACATGATTCCTGTTTCGCAAAAACAATTGGAATAAGCGATACTATCAAATTTATTTTGTGCAGTAATGAGGTCTGCTATTACTTGAGGTAAATCCATCTCTTTACGAATTAAATTGTTGGGATCGTTCCGCCATCTATGATATATTCCGTTCCCGTTAGATAGCCTGCTCGGGGAGATACAAGAAATCCTATTAATTCTGCTATTTCCTGAGGCTGAGCTGGTCGTCCATAGGGAATTCCTCCTAATGCATTCATTACACTTTGTGTTGCTTCTTCTAGTGAAATGTTGGAGCTTTCTGAAATTCGTTCCATCATTCTTATGGATGCATCTGTCATAATCCATCCCGGTGAAACGGTCAATACACGTACTCCTTTTGGGGACACTTCTTTTGACAAACCCTTACTATAGTTAATTAATCCTGCTTTTGCAGCTGCATAAGGAAGTGTCGAATCATAAAGTGGTAATCTTCCCTGAATAGAGGCCATATGAATTATTACCCCCGTTTTCCTTGTTAGCATTTGAGGTAAAAAGGCTCTATCTAAACGGACTGATGCCAATAAGTTCGTTTGAATTGCTTCTATCCAATCTTTATCATCCAAAACGGCAAATCCTCCCGCCCGAGTTTCAGATCCTCCCATATTGTTAATAAGGATATCTAGTTTACCAAATCTGTCCAATAGCGCGGTGGACACTTTGGCCGTGCCTTCTGGCTTACTTAGATCCGCAGAAATAAAATGCAGATCGTTAGGTGACTCAGGTTCGTTCCGTGCTGTAATGATAACGGTGGCCCCCGCCTCTTTTAACCGCTCCGCAATAGCTTTACCAGCACCTTTGGTTCCGCCGGTTACCAAAGCAATTTTGCCGGATAATTCGTTGTAGTACTCAAATTTTTGTTCCATTTGCATTTTCTTTTGAACAAAGTTCTTGTATAATACCGGTCTGTACAAGTACGGAATTACGAATTGCATAGGGATAAATTTTTCCCCTATTGTGCCAATTGGAACATAGGGTTAACTTTGCAATATGTACGAAAGAAAAACAACACCAAACTTAAATTGCGGCCTCGATCTCATAGGTGAAGTCTTGTATGGCAAGTGGAAAATGCGTCTCCTTTGGTTTATCAACGAAGGATATCAGCGACCGAGTGAATTACAGCGAAAGATACCTGATGCTTCAAGAAGAGTATTGAATATCCAGCTGAAAGAACTCGAGGAACACGAACTGGTCAGCAAAAGGATATATCCTGTCCTCCCACCAAAAGTTGAATATAGCCTGACGGACTTCGGTCTGTCTCTAATCCCCATAATCGCTGCGCTCGGACAATGGGGAGATAAAAATGATCATAAACTGAGAGAAGTAATCACGAAGGCTTTACATAATCCCATTATATGTGAAAATATCGACTGATACAATTTTATTTTTTTATATTATTACCTTACAAATCGATTTACTATTGATTGCGAACAATAATTGGTTAAAGTTATTTACAAATATGGTTTATTAGGGACCAATGACGTTGTCACAATAGTTGATCACGGATAGAATATGTTTGAAGTATCCTTTTGGCAGTGAAAATCTACCTAATAGTTCTCCAGTTAAGGCACACTCATTTCTTGGCACAAATGTGGTTCTAAATAGATTAAGTAAACTTATGGTAATATATGAGCCAAACTAACTTATCAATCGAAATTTTAAATTATGGACTCCAGCTGTCACTGGAATTTGGAGAAAATTGGCTGAAACCAATTAACGAAAGGTTAGGTACCAAATTTCCGTATCTCAATAACCAGCAGCTTGAGGAATGCAATATAATTTGCAAAAAAGTACATCAAGTGGCTCACCGGTATATAACCGATAATCCAATTTATTCGGATTCAGGAATTAATTTTGTAGATTTCAATAAATTTAGACAATTTATGTTCACAAAGTATGATTGGTTATCGAAAACAAATCTACAACGTCTTTACAGCCAAAGTTGTTATTACGCCTATAAATAAAATATGGCCTGCTTGTTACTCAAATTAAGGTTACATTTAATGAATAAGGCATTGTCAATGCTCATTTGAGAATAAAAAGACTATTTAGCCTTATCATTTTCAAATTTTTTGTAATCGGCATCAAGCTCGTCAAATTCATCATCCGAAACAGACATTTTTTGGCCATCTGCTATTCCCGCTATCCGATTGAAGATATCGACTGTTTTTCTGATAATTTCTTTTGGAAATTCATTTAACTTCCCCTCTTCAATCAGTGATCTAAAAAACTTTAACTGTTTTGTATAAAAAGGTTCATCCTGATCCAAAATAGCATCATGGATCTTTCTTAAGGTATCTACATGAAAGTATAATTCGTTCTTTTCCATCCGTTTAAATTATTTGTTTATCAATTATTTCTTGATCAAAGTATTCATACTGCCTTCGCCGATTTCAGTTGTGATGATATAACTTTAACAATTCCTATGACAAATTAGTTCCTATAAACTGAAATTTAATACCGTGAGCTTTTGCTTAACCAATATATTGGCGAGTTCGTCCATCATGATACCAATCCTCTGGAAAATTCAGAAACCAAAAAATTTAGCAGATTTTTTTAGATAGGCTAAAACATATACTAGTTAATTTAGGTGCTCCATTCGCTGATGGAGCACCTGTACTGATTAGTTAACGTTTCTTTATTTTCTTAGCCTCTTCAGAAATTTTTGCAAAAGACTTGTCTCTTCTGCGCTTTTCATGTTCAGAAGCAGCAAAATACCAGGATTCTTTTCGCAACTTAAGATAACTATGATAAACATTTTCTGCTAGAAGACCGTTGTTTACAGCTTCGATAACTGCGCAGCCAGGTTCATTAACATGTGTGCAATTTTCAAAACGGCAGGATGTTACCAAATCGGACACATCATAAATATGTGCTAAAGTCTCCGGATTGTCCGAAGCTAAACCAAATTCCCTAACCCCTGGTGTATCTATTAAAATCCCATTATCTCTCATCAGTATCATCTCCCGTCGGGTGGAGGTATGTCGCCCTTTGCCAGAAGATTTACTTATCTCAGACGTTGAAAATACCGTTCGTTCACATAGCGCATTGATCAAAGAACTTTTCCCAACACCTGATGATCCCACGAGCACGACAGTTTCGCCCCGTTTAATTGATTCTTGTACAGGAAGGATAGTTTCAGGTAAAAGGATACTTGTGAAAAATATTGGTATTTGCCGCTCAATATGTTTGAGCGCCACATCTATTTGTTGGCGATTGAATATCAAATCAGATTTGGTTAGAATCAATACCGGCTGAATATTTTCTTCTAAAATCTGAACCATAAAACGTTCTATTCGACGAACATTGAAGTTGGCATCGAGGCTTTGTACAATAAATGCTTTGTCAACATGGGATGCAATAGCTTGGCGCTCGGATTCCGTACCACTTCTTCTTCGGTATAAGGTATGTTTACGTGGTAAAATATCTATAATTATAGCTCTATTATCCTCAAAAGGTTGGAAGATAATCCAATCGCCAACACATGGAAACTCGAAGGAAGGCCTCCCGTACAGCACATTGCCCGCCAGCTCACATAAAAGTCGCCCACTTTCGGCAATGACTTCGTAATTGGTCTTGTTTACTGCAGCAACACGGCCATGAAAAAGATTTTTATATTGTGTACTTTCTTTAAGTCGGAACAGGTCGTCGTTCCAACCATATAATGATAAGTTATTCACTACTTAATTATTTAAAATATTGAAATAAATTGATTAAATCCTTTGTCATCGAATGACTTGTAACATAAAAATCCCCTTTGGTAATGTGATGACTACCAAACCTAAGATTTAAGAAACAGGTCACCCGGTATTAGGCAATCATTCCAATCGTTAAACTATAATATGTGAATAGCTTCTTTTGCATAGGGTATAAAGATAAATAATAATTTTAATATTCTCCTCCTTAAAGCTTACATACGCTTAGTTTAGTGAAATTCCTTAACATTACTTTCTTTATCAATAATAGCCGATCTTGAAAAGATACTCTAGTCATAAGGGTTCCATAATTGATAACCTCAAATTTATCCTTTGCATTGGTGATATTTATCTATTTAATAATGAAATTGATTATCGAACTGTAAACTCATATACTTTACTTTTTTCTGTCATAATATCATAAAGTGAAGTCTCGGGAACATTAAATCTTCATTTTTAGATTTTTATCAACGGTTTTTTGTCTTCTATTACTTATTACTTTTGTCCTAACCCTCTCGAATTATCAACTGCAGGTTTTATGTAAGGATGCTCCTTTTTTATTTGACGCCATACACGCAAGGTAGTATATGTTGTATCTTTTGGAATCAACTTTTCTTGCGCCTGCACAGGACATCTCGATAATAAGAAACAGATGATGCAACTGTTGGTTAATACGATCGCCAGACTATCTTTCCATTTCATTGAGCATCTTTTTAATGTTCCAATCTCCCATTACCTTTTCTAACTCATACACACCGCGTTTAGCAGCAGATAGCTGGTGCGACCAAGTTGTTCGTTTCGAAAGATCTTTAGCTCCACCGCCCCTAGAGCCTAATTCAGCATAAAAAACGGTTTTTTCTTTCTGAGGGAACAGTTTGTCCCCCTTCCATTCATTCCAACCTTCTGGCACAATATGCTCCTCTAAATAGCAGTCTATTAAAACAGTCTGGGCATAGGGACGCCAAGGCCTTCCCAAAAATACTTTACTGACAGACGTATCCGATCTCAAAAAATCACACTGATGAAAGACATATCCATAAGCTTGTCCAATCGGTGTAGATGCGGCTGTGACGTAGGAATTTCCTAAAGAGATCATCTTGCAATTTGCAAAAAATGATGTCCCAGGGCCAAAAATAAAATCTGTAGTTCCACTGATATAACAATTGGAGAAATAACTTCTACTGTTTCCTTTGCCAAGGTATAATGTATCCTGAAATCCCAATAAACGGCAATTTACAACGGCGATACAATCGCCTTCCAGATGAAGGGCTACAGCTTGCCCCACAGGTCCGGCTGCATTTTCGATACTGATATTCTTTATTAAAACGCCACTGGCCCTTACCAATAATGTATAACTGCTGAATGTGCCCAATTTGGTCTGTCCTGTCTCATCCGGACATTCTGTTATCTTACCCGCATAGTCATCAAATACAATTTTCGTTTCCATGGCGTCTTCTCCAACAAGTTGAAGATTTTCCAAATAGGCTGGAATTACTATCTTTTCCTGGTAAACGCCTTTCTTTACCAAAATCCGGACGGAATGATCACCACGGAAAGCGCGCACCGTATTGATTGCTGCTTGTATACTTTTAAAATCTCCATTTCCTTGTTTATCTACCGTAATCACTTCCGTTGGCGCGCATCTTACCTGCCCGCTACACAGCAATAGCAGTGAAAAAATTAAACATAAATAAAGTAGTTCTTTTATCGCGATACGTTTATTCATCCCTTTGTTGTTGATTATTTTTGATTGTATTTATTTGCTTATTCGAAACCAATCTACCTCCGCATACCCACTGTCATTAATCTGTTTATCCCGACTAGCATACAAGCCAAGAGTAGCACCTATCCATTTCCCAGGTTTAGCTTGGAAGGATTTCTCTACCTCCAAATACTTTTTTCCATCAGTACTATACGACCAGCTACAATTATGTCCATCTTTGACCTGTACACGCAGGTAAACAAAATCATCTGACAAATCAGTCAACAGACGTGTGCTTTCTTCGTTACCGGCATAAGATTTCATACAACTTCCATAATATAGATGAAAGACTCCATTATCTCTACGAATAAAAAGTTGGCTATAATCCTCACCCACAACTACAAAACCCGCTTTTTCTGCTAAATCTTTTTCATTTGGTCGTAGCCGAATCTTAGCCGTCGCAACGAAATTATCAGCAGGAAATTTTTGTGTCAAAATATTTGGCAGAGCCATTAGATTTTTGCTCCCATGAGGAACCTGCTGACTATAGAGACGCAGGCTTCCTTTCTGTGACGGCATTAACCAATTACCGTCAGGATTAGCCTGCCATTGCCATTGCAGGCCCAAGTTAGGTGTTTCAAATTCGTCTGACTCCTGTGGATTTACTTGTGGGAACAGTTGCTTGCCAACATTCGGCTTTGTATAGGTCATAACTGGTGTGCCAATGCCATCTCCATCTTTGTCTTCTCCTATGACAGGCCAATCTGCTCTCCATACCATGGGTTGTAAATGCACAACACGTCCCATGGCATCCTTGTCCTGAAAATGAAAAAACCAGTCTTCGCCACTAGGGGTATCCACCCAAGCCCCTTGGTGAGGGCCATTTACCGCTGAGTTGTTCTGCGCCATCACAATCTTGCGCTCATAAGGTCCATATATATTTTTTGACCTTAGGATAAGTTGCCAGCCTGTTGCTACACCGCCTGCTGGAGCAAACAAATAATAATACCCATTTCGCTTATAAACTTTCGGTCCCTCTATGGTTGGATCCAGCTCGTGTCCATCATAGACTATTGTGCCTCTGTCCAATACACTTGTTCCCTCGGTGTTCATCTGAGCGATTCCAATCACACTCTTCAATCCCGCTCGGCTGCCCGCGTAGGCATAAGCTAAATAGGATTTGCCATCTTCGTCCCAAAATGGACAGGGATCAATTAATCCTTTTCCTTCAAAAACCAAACTTGGCTTGGACCATGCCCCTCGAATATCTTTCGTCTTAATCTGGTAAATGCCAAAATCTGGATCGGGGTAATAGATATAAAACTCATCATTGTGGTAACGTATCGACGGCGCCCATACTCCCCCACCATGCTGTACTTGATTAAATACCGATTCAGGGACCTGTCGCTTTAGAGCATGTCCAATTATTGTCCAGTTAACCATATCTTTTGAATGAAGAATAGGCAATCCAGGACTATGGTTGAAGCTAGAGGCAATCATGTAATAGTCCTCTCCGACACGTATAGCATCTGGATCTGAATAATCCGCATTTATTATAGGATTTTTAAACTTTCCATTACCCAAATCGGGATCCCAGACCTGGGAGTTATAGTATTGTCCAAATGTAAAAGAAACTGAACTCAACGTGAGGTAGCCTAATAAAGCTGTACGTTTCCATCTATTTTTCCAAATGTCTACCATAAAATTTGTTTATAAAGGTTTCTATTGTAATTCGATTTTTCTGCAAATTCATCCCAGCTTCAGATTCTCCAGCATCATTTTTTTGACCTGAGTACCCTTCTTTTTGCCTCATGTCTGAAGCTTTACCTCCTACAAGCCATAGTTCCAAAATAGCCTTCTTTTGACTCCTCAATAAAAAAGAACAAAAATTTTGAATTTTCATCAAAATAGAGAAACGATACCTTTTATACTATGAACAGGAAACTTGGTTATCACACCAAGATAATTATTATTTAGATTTTCCTTTCGAGATTTCTACGCAATCGTTCTCATTAATAATCCTATTCATCGGTTGAATTAGGTTAAGTGTAGATCTGCAAGTAAATCATCAGGGCCGTCAAAGAGTAATTTAAACAGCCCTGAGCAATGGAATTAAAAACTGAACTACCTCGCGACACCAACACAACTAAAATCATAAAGCATGCTAAAGCAGCTCTTCGTGCTGCACAAGATAAGCAAGTGCTTCTTTAACTGCTTGTTCGCTACTTTTTGGATTAAATCCTAGTTCCATTCGAGCCTTAGAAATATCAAAGTCTTGTTGGAGTCCAGAAAACATAGCAATATCTTTAATGGTGATCAACGGAGGGTTCCCCTTTAGCTTTGCCGTAAATTGCATTAGTCCGGCAATCGCATAAAGCACAAACTTAGGAACAGCGGCCGGAATACTAAGTTTTAGTTCAGGATAAAGTATTTGTGCTAATTTGGTGGTATCTGTAATACTCATACACTTTTCATTGGTAAGTATATACCGTTCTCCCGCTTTCCCTTTCTCTGCCGCTAGGTAGCAACCTTCGGCTACATCTTTTACATCTACCCAATTAAGAGTAATACCAGTGTCTACTGGTATCTGTTTGGTCAAAATCAATCGTAACACGCTGTAGGAAACATTTAGAGGAAGAAAGGCCTCACTGCCAATCATCGCTCCAGGCATTACGGAAACCAGTTCTACACCGAGTTCTGCTGCCAATTTAAAAGCCAGTCTTTCGCCATCGTTCTTAGAATTATAATAGGCATCCCTGCGATCAGAATTGTAACCATTACTTTCTTTAATTGGCAAATTATTGTAGTCCAAAGCTGCTATGGAACTCACATAAATGATTCTTTTGACTCCAGCCTCAGCAGCAGCTTCAATAGTATTACGTGTTCCATGCATATTCACCTCGTAGATCTCTTTCTGAGGATCTTTTGCCCATAGCTTAAAAGCTGCACCTACTGCATAGAAGGTCTCGACGCCACTAAGTGCTCGTACGAAAGAAGCTTTGTCAGTAATGTCTGCTTGGACGACTTCGCAATTCAGCTCTTTGAAACAATTGTAGTTTCTATTATTACGCACCGACGCTCGTACGTCAAAGCCTTTTTTTATTAATAGTCTTACTAGATTATTGCCCAAATGTCCGTTAGCGCCGGACACCAATACCAAATTTTTATTTGTCATGTGTATGGATTTTAAATGATAAGGCAAAGTTCCGCCTCGTAAATTTAAAATCGCTTCACAAATGTTACTTAAAGATATTTCTGCGGATACGACTCAAACTTTTAGCGTTCATACCCAAAAAAGAAGCAATATACTGCATTGGTACATTGTGTAATAATTCCGGATGCTCTGTCATCAATTTCAGATATCGTTTGTCTGCAGTAAGAGTTGCAAGCTCCTTCGACCTTTGCTCATTATACGACAATGACTCCTGAAACACATAGATGCTAAAATCTTTGAATGAAGGTATTTGTATTAAAAGGTCTAGGTTTTTCTTGCTAATGCGCAATAATTCACATTCGGTAATACATTCTAGATTTTCATCTGATCGGGTTTGACTATTGAAATTTATATACGAGGTGATAAAACCTGGCGGGCAGTTAATATGTGTAGTCACTTCATCCCCCTTATCATTATAATGAAACAAACGAACAAATCCCGATACAACAAAATATAAATAAGTTGGAATCTTTCCCTCCTCTTCGAGGATATGGTTTTTGGGACACAAAACGGGTTCCGTAAAACGCTTGCACAGATCCTTTTCCAAATCAGAAAGAGTGACATGTTGTGTAATAAGTTCGATAAACTTTGCGTGCATTATTGCTATTAAATTGCTTCTCTAGTATTTTTTACCGATCAATAACTCTTGTATTGACAGTTGTGCAAATTAGCAAAAAGGTTGCTCATTGCAAGTAAACGTATGATCAAAAGGATTGTGCGAAAGCATTTAAATTGTCTAAGCGATATCTTGTATTTTACAAATGCAATTGAAAGTTGCAAATCACCATTTCATTGCATGTAGCAAACAAACATTTCATAGAATATGATAACTCAAACTAACGCTAAGTGTTTAGCAAAAAAACTTAAAAGCGCATTTCCCAGTATTCGAGGTTTTAGCGTTTCAACCTTTTTGGAAATCATATGAATTTCTATTTTTTGCCATATTTTTTTCTTTTTAACCAGGTAATACCGACAATCTACTTACCCACCTTAGCCTGATGTTCCTTTTCGACAAATAAACCATCAAGAAAAAGATACCTATCTCTAAATTCTTCAGGAGATGCCTGTGCCTCAATATTTAAGTTAAGTATATTCATAAACTTGTCTGTTGCTGTGGTTTTTGGCCATATAGCAAGATCCTCCCCATTGGGATTGCCGGTTTTAATGAAATTCATAAAATAGCGCTGTCCGAGCTGTGATACTTTGTAATCTTCTTCCGTCCAAGCAAAAACATCATTGCTCTTCAGGTTTCCCAATAGGTATTCGATATCGCTGGCATGAGAAGCTCCCAGTAGAGCTGGCGGCAGATTCCCTTTGTCCGTAGCATTGGCAGATTTTTTACTTATCCCTCCAGCAAGTCCTGTCTGCACATCGCTATAGGCTGGACTCATCGGCGGGCGTGCCTTGCTAAACGTATAGACGTATACTGGCTGACCACTATTCTTTCGTTGTAGCTCGAGCCACTTCCAAGTACTATAAACAATAAAATTATCGCTGGCCAGGGCAGTGGCTGACTTGATAACCTCATTTTCTGTTTTTCCGGGATACAATTTGAGTACGTCATCAGCTTTAGCGCCGAACTGCTCCCGTACTAACCTTTCATAGTTGCCCGGTGATGGATAGGATTTTCCCATAAAGGCAGCATAAGGAGCTTCTGTAGAGGTCCAGCCGGCAAGCAGGGGAACTTTCGACTGTTCTCCCCCTTCAAATATCTCCAGCGGTGATTTAGGAAAAAAATAGCCGTCTACGATCAGACGTGTCATAAAAGCACCGGGCTCGCTTGCGCGGTCTAGTAGTTCATTTGCAGGAATTTTACGCAACTGACTAAGGTTTTGCGCATTTACCTTGGTGGCAAATGCGATACCTTGTTGTTCTTGCTCTACAAGGGAAACAGTACCATATCTCAAATTAAAAACACTTCCACTTTGACCAATGGCACGCTTAAACAGTCCCTTGGAAAGAGGACTAGCCATCTGGGCAGATACAGACATGCTTCCGGCTGATTCACCCCCAATAGTAATTTCATCAGGATCCCCACCAAAAGCGGATATATTTTTTTGAACCCATTTTAATGCAGCATACTGATCTAAAAGACCATAATTTCCCGAGGCATGTCTCGATGATTCCTTGGTCAATTCTGGATGGGCAAAAAAACCAAAGATTCCCAAACGGTAATTGACTGTAACAACAATTATCCCTGCTTTGGCAAAACTCTCGCCATCGTAACGGTTTTCTGATCCATCTCCCGCATTGAAACCACCACCATAAAAATAAACTAAAACAGGAAGTTTACCTGTAATTCCTACTTTTGGTCTCCAAACATTCAGGTAGAGGCAATCTTCGCTTATACCCGGAGAGCGAAATCTCATATCACCATAGATTGGTTTCTGCATCGGTGAGCTTCCAAAACCATCCATCTTACGAATTCCTGTCCAATGATCGGCTGGTTGTGGCTCCTTCCAGCGAAGATCGCCTATGGGTGGTTTTGCATAAGGAATTCCACGAAATGTTTCCACTCTACTGGACAACGTAATTCCTTCTATAGCTCCCTCGTCAACCTTTACCTGGGGCCTTTGAGCAAAAACAAATGATATAGCCAGGCAAACGGCAATGGTAAAAAAAGTCTTTATCATAATAATGTTCTTTTTAACTCATGCTTTAATATTCAGCAGGTTAAAATACTAAATAAAATTAAAACAAATACACTAAGATCCGACTGGATGTTGCAATCGCCTTAATAATTGTTACGTTCCATCTCTTTATATTTTATATCTTAAAAGAAACAAAGGTATACATGCTATCTCTTAGCTTTGTAAACGTCCTAAGTTGGTTTTCCATCCTATAGCTTTTTGAAGTTTGCGTCTTTACATCCTACCCAAACAAAAAAAGAGCGTATCCAATTGCAGAATACGCTCCTTTAGCAGGCTATAGGAACTTTGAGAATATAATAGGGGTATTTAACCTTGAGCCGTCACGGCAACTTCAATCCCTTCTTGTCAAAGTTTTAGCTTCTCATCGTACTGTTATTTTACAAATGGTCGCACTAATTTTCCGAAAACAGTCGTAAGGGCGTGTTTTCAGTTTCAAAGAGTTTGATAATAGCAGAGGAAGTAACTTCCACCTGACCAAAAGTTTCAGCAGTAGAAACAGTTTTTCTTATGGACTAGGTTTGTAATAATCCTAGTATGCCAAATGTTGAAAGCATAACCATTTGGTTCCTCCAAGGCCATGTGGATCTCAAATGCTTTCACTTCGGAAGCAAACGTTTCACTTAATCCCTCAAATTTAAATTTGGATGCGTTGTAAAGTCCCATTGCCGCGAAGCTTGCCAAGCCTAATATCGAAGAAACCTGAACGATATAGCTGCTTTCTGATTCCTCATGATTGGTAGGTAGTACTGCTTGATTAAGCCATCAGCAAGCGAATATTACTATTGATTCTGAATTACCAATTACTCTTGCTACATTTGTTTTCAAAATTAAACACAATATGCCAAAAGAAACAAAAGCGGGCCTTTATCAAGGAACCATAGAAAAAGATGCGAATGGAAATTACTTTTGTGGCCCTTATCTATTGGATTATCAAACCGTAGAAGCTTATTTTAAATTAGGTGATCGGGTCAGCTTAAAAAGTATCATCAAAAATACCAGTCGTATGAGTATGGAAACCTATCCAGAAAAATCAATAAAATTTTCATTTGCAACGGAAAATCACAATAATGATTAGCACAATATGAGCTAATCTTTCGATACAGCACTCATCTTGAATACAATTCACCTTTTTCATGCGCTCTTTACTTTAAGACAGGGCGTATGAAAGCACGTGAATAACTGACTAACTTCTAAAAAAGTCGTTTTCTGTAAATTATAAGTTCTCCACCATAGAGAAAACTAAATTGATAATCAACTTTTAGAGACGATAAAATCCTGATAAACAATTTCGAATTCCTACTGTTAGGTAAAGAACAGATATATTACTTATGCCTCATTTTATTATAGACTGCTCACAAGATATTCTTCAAATGATAGCTCCCGAGGAACTCATGGATACTGTGTACGATACCGCTGACGCAACAGGAATTTTTGCCACCAACGACATAAAGGTCAGAATTCAGTCCTACCAGCATTATAAACTTGGAAATAATAAAAGTAATTTTCTACATGTCTTCGGCTAAAATGATCCATCTCATTTACGTTTGAGATATGGATCACGATGATCGCTAATCATTCTGCTTACCTTGGTGTATATTCAAAAACGGAGATAACATGAATACAATGAAAGCCGCACGATGGTATGCAGCAAAAGATATCAGAGTAGAATCAACGGAAATCCCTGAACCGAAGACTGGTCAAGTTAAAATAGCTGTTCATTTCGCAGGAATCTGTGGATCTGATCTACATGAATATGTACACGGTCCCCAATTAATTCCAGTAGATCAACCTTATCCACTAAATGGGCATCAAGGAACCACCACATTAGGCCATGAGTTTTCAGGAGTTATAGATGCGATAGGTGAAGGTGTCCATCATTTAAAAGTAGGCGACCGTGTGGTCGTAGAACCGATTTTTAAGAATTTCGATAGTCCTTTTATCGCAAATGGCGCATATAATTTATCTGAACCATTGGGATTTGTAGGTCTATCCAGTAATGGTGGATTTGCTCCGTATGTTGTCGTCGAAGATTATATGGTGCACAAAATACCAGATAGCATGTCGTTCGAAAAGGGGGCATTAGTGGAACCTGCTGCTGTAGCAGTTTATGCAGTGCTCCAAAGCGGGCTTAAAATCGGAGAAACTGTATTAGTCTCTGGAGCTGGTCCAATAGGTTTACTATGTGTTCAGGCTGCGCTTGCCGCAGGTGCAACAACAGTTATTGTGACTGATATCGCAGACAAACGTTTAACGAAAGCTAAAGCCATTGGTGCTACCCATATCATCAATGCAAAAGAAGAAGGTATACCACAAAAAGTTAAGTCCATTACGGGGCTCGGAGTAGATGTGTTTCTTGATTGCGCGGGCGTACAAGCGTCTTATACAACAGGAATTGATAGTTTAAAAAATGGCGGAACGGCTGTTTTAGTTGCACTTTTTGGCAAACCTGTTGCCACTGATGCACTGGATCAGGTGCTGCGGGAAATCACAATTAAAGGTATTATTGCTTATCGTAATATCTTTCCCCAGGTTATCGCCCTTATCGATAGTGGACGTATGCCAGTAGAAAAACTTGTGACACGCAAAATAATCTTAGACAATATCGTTTCAGAAGGATTTGAAGCTTTGGTTAATGATCCCACCGAAGTCAAAATATTAATTGATATACAGAAAAATTAACGCCATCAGGATACGGACGATACGAGAATAATAAGCATCCTATCGAAAAAATAATGTGATAGATATAAATCTGGCCCCTTGGATGTTCCAGGCGGCCAGATTTATTCCGTTTGCCAAATCTTTTTGTAAATGACTTATTTTTTATTTAGTATTAGTCGTCAACGGAAAGATAGCACTCTCTACATGCGCTTTCTCAATCAAGCGTTGCAATTGCTGTACTTTTTTCGGATTGCTGTTCGCTACATTGTTCTGTTCTTTTGGATCTTGTTTGAGATTGTACAGTTCCTTAGCCGGAGTACCAGTAGTTACTTTCTGCAAAATGAGTTTCCAGTCGCCTTTTCGTAAGGCCTGACGTCCTCCATCTTCATGGAATTCCCAATAGAGATAATCATGTTGTTTTTGTTGTTTATTGCGCCCCAATAAAGTAGGGACAAAAGAAATCCCATCTGTATATTTGGGTTTATCTGCCTCAGCGAGTTCGACCATCGTTGGCATAATATCCCAAAACGCCCCCAGATAGTTTGATGTCTTCCCCTCCGCTATTTTTCCCGGCCAATAGGCGATGAACGGCGTCCTGATACCTCCTTCATACAAATCGCGCTTATTTCCACGCAAACCTCCAGAACTATTGAAAAAATTAGGATCTGCTCCTCCTTCTTTATGCGAGCCGTTGTCACTTGTAAATATGATGACCGTATTGTCAAGCAAGTGGTTTTGACGTAGTTTTTCTACAATTTGACCAACATAAGCATCCATTCGACTTACCATACCTGCATACATTGCATGCGGTTTCTCTACACTAGCATAACCTGGAACAGTTGCCTGTGGCCCGTAATCATTTCCTTTGTGTGGTTTTTCATCAAATGAATTGGCATATTGCTGATAATACCCATCTTCTGGGCCAGAAAGTTCGGCATGGGGCAGCACGGTAGGTACAAAGAGAAAGAAAGGTTTGTCTTTATTCGCATCAATAAAGGCGAGGGTTCTCTCTTGGATCAAAGCTGGCGCATATTGGCCTTTTGCCAACAACCCATTACCTTTAAGCTCAATACGTTCTTTATTATGCCAAAGGTGGGTAGGATAGTAACGGTGGGATTGACGTTGGCAATTGTAACCATAAAACTCATCAAATCCTTTCTGATCCGGAGCCCCAGTGGTATTCACCATTCCTAAGCCCCATTTTCCGAAAGCCCCCGTCACATAACCCGCTTTTTGCAATAGCATCGCAATGGTCTGTACCGAATCTGCCAGCGGTTGCTGCCCCTCGGGTTCGATTTCCTTATTCCCCCTAACGTAAGTATGGCCAGTATGCTGTCCCGTCATTAGGGCAGATCGTGAAGGAGCACAGACAGAGGTACCTGCATAAAAGTTATTGAACTTCATCCCCCTACGCGCCAATGAATCTATATGTTTAGTCTCAATTTTTTGTTGACCATAGACACCAAGATCTCCATAACCAAGATCATCTGCCATAATAAAAACAATATTGGGTCTTCTATCTTTATTCTGCGCATATGTGAATTCCGTGATAACCAATAAGAAGACTGCTATTGCTGTCTTCTTGATATCGAATAATTTTAATAAGTTCATGTGTATCTAAGTTAAGTAAACGAATAGAATTTGTACACAAGAAATCGCTAATTTAGCTGAGAATATTTTGTCAAATCTCAGCTAAACTTTGAAAATATTTGTTCCGTTACTCTAAAAGCAACGATATTGTCCTAAATACAGTATCAGGATATTACCAATACATCGATAAATAATTCATGGACGCTAACTTTGTTTTAGTATTATTGTTCCAAAATCATAATTAATACGGTTATAAAAATAATTAGAAACCAAGTTGATCTCAATTTTATTGCAGAGCTTCTGAAACAGCATAACTATCTTCTAACAAGGTGTATTCAACGATTTTGTGGTTGTGTATCCTCATGTGAATAAAAAAAATGGAGTCGACCAACTTTCCAGTTTCTAGCATCTTGGAAGTGAAATTTCCTTTTATAATAACCTGATCTCCATTGGTCAGTATCGTTTGTATTTCGGCAGTCACGGGTTCTACAGCTGACCACAGCAATTTGAAAAGTTGTCTCACCTCCGGTTTTGAACCTCTCCTTCCCAACCATTTTATCTTGGCTGTATTTCCAGGAATTTCAAGATCGAATTCGTCTGCAAAAAGATCTACTAGATTGTTTAACTCTCTTCGCTGCAAATACCCTAAGAAATCAGCGATAAATATGTTTATATCTTCCATCTCAAATCCTGTTTAAGTTTTTACTTTGTAAATAAGCCATCATCCCAACCCATCCGGCAACGGCCAGGATCATGAAAGATCCTATTGTACTGATGATAGAAAACAAGATGATAATAGCAATAGCACTAGCAATTACCCAAATGATATCCAATGTGATGATAAACTTGGTCCAGCCTATCGGGATATTTCCCTTCATAGCCGTGGCTAAAACAAATAGTGAAAACACGATGAGGAAAATACCCGTCAGGATAAACGGGGTATTATCCCCTATTTCAAATAACTTTGTAAATACAGATGGCAGAGTGGCCAATAAAACTCCTGTCATTCCTGAGCTGATCGCATTAGTCAGCAGTACATTTTTTAGTGTCATAATTTCTCTTTTTTATTATTTCAAAAGTACTGCTGTATTCATAGCGTTGAGTTACCTATAGACGACAAGGTATTGACATTATACGACAACCTGATACAAATTGTAAAACATATCAGTACATTTACAACATGAATTACAAACAGATCATGTTACAAGCCTTAATTGCTTTTTGTGAGGATCGAGGTTTGGATAGTACTAAAATTGTCGCATTATCGGGCTTTTCAATTGCTCAGTTAATGAATAGTCGCAAATTTGCGATTACTGATCAGCAGATCGAAAACCTATGGAAGAATATTGTTGAGCTTTCCAAAGATAAACTGATAGGCCTACATTTTGGAGCAACCATGCAGTTAGCTGCCCTAAACACTGTAGGGCAGATCATTCAGACAAGCAGCACCGTCAGAGATGCACTGCTTCAAGTACGATCGCTCATGCATTTCGTCACGGATCTTTATTCAATGGAAATAGACTTAAGTCCGAAAACATGTGTCATCACATACCATAAAAATGAAGGTTTTGATCATTTACCTACTACCCAAATCCAATTCGGAGACTTCTTAATCGCGCTCACAATCTATGAATTAAAAGGGCTACTTCTTAAAAATCTGAAACCTTCCATGGTAGGCCTACCTAATTTCGAGAGAGAACACCATTTGGCTTATGAAACAATCTTACAATGTCCGGCCAGAAAATCAGCTCATTATATCGTTGAATTTCCAAAGGAATACTTGGATTTTCAAATTATTACCGCCAATTACGAGATACAGACTTTGCTAATCAACCAAATAAACCAATTACAAAATCCAAAGGAGTTGTCCGGATCTCTTTCCAAAAGAATATTTAACTATCTTATTACCAACTCCTACCTCTACTCTCTCTCAATAGAGGCTGTAGCAGGAAACTTCAATGTAAGTGTAAGGACTTTACAACGTAAGCTCAAAGATGAAGGTGCGTCATATTTACAAATTGTTGAAGAGGTTCGCAAATCACTAGCCATACATTATATGCGGAACAGCACTTCCTCTGTAAAAGAAATATCAACCATTTTGGGCTATGCGGAACCGAGTGCTTTCGTTCGCGCCTTTAAAAAATGGACTGGAAAAACACCTACTAAATATAGAACATCTTATCACTAAGCTATTCGCAACTTGTAAGTAAATGCCCTTCAATAACCTGCTACGAAACTGCAAATTGATGTACGATTCACCTGTCTGCTCACTACATTGACATTTCCAAGTCCAACAAACTATTGCTTACCGTATTCTTCTTTTTTCGTTGTCACAAATATCAAACTGGGATAGCGTAGCCATTTTGCGCATTCAAAAAAAGCTTATATCTAACTTATTTTACAATTATTTCGACACTGCTACAATCAAGAGTGTAGTCTATGAGGATAGCAAATAGAAAGCCCCTTTGAAAGGCATCCACTTCATTCAGAACACATCTTAACACGATCCATACGAGTAAAAAAAATATAAATTAATAGTATTTTTAAAATCGGGCTCATCTCTAGGTTCAACTATTAAATAATGTTTAGCAATACCAAATTTGTTAAAAAATTCACTTTACCCTATCATCGTTCATAAACAAATCTTCGAATATAATTTTCCACCTCAATGATATCCAAAGGTTTAGCCAAAAAGCCATCTGCTCCACATTCTAATGATATACTTCGTCCATCGGAGCTGCCAGAAATCATGATAACCGGCAGTTTGCTATATTTATCTGAAGCTCGGAGTTCTCGAAGTATTTGATCACCATTTCGATTTGGCATATGGATATCAATAAAAAGTATATCAACTTTTATACGATCCAATACCGCAGACAGTGCCTCTGCATTCGCGGCCGTTGTCACTATTGTATCACCATCTTCTATGATCATAGAAAATGCATTTAAGATCTCTACATCATTATCACAAACTACAATTTGTCTTTTCATCGCAATATTTTTTAAGCGGTACAATAATCATTCATCGATTTTTAAGCAACACAGCTCATTCATTGCATCACCCTAACAATGCTTCAGCTAGTATTTAGGGTGGACATGGAAACCATCACTGTTAATTCCGTCATTCTTAATTTAAATGGAGTAAGCATTTTTTCTAAGTATAAACATTTACAGTGTGTATTTGTTCGCTCATTATAAATTTGATATCTATTTTTAAGCAGATAGTTTAAAAAAACTTATAGTTTAAAAGCGAGAACAATTTTCCTTTTTATTTAGCTTGTATTGGATATTATAATTTTTTTTAGTAAATTAAATAAAGGAAGGCTCAGTAAAAAACGTGTGCATCGAAACCTATATATCACTGGGCATAGAAAAGCAACCGCTACGTTTTCCACGATGAATTATATAAATGGTAACACGATAATTGAGAACGGAAGGACATTTATGAATATGAAAATTATTGGGTCAGGCAGCTATCTTCCGGACAATGTAATAAACAACTCGCATTTTGAAGATCGTATTTTTTTGGATGAAACTGGTGAACCGATTAAATATCCAGAATCCATTATAGGTAAGTTTAAAGATATTACTGGAATTGCGGAACGCCGCTACGCAGGTAAGAATCAAGTGGCGTCTGATTTAGCTTTTATCGCAGCGGAGCGAGCAATATCAAATGCGGAAGTGGATAAGGAAACGCTTGACTACATCATAGTTGCACATAATTATGGCGATGTGCAGTACGGAAAAACTCAATCGGATACCGTACCAAGTTTAGCAACACGTGTGAAGAAAAAATTAGGAATAAGAAATCCGAGTTGTATCGCTTATGACCTTCTATTCGGCTGCCCAGGCTGGAACGAGGGGATGATACAAGCAAATGCATTTATTAAATCGGGTATGGCAAAACGCTGTATGGTCATCGGCACCGAGACACTCTCGCGTGTCGTGGATCCATACGATCGTGATTCTATGATATATGCTGACGGCGCTGGTGCAGTTATTGTAGAGGGAACTGCTGGCGAAGCAGGATTGCTCTCTTTTGAAAGTGCAACTTATGCATATGATGAGGCTGATTATCTTTATTTCGGAAGTTCCTTTAACAGCCAGCACCAAGAAGGCACGCGTTACATTAAGATGAAGGGACGAAAAATATATGAATTCGCATTAAATAAAGTACCATTAGCAATGCAAGTTTGCGTGGAGAAAGCGAAGTTAGATGTTACTTCAATCAAAAAAATATTAATTCATCAGGCTAATGAGAAAATGGATGAGGCTATAATTTCACGATTTTATGGTTTATATCATATGCAAGCACCTAAAGGCATCATGCCCATGTCAATCCATAAATTTGGGAATAGTAGTGTGGCAACAATTCCAACCCTGTATGATTTAATCATACAAGGAAAGATTGAAGATCATTCACTTGAAAAAGGCGATATAATCTTGTTTGCCTCAGTAGGTGCTGGGATGAATATTAATGCGTTTACTTATAAGTTTTGATGGCCTATGAGTCCTTTACACTCTTCGCTGATTAACCGCTAGGTTTCAACCTGTTAATGATGTAAGTATAACGAACGAAATATATAATATTAAAAAAGCGAGCAAAAGCATGGTCTAATACTCCATCCTTTATACTCGCTCCAAATTAATAATCTACCATTATTTTAAGCTAAACAACCTTCTAAAAATTGTTTATTTCTTTTTCTTTCGGAAGATATTATCTGTTAAATCTTTGGAGACTGAGTCCTTCTCTTTCTGATAAGATGACTGCGTTTTCTCCTTTGTACTTTTTTCCTTTTTTTGATCTTTACTCATAATCTATAAACTTTATATTGTGAGGGATACCCAATAACCATTAATATATTAAAGTTGTGGGTGTTAAACTTTATTGCGGTTGGTTCTAAACAAAAAATTTCGAAATTGTGTAATTGAGGAAATTTAAAGATAAAACAAGAAGTTTTTATCATATTGGGTTTACCGAATGGGTTATGTAAATAGTAAACCTTCTTCTTAAAGATACAAATAATAATTGACATTAAACCATTTACAAGAAACAATTGATAAATAGACATATGTCGACTTCATTCTCACCCAAGAAACAATCCTACTATATGGCGCCTTCAAGTTGTTGTATAATTTTTTAACATAAAATTACTTGCCTTAAGGCAAGTAATTCAACAAGAATTTCATTTAGTTTTATACCACAAATCCACTTTTCTATGCACATCTTTTTTTCAGTGTTCACGTTGTCATGTATCATTTTATTTGGGCTGGCCTCCCCTAATAAAATGGTAATCATTCCCATTATAGTATGGACATTGGCACTCTCCGCAGTTTCATCGCTAAACATTTTCCTAGCATTTCCGCCCTCTTTTATACTTATTTTGGTAAGTATTCTCTTACTCAGTATAAGCTACTACAGGTTATCAAAAAATGCCAATTCAAACGTTTACTACCTATTAGGTATTCATATCATTAGAATCCCTATTGAGTTCATTATTTTCCAACTTTTTAAACATAATATGCTTCCCATCGAAATGACTTTTCTTGGATGGAATTACGATCTTTTTTTCGGTATCACTGCCATTTTATTTTTAGTATCCAGTAGTTTAAATCCAAAAACACTGAAATCTGTGCTTTTCAAAGCCTGGAATATTCTGGGAATCTGTTCGTTATTGGAGGTCGTCGTTATTGGCATATTATCGTCGCCATTACCTTTACAGGCAATGGCTTTTGATCAACCTAATATCGCTGTTTTGCAATTTCCATATGTCTTACTTCCGACTATCATTGTGCCCATCGTTATTTTATCTCACTTTCAGCTTCTGGGACACGCAAATACCACTGAAAATCAACAAAATACATACAATCGAAAAATAAAATAACGTTCAACTAAGTTATTATGGAGTTTCTTGTAAATTGAATACTGTACCTGCAGGATCCGTAATCCAATGCATATTTTCGGGTAATTCCTCGATTTCGTCACAAGTTTCCACCCCATTAGACAATAGATAATCGGTCGCTTCAGCTATATTAGGAACAGTAAGCTGCAACCAAGTTTCGGAATGGGTATAATTGTCAACACAATCTAGCCAGATAATATTATTTCCAAATTTCACCTCATGGGTGCTAGAGACAGTTGGATTATCGATAGGCTTCTCCTCGACTTGCAATTTCAGGATATCTCTATAAAACGCTACTGTCTTTTCGTATTTACTTTTAGGAATCTTTATAGCGATATTAATCCCTGCTTCAAATTTTGTACTCATTTTTTTGTTTTTGATTAAAGACAAAATAGTAAAATAATTAGTCGAAGTGCTTGCCCTATGACAAGATCTAATCCAGAGTACCTCAAATTATAACCTAAGTTTTAACATTCTGTTCGAATATTTTGTTATCGCTCAAAACAAATGACACGAAGATTTAACATAAAAATAGTACTTTAGGTATATCAATCTGTTTTCGGTTTATTCCCTATTATAAGGCAAATTTTTATATGATTCCACAGTTATACGCTTACCTAAAAATTATCGCTATATTTCTTCTCCTAGATATTTTAATATACTTAAGGCTACGCCGGCTGACTGTAAGGAGATCACATTTATTATTTGGTACCATCATCTGGTGGACACTGAATATCGCCGAATATGCAAGTATATTTTTGAATTTATTTTTTGAATGGAGCAATTTTTTTACCGCTTTATCCATGTTCTTCCCTATTTCCTTATTATTGGGAAAAATACTCCTGCTTTTCTTTATCGGAGCCGATGTACTATCCCTTACCTTTAAAAATATTAGCAAACGCTTAACAAAAAAAAGGACGGTAGCGGACCCACATCCCAACAATAAGCCTATAGGGAGATCCGATTTTATTCTCAAAAGTGGAATTCTGCTGAGCAGTATTCCCTTAGTCGCATTGACTCGCGGATTTATGTTCAATCTTTATGACTACCAGATCAAACATATTGATTTAATTTTATCAAACCTTCCAAAATCTTTCGAAGGCATTACCATCGCTCAAATCTCGGACATACATGCTGGTAGTCTCTATGATTCTAATACGGTAAAAAAAGGTGTTGACCTTTTACTTTCTCAAAAACCTGATATGATCTTTTTTACCGGTGATTTGGTAAATGACTTCGCTGAGGAGATGGATGACTATCTATCCATATTTGATAAATTAAAGGCTCCATTGGGCGTGTTTTCTATTTTGGGAAACCATGACTATGGAGACTATCATTTTAATAGATTCCATTTTAATCGTGAGTCTAAATTGACGAAAGAGCAAAACTTGGCCGATGTGAAAGATATCCATCGTAAGCTTGGTTGGCATCTTCTTTTAAACGAATCAAAAGAGATTAGCTTAAATAACGAAAAAATCACAATCATAGGTGTGGAAAATTGGGGTATAAACAACGTGCACAACTATGGAGATCTTGATCTAGCGATGTCTAAAGTAGCCCCCTCTTCACCTATCAACTTATTGCTTTCCCATGATCCTTCTCATTGGAGAACTGAAATATTACCAAAATATCCAATGATCGATGTTACCTTCAGCGGACACACACATGGTGGACAATTTGGATATAGCAATCCCGATTATCAATGGAGTCCAATTAAATATGCATATCCTGAATGGGCCGGACTGTATCAGGAGAAACATCAATCACTTTATGTGAATGTTGGTTTTGGTTACCTAGATTATCCAAGCAGAGTGGGAATAATGCCTGAGATTACAATATTCCACTTAAAAAATAAGGTATCATGAACAAGGTGTCATGCTATAATTCATGAATTATAGCATGACACATCAAAATTAAATGCAGATCAATCGAAAAGATAACTTTCGATCGATATTAAGGTCGCAATCATTATTTATCCAGTGATGCCATATCGATAACAAACCGGTATTTTACATCGCTGTCCAATACGCGTTGGTAAGCCTCATTTACATAATCGATGTCAATCAATTCTGTTTCCGGAAGAATATTATGTTTTGCACAAAAATCAAGCATGTCTTGTGTTTCCTGTATTCCACCAATACTGGATGCAGTTAAAATTTTATTTCCCCCCATAATAGAGCGTCCATTGATTTCCATTGGTGCTGCTGGGATACCGACACAGATATATACACCTTTGGTCTTTAACAGTCCTAGATAGAGATTGTAATCATGCGGTGCAGAAACCGTATCAATTATAAAGTCAAAATAAGTAGAAAACTCCTTCAGCTCCGAAGATTCATGCGTATTTAAAAATTTATGGGCACCTAAGAGCGCCGCATCTGCTTTTTTTCGGGGCGAATGGCTAATCATCGTCACCTCTGCTCCCATGGCAACAGCGATTTTCACAGCCATGTGACCTAAACCGCCTAAGCCCAAAACACCAACTTTATGTCCCTTGCTGATATTCCATCTTTTCAATGGTGAGTATGTGGTAATCCCCGCACAAAGTAAAGGGGCCACCTTCTTGATATCAAGCGACTCAGGCACATGCAAAACAAAATTCGCATCGGCGACAATATTGTTGCTGTAGCCCCCATATGTACAGGAGTGATCGTGCATCACATCCGTACTGTTGTACGTCCACACCGTTTTCTTCTCCGAACAAAACTGTTGCTGATCCGATTTACAATTGTCGCATTCACCACAGGATGCCACCATACAACCTACACCAGCGAGATCACCTTTTTTAAACTTGGTCACCGCGCTGCCTACCGCACTGATGCGGCCAACGATCTCATGCCCCGGAACAATCGGATATTGCGTCCCACCCCATTCGTCGTGGACCTGATGAATATCAGAATGACAGATACCGCTATACAAGATATCGATTAACACATCATTTGAACCAAGTTCTCTTCTTTCAAATTCCCAATATTCAAGCGGAGAATTATTGTCTTTCGCCGCGTAACCTTTTGATTTAATCATTCTTTTGTACTTTTATAAAACACCAATCGGATCTAAATCACCTATTCCAATAGATAAGATCCTTTCACTACGATGTGCGAAGTTAATGTGAGACCATCCCAAATAAAGAATCTTTCAAACATTATTGACATTGAACAAACAATGAAAACAAAAAAAATGTTCTCGGGTCAGCAGTATTGAATAGTCAATTTGATTCCTTTCAAATTTTAATCCGTTTCAAAATCAACCTTCTAATCCTAATGACTTTCATGAGCTTTCTTTATGGGTTCAGGTAAGCTTTTCTCCGTCCATTCGCTGTTTGCTCGTCCACAAAAATTTATTTAAGTTAGATCGGTCGCCCATTAAATACTACAGATTTAGTTAATTATTTCACCGTTCCCTGTGATCAGCCGCTCACGAAATCTTTGAAGATCTTCCGGGCTCGGTCTGTCCCAGTCTTTTACTTCACCAACAATTTTCAAAGCAGCTGTGGATCGGTATGAGCGCGTCGGATTACCCGGGAATTTTTTATCTGTTAGATTCGGATCATTTTCAAAGATGCCCATCGGTTCAATAATATAGACACGTTCGCGGCCTTCTCCTTTTGCCAAAGCAGCAGCGAGTCCGGCACCGTTAACTAAACCAGTAAAATAAATATGATTCATGGTCAGTTCAGGCTGATAATTCGAATTCCCGCCAGCAGTCAATAGATCGCCTACTTTTAGGTCAGCTTTGGTGCCATGGTAAAAAGGCCCGGTATCCGATGGTTTTTCGTTCAGGGTTGCAGCCAACTCAGCATATCCAACTGACTTTTCGCTATCTCCCAGATCTTCGTAGCATTTGGCAAGCTTCAGATACAGGTTTGGTAGCGCACTCTTAACTGTATCGTCATTTAGTTTTAACGCATGTATCAAGGCCTTTTCGAGCCATGTTAATCTGTCTGAAGCAATTTTTTGATGCCGGGCCACATAATAAGCCGCAAGAAAGTGTTCGTGATGGTTCGTAGCTTCATTCCAGGCCTGCAGGAATAATTTAAGGGCTTCTTCAGGCTGTTTAGTTTCTTCCATGTTCATTCCCTGAAGACAAAGTTTAACAACATTGTTGAAAGGTGAAAATTCCATATATGCACTATTTTTGATTGCTTCGCCGAATTTACCGTAGCACATGGAGACTTCAAATCCACATGTAGAGGTATCTTATGTATTAAAGTTACACATTCCACCCCTTATATTGTCGCGATTGCACCGCATTCGCATTTTTAAACTTCACTAAATTTGGATTAATAATCAAACACTTGAGACAATGAGAAAGATCAGAATTTTCGAACACATCTCGCTTGATGGCGTCATCGAACATGATGGAGATTACATTTACGGTGCATGGACAACAGCCTATAGAAGTCCCGCGGGAGCGGAAATGCTCTTTCAGACTTATGGACCTGACTTTGACCTTCTTTTGGGCCGTCAGACCTATGATATCTTTAGCAGCTTCTGGCCCAATGCAGGCAATTTTCCAATGGCCAATGCAATAAATGCTGCTACGAAACACGTCGCAACTCACCGTCCCGACAGTTTAATCTGGGGGCCTGTAAAAAATTTAGGCACCCACATTGAAACTGCTGTTCATACACTTAAATTAACAGACGGTCCCAATCTGATCGTTGTGGGAAGTTCCACACTGACCTCCCTTTTACTTGAACGAGGTCTCGTCGACGAGGTCGTCCTCATTACTTACCCGGTTCTGCTGGGGCATGGCAAACGCTTACTGTCAGACAAGGTAAATGCGCAAAAACTCGCTTTTATTGATTCAAAGGCAACCCTTACAGGTATTTTCATTAATAGATATCAATATATTGGATCACTAGAAAGACAATAGTTCACTAGGACAGATGTTATTTACATGAATATGTCTGGTTTCTTGTATATTTGATTTTAAACAAATCATTTCTATGAAAAGAACCTTATTATTCATGGCTATTATCTGTAGCTCCACCTTTGCCTTTGCGCAAAAAATTACGTACAAAGTCAATACACAAACGTCAACGATCAAATGGGAGGCAAAGAAAGTCGTCGGTGGTCATGTCGGTACCATAGCCTTGAAAGAGGGAACGATCCAAACTGATAAAGGTAAAATTACCGGAGGTGGATTTACCATTGATATGAATTCTATGGCTTGTACTGATGCGCCAAAACTAACTGGTCATCTTAAAAACGAAGATTTCTTTGATGTGTCTAAATATCCAACGGCAAAATTCGTTATCGCCAAAGTGGATAACAGCAAGGCTACTCCAATAATCACAGGTAATCTTACAATCAAAAACAAAACGAAAGCCATATCTTTTCCAGCAAAAGTAACCAGCACCACCGATGGGCTTTCGGCTGAAGCATTGGGTGTGAAGGTAAATCGACTGGATTTTGATATCCAATATCGTTCAGCAAGCTTTTTCTCTGACCTCGGAAATCGGGCTATTGAGGACGAATTTACATTGGATATTCAGATCAAAGCCACAAAATAATTTTCAGAACAAAAGAGGTTGTTGCAACCTCTTTTAACCAGCTATCATTGATTGCCTAAATCAATTCAATCCCCTGTGCAATATATTTATTCATCTGGGGGCTCGTTGAATCGTTCTCCGTGACGATGATATCAAGTTTTTTGGTCTCATCGATGATAAAATTTGACTCCGTATCAAATTTATCCGATGTACACAATCCAACGATCTGGACACTCTGTTTCATCATTGCCCGCTTTGTTTCGGCATCCTCCTGATAAATGCATGATAAATTTTCGGGAGTAATCGAACAAACACCCAAGAAATATAGATCAGCCCTAAAATTAGCGATACTTTCCAACGTCGTATTGCCAAATGTTGTAAAGGCCGACTTGTATAGTCTGCCTCCCAAAAATATAATCTCTATCAAAGGATGATCCTCAATCACACTCGCGACAGGAAAGCTATTCGTAATGATCGTAACCCTAAGATCCTTCGGTAAAATTTTAGTTAACTCTAAAATGGATGTACCTCCATCGAAAAAAAGTACCTGATCATTTTTAATTAATGATAGTGCTTTTTGCGCAATGATCCTTTTCTGTTCCAGTCCTGCCTTCTCGCGATCACGGTAATGGTATTTTTTTTGCACAATGCTGTGCGCTCCTCCCCTTACCCCGCGAAGAAGATCCCGATCATTCAATTCCTTAATATCTCTCCGTATGGTATCTTCGGATACCGAAAGCTTTTTGCTCAAGGCCTGAAATGTAACCGACCCCTCCCTATTGGTGATATCTAAAATGGTTTGTAGACGATCGTACTTTAGCATAGGAACAAATATATAGATTTAACAGAATAAAATGAATTGCAAAAAATTGCTATAATTGCAATATTTTGCAATTATATAATTACATTTGTGCCATAATAAAGATAAAACTTATGATAAAAAAGACAATTTCCATCGATATGGACGGTGTACTCGCAGACATCCAACGGCATTATCTTTCACATTATTTTGAAGAAACTGGTATACGGATAAATGAGAATGATATCGTAGGGTTAAAGGAAGCAGATTGTTTACCTGATAAAACGGCAGTCTTAAGATATTTGCATAAGCCGGGTTTTTTCCGCAGCATCCCTGTTGCACAAGATGCACAAGAGGTGGTGAAGGAATTACAGCACTATTATGACATTTTTGTCGTATCCGCCGCGATGGAATTCCCAAATAGTCTTTTAGAGAAACGGGAATGGTTACAGGAAAATTTTCCGTTTATTTCCTGGAAAAACATTGTATTCTGCGGAAGTAAAGGGATTATAGACACCGATTTTCTCATTGACGATCATCTAAGAAATCTAGACAGCTTTTCCGGAAAAGGGCTTTTATTTGATACATTTCACAATGTCAATGAGCACCGGTTTGAAAGATTGAAGAACTGGACGGACGCACATCGTTTTTTTACCGCTGACCTGTAAAATAAAACGTCCAACGGCTAAGCTACAGCAGGCCAATCACAAAAGTAATTTGCCAGCTATAGCCTACTGGAATTTATTCTCCCATCTGAAATTTCCAATAGATCCAATAAGAAACTGAAAGCGAAAGCATGAGAAAAGCAACCACCATAAGGGAGGTTGAAATTCCATAAAATTGTGCGACTCCCCCCAGTAAAGCTGGTCCCAACAATTGTCCCGAATGCCCTAAGGTAGACATAACCGGAATACTTGCCGAAGCCCCTACTCCTTTTAAATTTCCGACATGACTAAATAAAATCGGAACGATATTCGCAGCCCCGACGCCCAGAAGAATAAACCCTGCCAATGCCCCCCAATAAGAAGAAGATAAAACAGCTATCAACAGACCAAATACGGCTAACAGACCTCCGCCGACAACCACAACACGATGATCTAACCGAACAACAAGTACATCACCAAAAAGTCGCATTGTAGCCATGGCGATAGAAAATGCCGCATATCCTATACCCGCAATTTCAAGTGGTGCTTTTTTTTCCTCATGCAAAAATACGGCACTCCAATCCAGCATCGAACCTTCGGAGAGATAAGCACAGAAACAGAGCATACCCAAAAACAAAACATGCAAATTGAACCAACCTGCCCATTTGGACTGGCCCACTGCCATTTCCTTATCGTCGTGATGGCTATTAATGCGCGTTTCATCATCATGCGCGTACAATCTACGGTACATGACAAACATAATGATAACAATCAACAAGGAGATCAACAACATGGCATAAGTTGCCTGAAATCCCAGTTTTATCAAAAGCCCTAAACCAAGTGATCCAGTTAATCCCCCAACACTAAAGATACCGTGCAGACCGGATAAGATTGGCCGGTCAAAAAGTTTCTGGATCAGGATCGAATGTGCGTTTGCCGAAACTTCTATTCCCCCCATGCACATACCAAAACAGAATAGCGTAATCCCCATGGTCATTATGGAATTAGCAATTAACAACATCGGCAAGATCAGTCCAAGTGTGATGCCCGAAATAAAGATAATTTTTCTTGTTCCAAACTTATTTAGAAGAACAGTCGAAAATGGCATGATAAAAAGAGCTCCACCACCGATAAGAAGCATCAAAAGTCCCAACACACCATCATCTATACCGAGCCTCTGTTTAACATAAGGAACGACAGGCGCCCAACTGGCAAGCCCCAGCCCGCACACAAAAAAGATAAACCTCACAGCATTTCTCGCTGTATCCGGACGAATGGGCAATGATTTAATTTCCATATAAAGTGAGTTAAACTAAAATAGTATAGCGATAGACATGTCTAGGCTTAGTGTACACAACTATCAATAATAAATCACAAACAAAGCATATTATTGCATAATATTGCAATAATTGCAAAATAAAGCAATAATATGATTAAATTGAACAAATGACATCCATACACAGCAGGATCCCCGAATAGAATTACGATTTCCATAATGATTTTACACAATAAAGTTCAAGGCCTATTTTGCCATAATGGTGATTTATCCTTAAATTACTGGCATAAACAATGTCTTTTCTACAAAAAAGGCTTTATAATGAACCATAAAGAACAGCTATTTCACGACATGAATTATAAAACTATAGGCTATTTTCTTTCATCAACGCTAATTATCGGATTACTTTATACGAATGGCTGGTTTGATGTATCTTACACCTTCCGACAGTTTCTGGGGATTATATTCCTAATATTGTATTTCGTAGGGACGATCTTTCTTGTCAAAAGACCGATTTTGAAGGATAGAACGTTAAGAAAACATCTCTTGGTCAGATTGAGTGTCCTCCTATTTATTGCCCTGATCATTGTTATTTCACAATGGTTTATACATAAAGAAAATGATCGTCTGGGTGCGGGTTATTTGCTCTATTTTGAGCTACTCGGTTTTGGAATACCACTTATTATTTATACTGCGATAGAATCAATGCGGTTACTTGCTAAAAAGAAATATGCAGCATTATGCATCAATCTCTTCTTAGTGATAGGAGTCTATAGTCTTGTTATTTTCAGTGGGCTCTTCGGGTTCTAAATAGATGGAGTTGTTCGCAACGCTAGCCATAAATATCTAACCTTCTAAAAATAAGATAATTAAATATTTTAATCTGCAATAAAACACACATAAAAAACATGCTAGTTAGCGTATTTTCCAAGACATCTAAAAAACCGCATACTTACGATTCTAAAATTATACTAAACAGATCGCCAATTTACTTCATGCAGAACCTAAAAGAGCTTCCCCCGCTGACAACTGATTGCTGTAACTTTTGTCCGGTAAACAAAAATTTTCGTGTATTTTTAATGTTCGCCGTTCCAACACCTTTGTGAAGCCAACGGCCGTAAGTCGTCCTTCTTTAGGAATAAACGGGATTATTCCCCATAAATAAACTAAAAATATGCAAACTCGAGCAGAAAAATTACAGCAGATTATTGATTGGGCACAAAACAATACGGATATCCGGGCAGTCCTCCTGACAAGCTCATTGGTAAATCCTCTGGCCCCAGTCGATGAATTAAGTGATCTAGACATCGAACTTGTATTCGATGACAATACCACGTATGTCGCCAATAAGAATTGGCTAAATAACTTTGGCATCCCTATCGCAATGATTGAAGAGGATGAAAGCTACTTTGATAGCAAACATGCCATGAAGATGGTTTTATACGCAGATCACACAAAAGTTGATTTTAAGTTATATAGTAAGCCTAATTTTTTGGAAGAGGTACACCAAAGCCCGTTATGTGAAGACTGGGATATTGGTTATCAAGTACTCCTTGACAAAGAGGGCATAACAGAAGCGATCCAAAAACCCTCCTATCGGGTGTCAATCATAAAAAAACCTACCGAGCAAAAATTCAAACAGCTACTCAATGATTTTTGGTGGGACTGTACTTATGTCGCCAAATGTCTTGTCAGAAAGGATATTTTTTATGCAAAATTTATGTCCGAAAACAATATACGTACCGATTATATGGTACCGCTGATTGAGTGGTATATCGCTAGCCAGCATGATTGGAACATCACAACCAATAAACATGGACGCCTATTTAAAAAGTACCTGACCGAGCAAACCTGGGACAAAGTAACCCAAACCTTTTCAGGCAGCGATATCAACGAAAACTGGACGGCATTATTTGCAATGACCGACTTCGTCGCAGCGATCGGCAGGGAGCTCGCAACTAAGTTAAGCTATGAATATCCCGCAAAACTTGAAGTGGATGTCAAAATATATCTCAAGGCGCTAAAAACAAAAGAAATAGCTTGCAGCTCATCCCTATAGCTATAGTAGTACGTCAAAAATACATCGGGCGCTTAAGCTTAGTTATTGTTAATAACCGGAATCGAGAGCAATATCAGCCTATTTTGCCATTCTTTTCTTTTACTCATTTGACTGATTTTTTAATATCTTTAATTATCATATTTTCAAAAATTTAAAAGTATCGTTATGACAGTAAAAACACTAACATTGAATATGTTCTTTTTGCTATTGACCTTCAGCGCATTTTCGCAAAACAATGCAGGTTTAAATTCGCTATTAAATAAGAATTCAGAATTTATTTTTCCGCAAACAGCACAGAAGATTGAAACCGCATTAAACACGAAGACCATTTACTACGAAGATGCAAATGAAGAAAAATACGCCAAATGGCTAACAAAATCCGGACTAGAACTGTATGCTAGTCTTGGAAAAAATAATGCTATTAATGAAATATTTTTTGACATTCCGGACGATAAACCGCTCATCGTAACGGGACTTCCTTTCGATCTTGGGATCAACAAAACTACCCTGGAAGAGAGTACAGCCAAATTTAGTAAATATGCTGCTAAGAAACAAAAAATGGAGGCGGGAAGCACATTTCCGGATGGTACGAGACTCACCTTTAAAAAAGGAAAGCATTATGCTACACTAATTTTTGACAGCAATGACTTATTGCGATTTTTAGGTCTTACAACTGAACTCATTGCCGCTGGAGTAAATTAAGCAACCTCACTTTGATTCATATCAAAGTCTATATCGGAGAGAGATGGCCCGCCAGATGTGATTTGCTAGATCCTGATCCAAATCATTTTGGAGAAAAGACCAGCTCTCTTTTTTCTTTACCAATGTCTGTAGCCCACCATCTAACAACACTTCCAGCGCTGTCTCGTCTTTGGTAGGGCTTTTTTTTAACAGTTGAACCTGAAAATCCTTTTCTTTAAATGTAATGCGAAATATCTGCCCTTTATAAGATGTATTTAACTGTCCGATCGTCTCTTCCATGAAAAGCAAGCCAAAATTTAGTAATCTATCAAAAAAATGTTCCGCTTATCTAAAAGCTCATAAACCAATAGGGGGCCTAATACACCGCCATCGCGAATCTAACAATAGATCGATTGGTAAGCATTATAGTGCGAATTAAACATGTAAATATACAAAAAAATATTAAAATACTAATTATTTTAGTTAAACAATTAATATATCATCCTTTTGAAGAGAGGCATCAGCTGTTAAATATCCATGATTGTATCAAGTCCTCGCTTCAAGCCTTTAAAGGTCGATAGCTTGTTGACGGCAAGCAAAACTCCTTTTAGATAAGGTTCTGCCCCATTCCCCGCATCATGTCGAAGGATCAGCTTTTCATCTTTTTCACCAAATATCACTTCTACACCTAGCATATGCCCTGGCAATCGCACCGAATGCACCTGTATGCCGTTTATACTTGCACCACGTGCATCTTTCCGTCCAATGGTGTCTTCAATTGCGACGGCCAGATCAGGTTTCCGAATTTTGGCCAGGCGATAAGCAAGTTCCGCGACAGTTCCACTTGGAGCGTCAGGCTTGTCTTCCGAGGCATAATCTATCACCTCAAAGTGAGAAACGAACTTCGCTGCAATTTCAGCAAACTTTTGTAGCAACACCGCCGTTATTGCAAAATTACCCGCAGCCAGAATAGCGGTATCATTGTCATCTGCAACCTGCGCAATTTCCTTAAAATCCGAATCAGATAATCCTGAAGTTCCCAATACAACCCGCTTCCCCCGATTTAATGCAGCAATAACATTATCCTTTGCAATTTCCGGATTTGTAAAATCAATCATGACGTCAAAATCCACGCGATCAAGAGCGACTGAGATAGTATCAACTACTACTTTTATCCGTTTTTATGAAATCCCTATTTTATCAATACTGCAAATAATAATACAGTTGCGTACCTAATGAATAAGCTAATCCTAGAAATATCATGACAGGCAAAACATATAATAAGCAATAATATTTGGCAATAAAATCAAAAGATCCCTTCCTGCTCCTTACCCCCTCTTTTTCAAAATAGTTTTCCAGATCTTGCTTTGCCGAAACTGGAAGATAGTGAATATACTGCTGACCTGTTTTTAACGTTATTCGCAATACAAAATATAACCTTAGAGAATCAAATATGCGAAAGAATTCAATATCTTGAATAGCAATGTTTTTCCCATTCACAATGATTTGGTTTTCCTCAAAAATCATATCATCTGCTCTTGATTTTATTTTTGACACAAATAATGAATACGGGAAACCTATGACTACGACTGCATTCCATAAAGGATGAATATTGCGAATTAGTAGTGCGCTAGCGAACATGAGAGCAAAAGAAATTAAAGCGGCATATAAGCTATACAAAAGTATTCGGTCAAAGTTAAAGGTTTCAGCTTGTAGTGGCTGTTTCATATACAACTATCTTTTTTGGATTAACAGCAGGCTATTTTTCAAATTGCCCCTTATCAAAGCCTAACGAGTCTTATTTTATCTGTCTGTTGGGATAAAGCTAGCTCACTACCGCCACAATAATAGATTTATTTACAATTCGCTATTATCCTTTTACAATATGCCTGTTTTCATAATTTTAAGGGTTATGTATCAGCCTACAACCTGCTCTCTCAAATTTTCAACCAATTGATTGTTTTCAATACCCCATTTATCAATGACTGCTATGACTGGCAATAAGCTAATCCCCAAGTCAGTCAGACTATACTCGACTTTAAGCGGAAGTCCTTGATAAATTTTCTTCACGATAATACCAGCTTGTTCCAATTCATGAAGCTGCATATTGATTACTCTTGGGCTCGCACCATGAATAGCACGATGCAATTCACTGGGACGTTTTATACCTTTGTTGATACCATCCAATATACAGGCTTTCCATTTTCCACCAAGTATTTTCATTGTGACGACTATGCCACAGTTAAGATCTTCGGGAATCTTTCTACTATACATAATTTCATAATTTTCATTAAAACTACTGAATTTTGCAATTCCATAGGGAATAATTTTTCCCTGGGTGAATCCTTTTTCCCTTATTGTCAACGTACCAGCTTGTCCCCATATTTGTTGTATAAAAATAAATAAAGAAACAAATGGAAACATTGAAAAATCAAATCAGCATTATCGGCCTAGGTCCAATGGGTATAAAAATAGCGCAGCTCTATCTACAAAAAGGTTTTCAGGTCACTGTATTTAATCGAACAGCAGCTAAAGCAGATCAACTGGTAAAAGAAGGTGCTCGATTAGCGAAAAGCATCAACGAGGCCATTGAGGCGAGCCCAGTGAGTATTGTTATCGTTCATAACTATGCGGTAGCGAATGATCTTTTTTCTTCAATCGAAACGGAGATTCCATTAGCGGGCAAACTCATTGTACAATTGACTACAGGTACATCGCAGGAAGCACGTTTAAGCGAAACCTGGTTTAATGGTAAAACTGCCGGTTACCTTGATGGAGCGATACAGGTTGCGCCAGAACAGATGGCGCAGCCCGATACAACAATACTGTTTTCAGGCAATAGCGGAAAATATCTCGAAATCGAAGATACATTGAAAATTTTGGGTGGGAATCTAAAATATCTAGGCGAAAATATTGGTGCAGCAGCAGCCATGGATACGGCTACACTTTCCTATATCTATGGCGCAGCAGCAGGTTTTCTACATGGTGCTTTAATTGCCGAAGCTGAAAATTTTGACGTTAGGGAATATGGCAATATCATCGCAGAAATTGCTCCGGGAATGGGCGAATTTTTAAAACATGAGGGGGCTGTGATCAGTAGCGGAGATTTTAAACTTTCCCAAAGCCCACTTGCCATCTCGGTAGAGGCAACAGAAAGAATCCTTGCAACAGCAAAATTAAGTGGAATAAATAGTGAATTTCCCCAGTTTGCAGCAAATTGGCTCAAAAGAGCAAAAGATGCAGGCTATGAACAGGAAGAATTTGCTGCTGTGATTAAGACATTGCGGACACCGCAATAACCAGAACGCTTCACTAAAAATTAGCTCAATACAAAAAACTTTATAATCGGATAGCTTTATTAAACCAAATCTGGTGATAAAGCTATCCGATTATAACTAAAATTTACAACAGACCAGTTAAAGAATATAATAATATTCCTCCGCAGGTGCTGTTGGCTTTTGGGTCGGTTCACCAATCGCTTCCAGCAAATTCATCTCGATGGTCTGACAGATTGTTGTCATCGGTGTATCCATCGGTTTATTTTCAAAAGGATCCTGCATCAAGATCGCCGTACGTTCAATGATGATAAATATAATCGGGATCCCGATCGTCAGCATCATTTTTACCAAGATTACATCATCATTCAGGCTAAAGGGTAATAAGAGCGCAAATAAATAAATCAAGAAATGGATCAGTTTACCATAAGACACTGGAAAGACTGTGTTTTTTATCCGTTCGCAACGCCCCATTGAATCAGAAAATCGTGTTAAAATCTCATCCACAGCAACTTGTCTAAATTCAGTGATCAACCCCTCTTGGGCCAATAAGCGTAAATGCTTTGCATGGCCAGTTAAAATTCCGTAAGCCACATTTGTATCATTGATCTGATAACTTTCCAGATAGTCTCCTACCCTTTTTGAATGGGGCTCTTTTCGCAATGATTCGCTCAAGGCATAATTCCATATAATCTGTCTTTCGACAAACATTTTTAGGTGTATGTCCTGATCTCTGGTAATAAAAGTTTGCAGAAGACGTATTAAACTACGCGAATCGTTGACAATTGCTCCCCATACAATACGTGCTTCCCACCATCTATCATAAGATTGTGCAGTTCGAAATGCTAACAGAAGCGATATTGCTGTACCTACAATCGCAATTAATGACAATGGAATCTGCAGTGTCAAAAAATCTTTATGCTTCGCCAGCAGCCCGACCAAACAGCCGAAAAAAACTATTCGAATCAAATCTGTCTGAATGGCCTTTAAAAAGTATGAAACCGAAATTCTCCTATTGAGTAACATATCACTAATGGTCTTTAGTTGAAATAATACTTTATATAAATCCGAAAGTTATTTTTTTGTTTTACGACAGGACAGACAAAACGTTAAAAAGCTGCAATAAAGCGTATTATTTTCACTTCTTTCTCCAGCTCTTCATTGACGTTATCGAAACATTTTTCCAGTAAAAAATTAAAATAACAACGTGTTACACAAGATTTCCTTAAATTGTATCCACTTGCTTTTAACAGGTGTAAGTTGCTATGGATATATTGGATTTGAATAAAGATTATTGGGACAATCGCTATAAGAACATGGAGATCGGGTGGGATATTGGTTATGCATCACCAGCGATTATAAAGTATGCAGAGACCGTAATTCCCAAAGACGCATCTATTTTAATTCCCGGTTGTGGCAACGCGCACGAAGCTAAGGCACTTCTGGAGAAAGGCTTTGAAAATATCACCTTGCTTGATATCGCACCGACATTAGTTGATCAGGTTCAAAAAGCATTTGGTGTAATTCCGCAGCTTCAGATTATCTGTCAGGATTTTTTTCAGCATGAACAACAATATGACTACATTTTGGAGCAGACCTTTTTCTGTGCATTGGATCCTGCCCTACGGGAAAACTACAGTAGCAAAATAGCTTCACTGCTCCAACCGCGCGGTATTCTCGCAGGTCTATTGTTCGATAGGGAATTTCCTGTACAAGGGCCCCCATTCGGTGGAAACAAACCTGAATATCAGCATTTGTTTCTTTCAAGCTTTGATATTTTAAAAATGGAGACCTGTTTCAATAGTATACCGCAGCGACAAGGAAGTGAGCTTTTTATCGAATTAAGGCAAAAACAATTTATTTTCCGGGCATGACTTGATAAGTTGGATCATCCTTAATATTAACGACAGCAATTCCCGTTGCATTTTTGAGGAGGGAGCGACAATCTTCACTGAGATGCCACAGTTCCACTTTCTTCTGTTGTGAAGCATAACGCTCAGTAATTTTATTTAGCGCATCCACAGCAGACATATCCACGACCCTACTTTCTTTAAAGTCCACAATGATATGATCAGGATCCTCCTGAATATCAAACTTATCCAAGAAATTTGCTGTGGACCCGAAAAACAATGGTCCATATATTTCATAATGTTTTATACCTTCTGGGTCAACATATTTTCGCGCCCGTATACGCTTCGCATTATCCCAGGCAAAGACCAATGCAGAAACTACTACACCGACAAGTACCGCCAAAGCCAAATTGTGCAAGAGGACCGTTATACCGGCAACAAGAATACCAACGAAAATATCCGATTTCGGGAACTTATTGATAATCCGAAAACTCACCCATTGAAAAGTGCCAATAGCGACCATCATCATCACACCGACAAGTGCAGCCATGGGGATTTGCTCAATAAAAGGTGCGCCGACCAATATAATCAATAAGATTGTCATTGCGCCTATAAAAGCGGATAACCGCGTCCTTGCACCTGCATTCAAATTCACCAAGGTCTGTGCCACCATCGCACAACCACCCATTCCACCAAAAAATCCATTGATTGCATTTGCCAGCCCTTGCGCCATGGATTCACGGTTTGCATTTCCTTTACTAGCAGTAATTTCGTCGACCATATTAAGAGTCAAAAGCGATTCTACAAGTCCTACTCCCGCCATGACCAAGGAATATGGGAAGATTAATTGCAATGTATCCCAGCTCCAGGGGATATTGGGCAAATGAAAGTGAGGGAGGGATCCGCTTACCGATGCTATATCAACCACTTTCTTGGTTTCGATACCTAGTAATGATACCAGACCAAAAACAACCAAAATAGCAATTAATGAAGCGGGAACCGCCTTTGTGATCCGAGGAAAACCGATAACAATCAGCATTGTCAATAAAGTAAGCCCTCCCATAATATATAAAGTCGACCCCGACATCCAGACCATATCCGTTCCGTTGCTCGCCTTAAATTGTACAACCTGCGCCATAAAAATAATAATGGCTAACCCATTCAAAAAGCCGTACATAACAGGTTGCGGGATCAAACGGACAAATTTTCCCCATTTGAAAAGACCAACAAAAAATTGTAGTATGCCCGCCAAGATTACTGCTGCAAAAAGATAGTCAATACCATGACTTGCTGCAAGCGCCATCAGAACAACAATAGTTGCCCCAGCTCCACCAGATACCATACCCGGTCTTCCTCCAAAAATAGCAGTCACAAGTCCCATTAAGAAGGCAGCATAAAGGCCCGTTAAGGGTGGCAAACCAGCTAGTATCGCAAACGAAAGGGATTCAGGTATCATCGTCATGGCTACCGTCAAACCAGCAAAAAGTTCGTTTTTAAAATTGACGGACCGGATGTTAAAAAATTCAAAGGTATTGTTCATATCGAAATCAGTTGAACATTATAAAACGTTGCAAAGGTAACAATCCATACCGTATATCAGCAACTTGCAGGTTGCTAAAAGGAGAAAGAATCGCAATCGTAAAAACAGTTTTACGCTATATTTGTTATTCAGTACAACTCTTATTGCAACACAGCATATTGACCGATATGAAACTATATCTAAGGCCTTATTGTTCTATTTTATTTTTGCTTTTGAATGTATTTAAGACCTTTTTTTGTGCATTGATCTTTTCCTGTTTTCCAGCGATGGCCGCTATTCAAACGAATCAAAATAACGTTCAATATGCGGTCAGAGATACAGCACATACGCTTGGTAGCATGTGCCTAAAATCATCAGCAGATAGTGTCAATCAGCTCTTCAGGAACACAAATTCAAGAGATAGTATCGCCGTGTCGAGACAACAGGCAAAATGGATTTCCGATCAGATTCATGCCAAATTATCCAACAGTACCTTAAATTTTCAAAAGAAAAACTTTCTACGCGCCGGAATAGAATGGTTTTCTATTCAGGCTATACCGGCCTCGGTCAATTATTTCATTCGAAAAGATCCGGTCTCCCATATATCTTTCAAAAATTTCTTCAGCCATTTAAAGTTTTCGGCCTGGACTTGGGACGATAATCTCTTCGCCACCAATCAAATCGCCCACCCCTACCACGGACAGTTCTATTTCAATTCATTCCGGTCCAACAACTTTAGCTTCTGGCAGTCCTCAATAGCGACTGTGGCAGGGAGCTACATATGGGAGACAGCAGGCGAGACAGAACCACCTTCGGTCAACGATATCATTAATACCGGTTTTGGCGGAACGATTCTCGGTGAGATGACACACCGCCTTTCACATCACATTCTTGCCAGACCCAGCGTCACGAAAGGACAGCGAAATAAAAAAGAAATATTAGCAATGTTGATCAATCCAATCAACGGCTTGAACCGTCTGCTTGACGGCCGTTGGGGAAATACAGCGAAAGGCATCGTCATCGATAGCTCTCAGGTTCATACAGAAGTCGAATTAGGTATTCGAAGATTTGATGCCAAAGAGCATAATGTCATCAGCCGGGGAAAGAATGATATCTATGCCCGCATTAAACTGATTTATAACAACGAAAATGTCGACAGAAAGAAACCTTTTAACGACTTTATCCTCAATCTTGAAATCGGATCTGATGACAGCTCAATCGTAAATGCTGTCAACATATATGCCTCCCTTTATGGGAATCGTATATTATCCGATTTAACCGGCAGACATCGCGGAATTGTATCAGCTCACTTTGATTTCCTGCGTAATGAGGCTTTCTACTATGGATCGCAAAGTATCAATTACAATGTTTTTTCCAATTTTAACATCGGTAAACACACCAAACTGACTACGGTCTTGGGGGGAGGACCAGTAGTTCTGGCAGCAGTACCTGATCCATATCTTCATTTCGGAGAAAGCCGTACCTATGATTATGGTCCCGGAGTGGATGTGCGTACCGCAGCAACATTAAGTACGCTTAATCGCTTTAAATTTGGAATAGACTACCGTGGCGGTTATTTTGTGACTATCAGTGGCAATAAATCCCATCATTATCTTCATACTGTATCAACCAGCGCTTCGGTACGGATCTGGAAAAACTTTGGCATTAATCTCTACTCAGGATATTTCAGGCTGGAAGGTCGTTACCGGGATCATGACAAAGTGAATAAAGATTATCCTTTTATACGTTTGGCCTTGGCTTATAATTCTGAATATTAATTTGCCCAATATTTCTTCAATGCATCTTTCAGACGCGGGTCATAGCCATAAATATCAGGGTAAGAAACGATTTTACCGTCATCATCAAGCCAAGTAGTATAATAAGTAAGGTATACAGGCATCTGACGTTTAAGCGTTACCCACCTCGATTTGGAAATGGAGTCAGTTGTAATTTCTTTTGCGATCTTCTCGGCTTGCTTCTCGTTATTCACCAAGTAGCTGGCCAAGTCAACGGGTTTTTCAACACGTACACAGCCGTGACTCACAGCACGGTTGGTCTGCCCAAACATTTGTTTGGCAGGTGTATCATGGAGGTAGATCGAATAAGCATTTTCAAATAAAAATTTCACGTTCCCCAGAGAATTATCTGATCCCGGATTTTGCTTAAAACGGAATTTCTCAACCGAATCCGCATGCCAATTTACCGTACTTGGATCAACCTGCTTTCCCTTATAGTAAGCCACCATATTACGCGAGGCCAAATAGTTTGGATTATTCCTTACACTGGCCAATAATTCTTTTTTTACAATACTGCTCGGGATATTCCAAACCGGGTTGACCTGCATCGCATCCAGAATACCTTGCATGACCGGGGTTTCGTGGTTTTCACCTTTGCGCGTATAGGCAGGGTTAGCAGTTTCACCAACACATACGTTCATCAATTGACTGGTTTTACCATCTTCCATGATATGTAAGCGTTGTTCAGGAATATTGACAAAAACATATTTCTCCGGAAAAGACGTCCCCATCCAGCGTAATTTTTCCAGTACCATCAGTACGTTAATCCTTTGTGTGTTATCCAGATTACCATTTTCCAACAAATCCTGAAATTGCGTGTAATACTGATTTTTCGGCTGAATATTAGCCATCAACGGGCCCATCTTGACACTGTCCAGCATGTGAATCACCTTTGCATAATTCATGCGATTTTGCGGCACAAAATATCTTCCGTACAGGCGCTTCGGATTAACCACACCGTATTTCATACTGCTGACATAAGCCACAAAACCATCTGTCCCCAAAAGATCGAGCTTGGCTAAAAGAGGGTAAGATTCTGCGACATCCTTTGGTTTCAGTTTGCGCAGCGAAAATAACGTCTCTTTTATCTCCGCAGTGTGGAAGTAACTGCTACGTATCCCATGTTCTTCACTTTGTTCAAAATAACTCAATAGGGTATCAATGCTTCCGTCAAATAGATGTTCAGCGATTAAAGTCATTCCTGCAGTAGAATCAGACAATTTCTTCATCCAGCTCGGGTTATGCAGGTTGCTTTTCTGTTTACCATACACTTCCTGAAACACCTTCACATAAGCTGTTGTATCAAACTCCTTATAAGATTTTTGTTCAAAACCCTGTGCGAGCACATCACCATAAGTGGGCGGATTCTCTTTACAAGAAAAAAATACTATTGAAACAAAGGAAATAAAAACTAAAAAACGTGACATACTACAAATAATGAAAAAAGAAATGGCTTCGCAATAATGAAGCCATTTTCTGGAACAAATATAAATAATTCTTACTGGCAAACGAATCTTCCCTGTCATCGAATCACTACATAATGAATTACTGATATTTTAGGAGGAAATCCTCAAGGAGTTTCACCATTGCCGTATTCCCTAAAAATGCCGCTGTTCGTTGATGTAGTGTCTTGGGTTCAATATCTAAAATACGTTGGTATCCATTCGTCGCCCTCCCTCCTGCTTGTTCAATAATAAACGCTATTGGGTTACATTCGTACATCAATCGTAATTTCCCGTTCGGGTGTGCTGAAGTCGTCGGATAAAGAAAGATCCCCCCTTTCAGCAAATTGCGGTGAATGTCAGCAACCATCGACCCAATATAGCGCGATGCATAGGGACGTTGGGTAGCTGCGTCTTCCATTTGACAGTATTTGATGTATTGTTTGACACCGTTGGGGAATTTGGAGTAATTTCCCTCATTTATCGAATAAATATGCCCCGCTTCAGGAATCTTCATATCGGGATGAGACAGGCAGAATTCCCCGATGGAAGGATCTAAAGTAAAACCATTCACCCCTTTGCCCGTTGTATATACCAACATGGTTGAGCTTCCATAAATGACATAACCTGCGGCAACTTGCTGGGTTCCGTGTTGCAGGATATCGTTGCTATTACATGACACACCGGTATCCGAAAGCCGGCGATAAATGGAAAAAATTGTCCCTACAGAGACATTAACATCGATATTACTCGAACCATCCAATGGATCTATACAAACAATATACTTTGCGTTTTTTGAAACCCCAGATTGCATATAAACTGGATTTTCATGTTCCTCCGAGGCAACGACACAGCATTCTCCACCACTTTGCAGTGCTTTAATAAATTGCTCATCGGCATACACATCCAACTTCTTCTGTCCCTCCCCCTGTACATTAATCTGCCCTGAGTCCCCCAAAATATCAACCAATCCAGCCTTGTTGACTTCTCTGTTAACAATCTTTGCTGCTATACCGATATCACGCAAGAGCCTAGACAGCTCACCTTTTGCATATGGAAAATCGGCTTGTTTTTCAATAATAAATTGTCCTAGTGTTGTTATACCACTCATAATAGTGTTTATTGGATATTTTTTGTTGTACAAAGCTAAAAAAGTAAAATAGATTTTAGCAAAGCTATCTCCCTGTCCAGCTAAACTTTAGCACATAAAATACGCAATCGATTGCGCATATCGTTGAAAACTTCCTTCTGCTAAAACGATTATTAACTACAAAAAGATAACAAAGCGGTAAAAGAAGTAGATATCTTCTAAATCCTCAGAAATAAAAAAAAACAAAAAATGATAAGTATTTGGTAATTTTGGCAAAATATATTGATACAATGCAACAACTTATACAGCTCGTTGAAAAGGAAAAACTAAGTACTCAGCCCGTTACGCAACACACCTTGATCATTGATGATAAGCAAGTTATTCATGGGGCACTTTTTTTCGTTAAAACAGCACGCAAGACTTTTAAAATAATGGTTCCCGCTCCTTTTTACGAGGCTTTGCTCGATAATCAATTAACCATACAGCGCTTAATAAAACATCCTGAAGCCATGTTACTTTCCTGAGGAGTTATTTTACCAAAAAAGAACATCATATTAACTCATCCACGCACAATGTTTGCGTCAAATTTATCCCATCTCCGCTTTTTACACTTGCAACAGTTCTAATTGATGGGAAACAAATAACTCCATTAGTTTGTTTATTCCACGGTGCATCAGGGCAATTGCTGATCCAATACACTGATTTTCTTATCGTAATGATGGATCAGCGGATGGAAATATTACAAAAAAACATTGTAAAAGTACAACATTAGCCAAGCGATAAGCCTTAAATTTATTGTATAATAAAATGCTATGCAATACCAATATAAACTTTCAGGCATGTCCTGTGATGGATGTAGAACGACCATTGAAAACGCGATTAATCAGCTTCCTAAAGTCCAGGCTAAGGTCTCGCTAGATCCACCATTGTTGACGATAGAATCTGAGCAAGAAATTTCAGCAGATCAGATCCAGGAGATGCTATCCAGATTGGGTAACTATCAAATCAGCGAACAAAGCGAGCCAACAGTTTCCTTATATACAGCTACATCCACAGCGCTGTCCCCCACAGGCAAGTACTATTGTCCGATGCACTGCGAAGGAGAGAAAACATATGACCTACCAGGACGTTGCCCCGTTTGCGGCATGTATCTCGTACCAGTCGAACAGGTTCGAAGTGAACAACAGCATAACCATACAGACCATTCGGATCATTTCGGACCATCTGCTGCAAACAAAGCAATGGAGCCTGAACGGCAGCGACATACCATCGCAGAGGATCATAATCATCACCCCAAGCATGGATCTTTCACACAGGAGCACGATCATCATGGGCATATGCATCAGCACAATGAACAGTCCGTTGCTGCAGTGTCCAAGCAGCAACATGCAGGTTCTGCAGGAAAATACTATTGCCCGATGCACTGTGAAGGCGACAAAGTTTATGATCAGCCGGGCAGCTGTCCGGTTTGTGGAATGAATCTTGAAAAAATTCCTGAATTGAACAAAATAACACAATATACCTGTCCGATGCATCCCGAAATTGTCCGGGACCAACCCGGAAGCTGCCCGATCTGCGGTATGGATCTTGTTCCCATGGCTGGTGGAAACGACGACGAAGAAGACCGGACATATAAAGATCTCCGCATGAAACTGTGGCTGTCTATTTTGTTTACAGTTCCAATATTTATTCTTTCCATGGGAGAAATGCTTCCGGGTAATCCCATTGGTAAAATTATACCGCCAGATTTGTCCGGTTGGATACAATTATCATTATCCTTGCCCATCGTTTTTTATACCTGCTGGTCATTTTTTCAACGTGGCTGGGTTTCTTTTAAAACTTGGCGTCTAAATATGTTCAGCCTGATCGCCCTTGGAGCGGGTGCGGCATTTCTCTATAGTCTTGTAGGTTTATTCTTTCCCCAGATCTTCCCTACTGACCTAAAAAATCATCATGGTTATATTGCCTTGTATTTCGAGTCGGTCACAGTCATTTTAACGTTGGTACTTCTAGGTCAGGTGATGGAAGCCAAGGCACATTCAAAAACCAATTCAGCGATCAAAGAACTCATTAAACTTAGCCCATCGGACGCTACCCGGGTCGACAATGGTGTTGACGTAAAAATTGGAGTTGATCAGATTCAGATTGGAGACACCCTGAAAGTCAAACCCGGAGATAAAATACCTGTAGACGGTCAGATCACAAATGGTACAACGAATATTGACGAATCCATGTTGACAGGTGAACCCCTGCCTGTCGAAAAACAGGAAGGCGACAAAGTAAGCTCAGGTACGATCAACGGTGAACGGCTTTTTTTGATGAAAGCCGAACGCATCGGCTCAGACACCCTATTGGCTCAGATCATTCAGATGGTCAATGATGCCAGCCGAAGTAAAGCACCGATACAACGTCTTACGGACAAAGTATCTGAAATATTTGTCCCAATAGTGATCGTTATCGCTTTGTTGACATTCTTTGTCTGGTGGATATGGGGCCCTGCACCATCATTAGCGTACGGATTTGCCAACGCATTGGCTGTTCTTATTGTTGCCTGTCCTTGTGCCCTTGGTCTGGCAACACCGATGTCTGTCATGGTAGGGGTCGGCAAGGGGGCCAAAAATGGCATTCTGATCAAAGATGCAAGTGCTTTAGAAAAAATGAACCAAGTAGATGTCGTATTAACGGACAAAACAGGTACAATAACCGAGGGTAAGCCCGCCGTTGATGACATTCAACCCACAGGAATCAGCAGCATCTCCGAAATACTGTTTTTGGCAGCTTCGTTAAATAGCAACAGTACCCATCCACTTGGTCAGGCCATTATTAAACGAGCCAAAAAAGAAGGAAATAAAGCTGAGCAACAGGTTGCCAATTTCGAAAATATTGCCGGGCAAGGCATTAAAGGCGAGCTAAGCGGTCAACCGATTGCTCTAGGCAACCAATTGTTGATGGAAAGTATGGAAATAAATATTCCCGAGGAGATACGCAATACTGTAGCGCAGGCACAATCCGATGGCAAAACAGTCTCTTATCTGTCAAAAGGCGTTGATTTACTTGGCTATTTCAGCATTTCTGATCAGATTAAAGCCTCTTCCAAACAGGCCATACAGTACCTGCTCCAACATGATGTGGATGTTATAATGCTCACGGGAGACAATGCACATACGGCAAAATCTGTCGCCGAGCAAGTTGGGATCAAGCATTTCAAAGCAAATGCATTACCAAAAGATAAATTACAAGAGATACACCGTTTACAGGAGCAAGGACATGTTGTTGCGATGGCTGGTGATGGCATTAACGACGCTCCTGCCCTCGCACAGGCCGATATCGGTATCGCAATGGGGACAGGAACAGATGTAGCCATACAAAGTGCATCGCTGACCTTATTGCAGGGCGACCTAACCGGCATTGCCAAAGCCAAAATACTGAGTCATAAACTACTTCGAAATATCAAAGAAAATTTAGGCTTTGCTTTCATTTATAATATTCTAGGTATCCCATTGGCAGCAGGGCTTCTCTATCCAAGCTTTGGTATCCTATTATCCCCGATGATAGCGGCAGCAGCAATGAGCTTTAGTTCCGTTTCGGTGATTTTAAATTCCTTACGCTTAAACCGCGCAACGATTGGTATAGATAAAAACTAAACAAAAGAAAGCCGCTCGATAGCATTGAAAATAGATAATTAACTATATTCGCGATTCCTAATGACATATATTTATCATCATTATGCGCAACATATTTTTAATACTTCTGACGGTCATCGTAACGCTGGTTTGTGTCAAGAATACACAAACTGTAAATATTGACCTTTTTATAGAGGGCAACGTAACGTTATGGAAACTCCTTCTGACCTTTTTTGTAATGGGTATTCTCTTCGCTTTTTTATTAAAGGGTGGTAAAAAGAAACAACAACGGGAAAATACAGCATTATCTGATCAATTAGAAGAAGATAATCTGGAACCTAAGTCCAAATTATCTGATGAAGATCGGGACTTTCTATCATAATGAAAAAAATAAACTGCTAAAAATGAAGGTTTAAACACATTAAACCCATTTTTATTATATAAATAGTTGTGAGAAAAAGAGATTAATCCTATCTTTGCAACACTTCAAACAAGGAACGGTAGTTTAAAAAAAGAAGTACGATTCCGTAGCTCAGCTGGTAGAGCAATACACTTTTAATGTATGGGTCCTGGGTTCGAATCCCAGCGGGATCACAAAGAGAAAAGCTAATCACAAGATTAGCTTTTCTTGTTTTGGTAATATACGAATTCGAAAGAAGGACCAGGTTTGATCCTAAGGAAGCTGCGATTAAAAACCCCTGATTTCATGGATATCAGATCCGTTACATTGCTGTATATTTGATATATTAGAAAAAAAATAATCAGATGCGGTACGTTTTTATACTCTTGATCACACTGACCTGTGCATTTACATATGCGCAGACCAAGCCCATGCCAAACAATTTGTCCTACCCCGATTTGATTCCGGTATTGGTAAATGATAGCGTATATGGATACTGTGACAGTGTTCTCGACATAAAACTTTCTCCCGTTTACGAAAGTGCAGAGTTATTTGAAGAAGATTTCAATTTTCAGATTTTTCACGTCAACAAACCTGAAATTGTAAAATATGGATCAGCGGAATACGCTTGGGTCCGACACAAAGGAGAGCGTTACCGTATCAACAAAAAAGGCGATCTGGTTTATAAATATGACGAAGCGGATTTCAAACCCGGAGAAACCCTCGTTCGGATCTTTCAAAAGTCCAGACATACAATAGATAAGGTGGACGAAACAACCCTATTTCAGCACATCAAAGACAATCAAACAGGTCAAATTGTGTTCCCTGACGATCAGTCCATCGCCGACTTTAAAGAAAAGAATAAAACTTTTATCGACGAAGGGATACGGCTCATCTATTATCCCAGCTTTACAGCATTACCTTATACGAATTTTACCAACGAACAAACGCAGCTCCATGGAATAAAAAATGAAGAAACAGGTGAAATCCTTCTAAAAGCACGCTATGCATCTATTGAAGAATGCTACAATAATCCCTTACGCGTACATCAATACCCGCTGTTAATTGCCTATCGTGGCGATCTAAATAAGGATGTCTTTGTTGGACTCAATGGAACCGAATATATACTATATTCAGCGCAAATAGAATAAAGGAATATATTTATTTCATTAACTTTATCCAGTACAGACAGGAGAACGATGGAAAAGCTGCTATTCGAAATGAACCAATACTTTCCGCTAAGTGAACGGACGATGGCGGCATTGAAACAGATCTGTCAAACCAAAAGCTTTAAAAAAAATGACTTAATCTTGCGTGCTGGCGATTATGCAAGATATTACTATTTTGTATCCAATGGATTATTAGGCTATTATAAACTAGATACAGAAGGAAATATCATTTATAAATTGTTTTTTGAAGAGAACAGCTTCTGCGCATCCACATCGGCGATCATAGAGGAGAAACCAAGTAATTTCAATATTGTAGCTCTCGAAGATGTACTGCTTATTCAATATTCCGCGAAGCTTTTCCGCGAACTGGTAGTACAATATCACGACTTGGCGCTTTTCCAAATCGCCTACCTTGAAAAAAATTGGGTCGTTAAAAAAGAACCTCTTGAAATTAATTTGAAATGGGAGTCTGCTAAAGAACGCTATCTTGAACTTTACAGCAATCAATCACTCTTCAACCGTCTCAAACAACATCATATTGCCTCTTATCTGGGCGTTACACCTACCCAACTGAGTCGTATTCGTAAAGAATTAAAATAATAATTCCATCAACATTTGTACATGTTTTTTAACAATATCCTTGAGAATTTTGCAGTGTACAATAAATTCTCAAGCAATGAAAACAGGAATTACCTTTCTTTTATTGGCACTCTTCTTCTCAGTTAGTGCCCAACAGATCGTCCACCAGCAAGTCTACAGTGCCAAGATGCGCAAAAACATAGATGCTATCATCGTTACACCTAATATCCAAAAAGATGTACGCTATAAAACCGTTTATATATTACATGGCTATAGTGGAAATCCCTCAAGGACAATCGAACAGGACATCCCAAACCTGTCCCAAAAAGCGATTGAATTCCAAACGATTTATATTATTCCCGACGGAAATTATAACTCATGGTATGTAGATAGTCCTTTGGATAAGCAGCGCCAATATACAACCTTTATCGGAGAAGAACTGGTCAGTTATGTCGATCAACATTTTCCCACCCAAGCAGATAGAGCTGCAAGAGGCTTGCTCGGATGGAGTATGGGAGGGTATGGTGCATTGCATATTGGGGTTGCCTACTCCCAAATCTTTTCCATTGTTGGTAGTTCCTGTGGAGCAATTGATTTCGACCGCTTTGGAAAAGGATATCAAGGCTATCAGGTGGATAAGGTACTCGGGGAGTTAAAAGATTTGTCCCCTAGTTTTCGAATCTATGACAATGTGGATAAAATGAGCCATAGTCGACAGCACTATATCCTGGATTGTGGAACTGAAGATACGCAAATGCTGGAAATGAACCGATCCCTACATAAACAGTTAACGACTAAAAATATCGAACACCTCTATATCGAGTCTCCGGGAGGACACGATACCGCTTACTGGCGTAAATCGTTAATCAATCAATTGGTCTTATTTCAAAATTATTTTGGCCATGAAGGATTATAAATCTATTCTTTACGTCGCAACTGGCGCCTGCAGTTATGGCCTGCTCGCTACTTTGGTCAAATATGCCAATCAACTAGGGATTAGTACCAGTGTATTAACTTTCCTGCAATTTTTGATAGGGTTCTTGTTTTTGCTGGGACTCAATTACTTGTCGAAACCACAGCAACAGGTAAGCTTGACTGTAAAATTAAAACTAACTGCCTGGGGAACGTCCTTGGGTTTGACGTCAACATTGTATTACCTTGCCATACAATACATCCCTATATCTGTGGGAATTATCCTACTCATGCAATCCATTTGGATAAGTTTAATTGTGGAGGCGTTCATCAGAAGGCAAATTCCATCAAGGGCAAAGATAGCGGGTGTCATTATCGTCTTATTGGGAACTGCGCTTGCAACCAATATCTTTACAGAAACAAAGGATTTGGATACAAGAGGTATATTATTGGGGTTTGGCGCTGGCATCAGTTATGCCGTTGCCATTTTTTCATCTAGTAACATTGCTAATAAGTTACCGAGTCCAGTCCGAAGTCAGTTTTTAGTACTTGGTGGGCTTCTCTTGATCATTGTATTTTGGAACATTAATATCGTCCAGCAGATGACACTGGAAGCCTTGCCGTGGGGGATACTCATCGCCCTATTTGGTACAGTTCTACCCCCCTTATTGTTTACCCGGGGTATTCCTAAGACCGGTATCGCTTTGGGAAATATAATTTCGAGCCTGGAGATTCCGGTGTCTACCATCTCCGCAGTTTTATTACTGAACGAGATTGTTTCCGGAATTCAGTGGGCCGGGATATTCCTCATCTTGCTTGCAGTCACCGTTATCAATCTTCGAAAATAAACACAAAGGAATCTCTATCTTGTTATTCAAAACTAGCAGATAGAGTTTCTTTATCCTCTCGCAAAAGAAGACATAATTCTTAAGCGCGATTAGACCAATCATTGACCAATTTCTCAAAGTGAAATTGATATCAATCCAAATTTAAAATAGTATATTGGGCGTCGTCAATAGCATCACGACGCCCAATCAACGCATGTGCATAATATGAAAAAGACCTTATCTCTTCTCATCCTACTTCCCGCTAGTCTGGTGGTAACGGTACCACTGACTACGCTAGCTCAAAAACTAAACAAGCCGAACGTCATCTATATCTACGCGGATGATCTTGGTTTTGGCGATCTGAGCAGTTATGGTGCCAAACAGATTGAAACTCCGCATTTGGATAAATTGGCCCAAGCCGGTACACGCTTTACCAATGCACATAGTACTTCGTCTACCTGTACCCCATCCCGCTTTGCTTTGATGACTGGTACCTATCCTTGGCGCCAGGAAGGAACAGGTATCTTGCCCGGGGACGCCAAACTGATAGTACCGACCGACAAAATTACGCTGCCAAAGGTATTTAAAAATGCAGGTTACGCAACAGCAATTGTCGGTAAATGGCACTTGGGGTTAGGAAGTGAGATTAAAAAAGACTGGAATGCAGCAATCAAACCTGGTCCTAACGATGTTGGTTTTGATTATTCTTTTATCTTTCCAGCTACTGCCGATCGTGTTCCGACCGTATTTTTAGAAAATGAGCAGGTTGTCGCAGTAGAAGCAAAGGATCCCATCCTCGTCGATTATGAAAAAAAAATAGGCAATGACCCTACTGGTAAAGAGCATCCCGAATTACTCAAAATGCAGTCCTCCCCTGGGCAAGGACACGATCAAACCATTATCAATGGCATCGGACGAATTGGCTATATGACAGGTGGCACACGTGCTCGTTGGGTGGACGAAGAGCTTTCCACAACATTTCTGCATAAAGCACAAGATTTTATTGCACAACATCAAGATAAACCTTTTTTCCTCTACTTCTGTTTGACCGAACCCCATGTTCCGCGCATGCCAGCGACACAATTTAGAGGCAAAAGTAAGCTCGGTTATCGTGGGGATGCAATCCTTCAATTAGACTGGACTGTCGGACAGATTCAACAACAATTACAGCTATTGGGAATGGAAAAAAACACCATTATTATCTTTAGTAGTGACAATGGTCCTGTATTGGATGACGGATATGTGGACGGTGCTGTGGCACAACTCAATGGACACCTGCCGGCAGGACCACTACGAGGTGGCAAATATAGCATCTTTGAAGGTGGTACGCGTGTACCATTTATCGTTAGTGGAAAAGGGGTAGCCAAAGGCGAGGTTTCCAATGCACTGATCAGCCAAATGGACCTATTGGCAACATGCGCACAACTATTGGGCGTGAAATTAAAAACTGATGAAGCAAAGGATAGTAAGGCCTTATTGAAAACCTTGACAGGAGAAGATCTCAAAGGACGCAGCACCCTGGTCCAGCATGCGCAAACATTGGCCATCGTCAAGGATGACTGGAAATATATTGCACCCAGCAAAGGTACCCCATATATGAAATTGACAGATACCGAAACTGGAAATCATCCCGAAGATCAATTGTACGACCTAAAAAATGATATTGGAGAAAAAAACAATGTTGCAACCGAGTATCCTGAAAAGGTGACTGAATTGAAGCAGTTATTGAAAGGAGAACAAAATAAATAAGCGAATAAGTCTCGCCCTTCCCCTAATAGGGTGAACACGACTTTCTGTGTAAAAACCGCAGTTGAATAAATAACGGCAACCTAATCACCTACAAAACAACACTTTATTTTAAAATAAAAAAAGCTTAGCATCCGGTCGGGCGACCTGCTAAGCTTTTATAAATACCTCTTTGTTAGAGGCAATCAACCTAAACCTATGACAAAGATAGTGCTTCAAATGATATAAACAAAAATTTTGTAATATTTTTTTTCAACTCCCATAAATTTGCTTTGGCATAGCTGTCACAAAAGGAATAGTAAGTGTATAATATACACACAATCTTTTTGCTATTTGTAATGGAGATTTTTTTATCATACCATATTAATGCAGTTTCTATTACAGTATTTATCTCGGTCATGAATTATATTTACAATAGATTATTCTGTCATCCATGCGTCTATTTTGTTTGTAAAAACAAGGTTTCCTTTGATTATTTAGTAACTTTGATCCAATCAAAAATTTTATTGCATGTTTACCGGAATTATAGAAACCTTAGGAAAAATAGAGCGTATTGAACATGAAAAAAGCAACATCCACTTTTATGTCAGCTCCCCGATCTCCAATGAATTTAAAATAGATCAGAGTGTAAGCCACAATGGTGTCTGCCTGACAGTAGTTGGATTGGATGATCAGGTACATAAGGTGACAGCGATCGACGAAACCTTGCAAAAAACTAATCTGGCAGAACTGAAAGCTGGAGATCTGGTTAACATTGAACGTTGTACTTTAGCTGGCGGAAGATTTGACGGACATATTGTTCAGGGGCATGTTGATCAGACCGCAACTTGCATCAAGAAAACAGATGAAAACGGTAGTTTTATTTTTACCTTTCAGTATGATCCATCCAAACAAAATATTACGGTGGAAAAAGGATCCATCACTGTTAATGGTATTAGCTTGACTGTTTTAGATTCCCGCGATGATCAGTTTTCCGTAGCGATCATTCCTTATACCCTCGAACACACCAATCTTCAACAGGTCGGAGTAGGCACGACTGTCAATCTTGAATTTGATATTATTGGAAAATACGTAACAAAAATTATGGCAATGCGCGCATAATTCAGCTTACCCTCTACTAGCATAGATTTATTTTGGGCGGCACAATAAGATATCCTCATGTCGCCCTATTACAACATACTAATTTATTCTAGATAGTGTCCCTGACGGATAAGTAATGCACGGTATTTATTAAAAACACTGGACTTGGATACAAATCCCATGTATTTATTTTCATCCCCAAGCACAGGCAATATCCAAGTGTCATCCTTGTTCATCTTAGCCATGACAATTTCCATGTTCTCGTTGATTCCAACGGTATCATTTGGTTTCTGTGCCAATTTTTCAAATGGGATATCCCCTCCTTCCACCTCTCCCAACAAGACAGAAAACAGAAACTCACTATAAAGGAGCCCCATAAATTTACCTTCATAACTTACCACCGGAAAAATATTGCGTTTGCTATGAATAATATCCGACTGTCTACTCTTAGGCGTTTCGTCAGGTCGCAAGATCACAAAATTGGTTTCCAGAACATATTTAATCCGCATCATGCTCAGCACCGAACGATCCTTGTCTTCATAAGAAATCAGATCGCCTGATTCGGCCAATACTTTCGTATAGATAGAGTATTTTAAGACAGTACGATTGATCAAGTAAGAAATTGAACAGACCAGCATCAAAGGAACCATTAAGGTGTAGCCTCCTGTCACTTCCGCGATTAAGAAGATACCCGTCAATGGGGCATGCATAATACCACTTAATGCTCCTGCCATTCCAGCAACCACAAAATTTGGCACATTTAATTCAGCGATTCCAGTCAGGTTGACTCCATAGGAAAAAGCAAAGCCCAATAGCCCGCCCATCACTAGACTAGGCCCAAATACACCACCGTTCCCGCCCCCATTTAACGTAAATAATGCCGCAAAAGATTTTCCAAATAAGGTCAAAATCGTATAGCCCAGCACTACCAATCCAATATCTTTATAATCAGAAAACAAGCTATTTTTTACGATCGCGTTAAATTGCCCATTCAGAATCTGCTGGATCGTGATATAGCCTTCACCGTAGAGTGCGGGAAATACAAAAATCATTAGACCCAAGGATATTCCGCTTACCCAAACTTTGCTGTAGGGATTCTTTATTTTGGAGAACCACTTTCCTACCGTATTAGAGACGCGGGCAAAATAGATCGTGTACAAACCGATCAATACCGCCAGTAATAAATAAAACAACAAAGCAGAGACCTGCCAGTCCGAATTAAATGTACTGAATAGCGGTTCACTATACAGGAGACGTGATACCACCGCAGCGAGCGCCGAAGAAATCAAAAGTGGAATAAAGACTGGAATGGAGAATTCTGGAAGCAATATCTCAATGGCAAAGATCATTCCCGCCAAGGGGCTGTTAAACGCGCCAGAAATTCCAGCCGCCGCGCCACAGGCTAAAAGCATGGTGACTTCTTTGTATTGCAGACCAAAAAAACGGGCGATATTAGAACCAATTGATGAGCCCCCTAAGGCAACCGGGGCTTCCAATCCACAAGACCCTCCAAAACCAACAGTGATCGCCGAAGTGACCACCTGCGAATAGATATTACTTGGATCCAATCGGCTCCCCTTGCGACTGATGGCATAGATAATCGGCGTAATACCGTGTTCCATCTTCTTGCCCTTTAGAAATTTCCGAACAAAAAACACACTCAGCAATATCCCGATTAAAGGAAAAATCAAATAAACAGAATATTTAACTTTCCAGTCAATGTCATCCTGAATCGTCGCCGCAATAAAATGCGTCAGTCTTTTTAATACAGACGCCATCAGACCACCAACAATACCGACTAAAAAGGCCAAGAGAATAATAAAGTTCCGGTTAGAAACTTTTTTCATCCGCCACTGATTAATCTGATCTATCTTCTTAAAAAAACGTACACTGAGATTTGTCATGTCTTCTTATTGAAAGCTCAACACTTCCTTTTTCTTTTTTGTTTTGAATTTATCGGGTACCACTGCTAATATTTCTTTTTCCAATGCCTGGATCGCATGTCGCTTCACATAATTCTGTGTCGTAACTAAAGAGATCTCGCGCACAGGCTCCGGCGATTTGAAATACCGGATCTTATCCAGTTGCTCATCCACATAATCTGAAATCGAAAGCTCGGGTAAGATTGTTATACCATCATTGATATCCACCATTCGTTTAAGTGTTTCCACACTGCCTGTGTAATATTCAAAACGTCCAGACAGATCCTGATTATGTTTATGATGACAAATATTGAGTACTTGTCCACGCATACAATGTCCTTCATTGAGCAGCCACAGCTTATCGTCAGCAATATCATCCCCACTCAGCACTTTCTTGGAAAATAAAGGGCTATTTTCAGAAATATAAGCAACAAAATTCTCATAAAATAAAGGCGACTCTAATATGCCCGGATCATTTAATGGTGTCGACAGCACGCCACAGTCTAAAAGACCAACTTTCAGCTCATGCACAATACGCTCGGTTGTATACTCCCAAATCTGCAATTGCAGCTTTGGATATTTCTCCATAAAAGTTGTTAATACCTTCGGCAACAGATACGGTGCAATTGTCGGAATGACACCCACTTTTAACGTCCCTTCGATCTCGCCCTTTTTATCCTGGACAATCTCATTGATCTTCCGGCTCTCGGTCAGGACCAACCTCGCCTGGAGAATAATCTTCTCACCAATTTCAGTGGGTACAACTGGCTGACGACTCCGGTCAAAGATTTTGGCTCCCAACGATTCCTCCAGTTTCTGGATCTGCATACTTAATGTCGGCTGTGTCACAAAACACTTTTCAGCTGCGGCGACAAAACTACGATAAGTATCAACAGCAATGATATATTCCAATTGGATTAAGGTCATGTTAAAATCTTTAAAGCCCAAAATTACGAATACTCCTGTAAAACGATGGCAAATACACAATTTTTTAGGGCGGACGATTGCATGTGCTACGATATAATACAATAAATACCTTGCCAAAAGTTGTAATGGCCCTGCAATTATGACAATAGTTGACAGAAAAGTCGGATTCATCAAAAAGCTTTTCTTAAATTTGAAGATTTACAACAGTTGATATTTAAAAATATTATGAATTTTATTCATCATACTACAATTGCATTAGCACTACTTTTAACCGCTACGAACATTCCGCTTGGTAAAGCAAATCCGGATGAAGGAATGTACCCTTTAAGTGACTTGAATAGAGCCGGGCTAAAAAAAGCCGGGTTAAAGATCAGTGAAAAGGATATTTATAATCCCGGTCAGGTTGGATTGGTGGACGCTTTGGTTCAGGTCAGTGGGTGTACAGGATCTTTCGTTTCCAATCGTGGTTTGATCATTACCAACCATCACTGTGCATTTTCAGCAGTTCAGCTCGCTAGTACTGCCATCAACAATTATCTAAAAAATGGTTTTGTAGCGCAAAATCAAGAACAGGAGATTGAAGCAAAAGGCCTAAAAATAAGAATTACAGATTCGTACGAAGATGTATCAGCTAAAATATTAAATGCTGTAGCCAATATCAGTGATCCGGTCGAACGCATCAATACCATCAAAAGAAAACAAGAAGAACTTGTCAAACAGGCCGAAAAGGAAGATCCAACGATCAAAGCCGAAGTATCCGAAATGTTCATCGGTAAGAGCTATGTATTGTTTCGCTACAAAACGATCGAAGATGTCCGTCTGGTATATATTCCACGCCAGAATATTGGCGAGTTTGGCGGAGAAACTGACAACTGGGTATGGCCACGCCATACAGGTGACTACTCATTCCTAAGGGCCTATGTGGGTAAAGATGGAAAATCAGCCCCCTATTCGCAAGATAATGTGCCATATCAGCCCAAAAAACATCTGAAAGTTAATCCAAATGGCGTCAATGAAAACGATTTCACTTTTATCCTGGGTTATCCGGGCAAAACATTTAGACACCGCCCGGCTCAGTATATTAAATACCAACAGGATTATTTATTACCATATGTTTCTAATCTTTACGACTTCCAAAATAGACAAATGGAAGAAGCTGGTAAAGACAATACAGATATCGCGCTTTCTCTGGCAACACGGATCAAACGTAACGCCAATGTGCTCAAAAATTATCGGGGTAAACTAAAAGGATTGCGTGGTATAGATCTTCTCTCGACCAAAAAACAAGAAGATGAGGCGCTAGCTGCATTTATTTTAAGCAAGCCGGAACTTAAAGATAAATATGGTCATCTATTAAACGATATTGATGCCTACTATCAGGTCAGTAATCAGGATGCATTGAAAGAACTTTGGATTAACAACATATATAACAGCACGAGTTTACTAAAAGTTGCCCGCGATCTCAATACTTTAAAAGCTGCAATAAGTAAAGAACGGTCTTCGCAGTCAGCCAAACAGTTGTTTGATTACAATGTTGAGCAGCTCAAAGAGAGCCTCAAAGAAAGTTATGAAAGTTACAACAAACAGGCAGACCAACGTATTTTAGGGAAAATGCTTGCCGACGCTGCTGCTTTCCAGGGTAAAAATCAGATTACATCAGTTCAAAAGCTCCAATTGAATAGCGAAACGGCCAATGAATATGCAACACAAATCATCAATGGCAGTAAGTTGAGCGATCAGAACTATATTTTAAATACAGTTTTGGCCAATGCAAATACTTTACAGCAATTTGATGACAAGCTATTGAATTTTCAAAATGAACTGAACAGTGATATTGTCATCTTCGCTGCCGAACAAAAAAGACGTGAAGGTGTTTTGAATAAACTGATGGGTGACTATGTCGCTGTAAAGGAAGTTTTTCAGTCTAAAAACTTTATTCCAGATGCCAATTCCACCTTGCGTCTGACTTATGGACACATCAAAGGCTATGCTCCTGCGGATGCAACTTATATGAAACCTTTCACGACTATTGAAGGCATTATTCAGAAAGGGAATCTCGGCCTGCCAGAATTTGATTACCCGCAGGAAATTAAGGCCGCTTATCTCAATAAAAACTTCGGCCCGTATCTCAAGAAAGACCTGGGATCCGTTCCAGTCAATATACTGTATGACATGGACACCACCGGTGGCAACTCCGGTTCGCCAATCATGAATGCTAATGGTGAGTTGATCGGTGTAAACTTCGACCGCGCTTACGACGCTACAATCAACGATTTTGCATGGAATGAGAGCTATAGCCGATCCATTGGCGTGGATATCCGGTATGTGCTTTGGGTTGCTGATAAGATTGATAATGCTCATTTTATTTTAAAGGAAATGGGCATATAATACGTTGCTAAAAAACACCTTAAAAAAAAGCACCTGAATCAAATTGTTCAGGTGTTTTTTTATATCGGAGTAAGCTAATAACGATAATAATTCGTTATTCTTCTGGCAAATTCAGCAACACATTTTTCAGTCTGACGAGCCCTTCATCTAGGATAGATCTGGAACAGGCAATATTCAGACGGATAAAACAATCACTCCCCTTACCATACATTGCCCCTACATTCACTTGTAAATGGACATCTTGCAATAACATCTGCCCCAGCTTTCGACTAGAAAGTTTGAAAGCCGAACAGTCTACCCAAACCAGATAAGTTCCCTCCAACGGAACAACTTTCAACGTTGGCAGATGCTCCGCTATGAAATTTTTCAAATAACTATAGTTGTCATGAATATAGACCAGGACCTGTTTCAACCAGTCCTCACCTTGCTGATAGGCTGCAATTAGCCCCGTAATCGCAAAAGGACTTATACTGGCTATCTCATTGACGAGAAAAGCATGCTGCACCTTCTTGTTGAGCAACGGATCCGCGACGATGACAGTGGCAGCTTGCAATCCCGCCAGATTAAAGGTTTTGCTCGGCGCAATACAAGTAATCGTATTGGTTAGAAATAAGGGATCGATCGTTCCAAATGGAATATGTTGATATCCTTCAAAAACCAGGTCGCAATGGATTTCGTCCGAGATAACGAGGACATCGTGCTTTAAGCAGATCTCCCCAAGGCGTTCGAGCTCCGTCTTGGTCCATACCCTACCCGCTGGGTTATGTGGACTGCAGAGGATAAAGAGCTTTACCTTTGGATCGCTCGCTTTAGCTTCAAAATCTTCAAAATCAATTTTATATTGCCCATCTTGGTACAAAAGATCGTTGGAAACAACTTCGCAACCATTACGTTCGATGGATGAAAAAAAACAGTGATAGACAGGCTCTTGTATCAGCACCTTATCGCCAGAATCTGTCAATGCGGCGACAATAGCTGATATTGCCGGCACTACTCCTAAAACAGGAAGTATCCATTCTCGCTGCAATTGAAAGCCATGTTTACGTTCAGACCAACCTGAAACCGCATCATAAAAAGCATTTGGAACTCTGGCATAGCCATAAACGCCATGTTGAACACGCTCAGTTAGCGCCTCTATAACTGGTTGCGATGCTGGAAAGTCCATATCGGCAACCCAAAGTGGAATTAAATCGGCATAGTTCTGCTGATTCCACTTGACCGAATCTGTGCCCCTACGGTTGATTATTTTATCAAAATTATAGATCATAAAGCAATTTACTCAAAAATAGTGCGTACTTCCAATACCACGATTGAAATTGCATACAAAGGAATTCAAATCCCACCCAAAACATGGCGGGCCTCACCTATCTGCAAAACAATTACTATCCGAAGCACTAGCTACTGGCAAAGACCGCAATTAGAACAACAATAGCGGCAAACATAAATCTAAAACAAGGCAAAAACAAAAAGATTATATTTACATAAATTTTAGGGACGACTATGGCAAGAAGCAACTTTTCATGGAAAAATAGAATCCGTAGTTTCAGCTATGCCTTCAACGGATTAAAAATAGTTTGGCAAGAAGAGCACAATTTCAGGGTGCATCTCGTTGCAGCAATTTTAGCGATAATGCTATCTTACCTCCTCCGGATAAGTCATTATGAATGGCTGGCGGTTATTTTCGCCATCGGTTTTGTCCTTGTCTGTGAGTTATTGAACACTGCTGTAGAACATCTCGCTGATTTTGTCTGTCAGGAAAAAAATCCTGGCATCAAACGGATAAAGGATATCGCGGCAGCAGCAGTCGTACTGAGCAGCCTAACGGCCTTACTGATCGGACTGATTATATTTATTCCAAGGATCTTGTTATTGTGCTGAGCCGCTTACATGTTCTAGCACAAATTTTTCATCAAAAGCCAATTTTCCAGGCTCAACAAATGACATTTTATTACCTTTTTCTTCCATTTCACCATAGCCTTCAACCGCCCGGTTTTTAGTGAATTTAAAAGCAACTTGACGGATAGATTGCTGTCCTTCGGAAGAAAAAGTGTAATCGGCCAATAATAAGCTATCTTTAAGTACACCGTCAATCGAACCGACGTTTCGGTCCTTTTCTCTCCAGAAATAATTCAGGTCGCCATGTACTTTATCACCATCGACCGCAATTGTTAACGAAATTGTATCTCCATTTTTGAGGTATTGATACGTGCCGTTATTTGCTATTGCTTCAGTAGCACTAGTGGTGTCTGACTGCCTTTGTGTTTCGTCAACTTTCTTTTTGCCAGTCTGCTGACAAGCGGCAGCAAAAATCAGTAATGACCATGCAAGATTGATTATTTTCATGTGAATATTTTTTTAAATATGAAGCTTAAAATGATAAAACTAAACATTAGAGGAAGTCATTTAGTATGACTTTCCAGACTTTAAAACAGTTTATATCCGCTGTTTTATTTTAATATAATAAATAGCAATCAAAACAACATATTGTTTTAAATAACTAAGATTTAATATTTTGGAATTCAGAAAACAAAAATTGCACCAGTATTGTTTATAAGTTATAATGCGATAAAAGATTAAAAATAAATAATTTAGTAACAATAAAATTATGCATAGCTTATTGTTAAGCTAATTTTTATTAGTAAATTGTACTCTATAAAATTCAGGAATGCTTAACCAATATTAGTATGAAAGATGTGAGCTTTAAGAAATTTGATAGTGGGTGTACATCCCTCACTAAATTATCCATTGAAACAGATTTGGCTATTATTGTTAAAGAGAATGTCTCTATTTCTGCCGAATCGAAAATAGAAAAACTTCGACGCTGTAAAGAGGAGTTATTGAAGAGCCTTTGGTTTGTTCAACGCCAGTGTTGATCTGAAATTCATTAAATTCAATCATTAGTCCGAACAATTATTTATTCTTGAAAGAAAGCCTCCCCAATATGATTTATATTGAGGAGGCTTTTTACAATATTGGATCTTTTCAACGCGCTCATAGCGACTTCAAATGCTTATAATTGGATTTTATAGTGTCCCAAACTTCTTCAAAATTACCTGAAAGCATCAATTTAGCCATGCTTTCAGTCATTCCCTTCATTTGACTAAAGGAAATTTTAGGTGGCATGGCCAAGGCATTTGGACTTGTATAAATATCAATCAGCACAGGTTCGTCTGTTATACGAAGCGCTTCGCTAAGCACACCATCAACCTCCTCTGGCTGAGTCACTGTATATGCACGGATTCCCATCGCCTGTGCGACCATGGCAAAATCCGGGTTGACCATATTGGTTTCTTGATCCTTCAAACCGGATACCTGCATTTCCAGCTTGACCATCCCAAGCGAACGATTATTGAATACAATCAGTTTTATCGGCAAATTATACTGCTTTATCGTAGCCAAATCCCCTAGCAACATCGAAAGTCCACCGTCCCCGCAGAAGGCAATAATCTGTCTTTCGGGATGTGTCAACGCGGCTCCAATAGCCATTGGCATGGCATTGGCCATAGATCCATGATTAAACGAACCAAGCATCTTGCGATCCCGCCGCTGATTGATATAACGCGCTCCCCAAACACAGGACATCCCTGTATCCACTAAAAAAATTGCATCATCACTTGCTTTTTGATCAATTGCATGGGCGACAAATTCCGGCTGAATTGCGCATTCACTTCCATAATCATCCACATAAATCATCAAATCTTCTTTTACTTTCTCGTAAGCAACCAGTTGCTTCTCAAGAAAACTTGAATCGCTTCTAGCCTCCACAAACGGTAAAACAGCTTTTAATGTATGCTCAATATCCCCCACTAGGCCATAATCCACAATCGATCTTCGTCCGAGCTTCTCTCCTTCGATATCGATCTGAACAATTGTTTTATTGGTAGGGATAAAATCTTTGTAAGGAAAATCAGTTCCCAAAAGTAGGATCAGATCTGAATGGTGCATACTCTGAAAGGCTGACGCTGTCCCTAAAAGTCCTGTCATACCGATTTCGTTAGGATTGCCCCGTTGAATATCCAATTTAGCTTTAAACGAATATCCTACAGGCGCATGAATTTTCTGGGAGAGCTCAACAATTTGTTGCTGCGCATTCTTTGCACCAACACCGCAGAATAAAGTTACTTTTTCTGCCTGATTGATATATTGTGCCAACCGGCCGATTTCCAGCTCAGAAGGCCGTATCTGTGGCTGCGTAAAAAACACTTTGGCGGATGTATTCATCTGAACAGCTTCCATTTCGGAAACATCACCCGGCAAGCCGATAACAGCGACATCTCTTTTCGAAATCGCCTGTTGCAATGCATTTTGAACCATACGTTGCACTTGCTCGGGCCGAGTAATCATTTGATTATAGCATGAACAATCATCGAATAATTTGATCGGGTTGGTCTCCTGAAAATAGTCGGTACCAAACTCATAGGTGGCGCAGGTCGAAGCAATTACCAACATCGGAACACGCGTCTTATGTGCCTCATAAACACCATTGATCAGATGCACATGGCCGGGACCACTACTACCGGCACAACAGGCGATTCCATGTAAATCTGCCTCTGCTGTTGCTGCAAAGGCACCAACCTCCTCATGCCGCACATGTATCCATTGCATGGTCCCATCCTCATGAACCGCCTCATTGAAAAAATTTAAACTATCCCCCGTTACAGCATAAATACGTTTGATTCCCGCATCCTTTAAAATACCAACGATTTGGTGTGCTACATTTTTCATACCCATATGATGATTTAAGATTTTAATAACGCGATGATGTATTCATTACGAGATCGCTTCCTTATAACAACAATATTGGGAAACAATGGTTTTGGGTATTCAGCATTGCACAAAAAAGATAAATGCCAAATCATTGGCAAATTTTTGAAAAAGCCGCCTAAATTGAAATGGATTGTGCAGAGAAATAACTTTATAAAACAAAGACCAGCTGCTCACCAAAAGAATCAGCTGGTCTTTTTCAAATCCATTATTTTTTCTTACTTGATTTTGTTGGACAATTCGTTTACAAATGCTTTTGCGTCATTAAGATCATCATTCCAAGCTGCATAGCGTCTTGATTTTTTAAGTTTGGCAAGTTTAGTATTCAACGTTGTCAAATTCCTTTCATCATTGGATTTCTCCAGTTTTTCTTTCAGAATACTTACTTTGGTATAATCTTGAATACCTTCCAACATACGTTCGTAGCGAATGGAACTACGACCTTGCGGATAAACGATATAAGTATCTCCGGCTGGCCATGTCCGGAATCTTGAATCTCGTAAAGGATCGGCAACCCAAGAATTAAAGGCCCAACGCAACGCGCCATCAAAACCTGCGGCAAGTGCATACCAGCCCATATAGGTAGATTCTGCTGGATCGGAAAACGTAAATTGATTTGGAAATTCATCCGAACAGCAAACATAGAATGTGGTAATATAGCCCTTCTTGCGTCGCTCAATCAGATCATTATGATCGAAAGGATCCCCTACAGCAACGCTTATATCCGTACTTTTTTGGTAGCGCTGGTAGCTTTTATGGTTATCCGCGAAGGCAATCCCGAACTCAGGAGCCACACGTTCCAAAAGTGCTACCGCTGGATCCATCTGCTCCCGCGGCCTTTCATCCATGGCGATATTCGTAATCTTTAACCAACCTTTAGCGCTGACATGTTTACTAAAATCCTTTAAGAATGGTGTCCAAAGTTCCTCAAATACCGATGTTCCAGGTTTTGCAACTACATTGACTAGTTCATTTTTGGCTTCATCAAAATAATGAACTTCGTTATTCCATGGTAATAGGGAATAACAATTGATCTGTTTATTAATTCCCAAATCCATCATAAACTGCACCCATTTGTCAAATACCGCATAATCGTAACTCCATGAGCCATCCTTTTTTTTCTTCCAGCTGATCATATCTGCATAGGGATCATAGGTTTGTACATTCCATGCATCCTTATTAAGGGTCGCCGTAATTACTTTCTGTCCCACAGCAGCCAGCTGTTTCATCGTCGGCTTTAAAGCTTCAAAATGCTCCTTACTCCACATTTTAACATTATTAACACGTGCTACAGCCGATGGATGTTGCCACTGGTCCAAATGAAAGGTCCACTGCGAGGCGGGTGGTAACACATGATCCTGAACATTCAGAGTCAGAGCCAACCTTTGCTGTACCTGCCCATTTTGTTTAACAGCAATTGTGGTTTTATACCGACCTGCAGCTGCTCCTGCTGGGACCTTTACCGTAATCCAAACGGGGCGCACGGTCTTGGATTCGAGGTTATAACTTTTTAAATCATCCAGCATATCCGGGGATAGGGCAGCCTTAAAGTCTTCAGGCTTGCGATAACCACATCCTTCCGCAAATTCATCTGTCATCACATAACGAACAAATCGCGCTTGTATAACATCTGCAGGAATGGTTTCCCCGGCAGTTGATTTTAATTCCTCGGTCGAAACAACGACATTTGCAGCAGCTGCATTTGTCCACAAGAGTATTTGTGCAGACACCTGCTCCCCTTTCCATGCATCTACCGCCATGTTGGGCTGGATGGCAATGTTGGGGTTTAAGGATTTTGGAAAACGTTTATCGATGGTCACAAACGAAGCATGTAAACCCGGTTTAACATTTGACCAATCCGAGCGTGTATCCTTTGTCGGATCCGGCATTTCACTAAAAGTTGTTCCTACGGCATAACGTCCCTGAGAAAAACCCTCATTATTGCCGCAAAATAATAGGCATGCAAATGCAATGGTAGAATAAATAGTAGTTTTAGGCATAACAGTTATAATTAACAAAAAAAAAGCAAACATTTTCTGTTTGCTTTAAAAATACTAAAATTTCATCTATCTACGCTGAACTTTGTTCAAAAATTGCAGAAAGTTTTGCATAAAGTGCCGGATGGTTCTTTTGGAATTTTGCAGGATTCTCGAAAAAGTATTCGGACGCAACCGCAAAAAACTCGCCGGGATTAGTCATGCCGTAAGTGTCTATATCGGATTGATGTGTTTTTATCTTGTTAATTTCTTCCCGTATTAAATTCATAAAAGGAATTACGGCGGTCTTATCCAATAAATAAGTTGGCAGGCCGTCTACTGTCCCATCTATTTTATCGATGAGATGCACAAATTCATGGATTGCTGTATTCTGCCCATCATTAGCATTTTTAAAACCATACTCCAAAGCTGATTTAGATAAAATCATCTGTCCATTCATGGCACCTTCGCCTACCATTCCCATGATATTTCGATCTGCATGTCCTTCAAACTGATAGTCTGCATTAAAATGGGATGGGTAGACCATAATGTTGGTTAAGTTTGGATAAGTCCATTTCTTAAATGCAAATATGGGAATAATTGCACTTGCAGCAATTAACATATAATCTTTTAACTCCACGGTCACCCCCACACCTTCTATTTTGACCGTATCCAAAAACGCTAGGCAACGTGTTTCAAACTCCTGTTTATCCTGGGCCGAAAGACGACCGTAGTAGTCAACCTCCTGCTCCAAAATATCCTTCCCCTCATTACTTAAGACACGTTTAATCGCTTTATTATTTTTAGCCGTGCGATTTAATAGGTAATAAACAACGTAAATGGTTATTGGGATGAGCAGTACAATAAAAATCTTTCCTAACATATTATTTTATCTTTATCCAACGTGGATCTCTGGCCTGCAAATTACGCAAAAAGCCTTTAAAATGAGATGTACCAAATAAAATTAAAATTTTCTGCTGTGGAGCATCCGCCACCAATGAGGCTAGATTTTCTTCTCTTTGTTGCATCACAAATTCTTTGTCAAACTTATTCTTGAGCGCTGCTTTTATCGGTTTACAGTTATAGGGTTCATTTAGCGGGGTATCATAATCGCAGGCGTCCAGCTGTATTGTACCATAACGATATTCAAAATCATCCAATAATTTGTTTTTAGGGATATCAGCATTGACTGCCGTTTCATAGTTAACCAGGAAAAAAGAATAATCCGGCTGACTGATAATACGCTGTCCCAGCTTACGATACAGAGGAGCTCTCAATACGCGGGAGGTATCGCCGGGAATTTCAATACATTGTTGCAGCCCCAGACGGTTGCCAGTCAATTTTCTAAACTTGCGGTCATACAGGTCACGTTGCGCTGCGCTATCCACCTGGTAAGCGATACTTTCATAAAAAACGACATATCCTGATTTTTGAAGAGAATCTACCATAGCCTGTACCTGATCATAATATACACGCGTACCTAAATGCCGCATCGGAATATAAATAATACGACGGTCACCGTTATGGAGTTCAAATTTTCGCGATGCATCCCGCAATACACCGGTACTCTGTACCATCAGGGAGGTATCGCAGGCAGCAAGTGCGATTAACACAAAAAGAAGGGAGATAATCTGTTTTAACTGCATTTTTTTATTACAATAACATGCAATTATAACAATATATTATCTCCCTTGTTTAATAAATTTATACTGTTGTCAATCCGATGGTGGTACCACTCGGGATAACAGCATTTTTCTTGATAACGACAATGCCATCACAGACGGTGTAAGTCTGATGATTAGCATTCAATAAATGTGGGCCACCATTGATACGTACATCATTTCCGATGCGACAGTTCTTGTCCAAAATGGCATTTTCGATATAGCAACGTTCTCCTACTCCCACAATAGGCATATTTTTCCTTTTCGCTTCGTCCATATCGGAAAAATCTTCGTAATAGTCCGACCCCATCATATAGGTTCCCCTTACCACAGACCCGATGCCAATACGTGAGCGTACACCGATCACCGAGCGGTCAACCTTATCCGCATGGATAATACATCCATCGGAAATAACGGAGTTAAGTAGGGTTGTCCCCGAAATCTTAGATGGTGGCAGCATCCGCGGTCGAGTAAAAACTGTATTTTTATCAAATAGGTTAAAGGCCGGGATATTATCGGTCAGTCCAATATTGGCCTCATAAAATGATCCTATCGTTCCGATATCTGTCCAATAGCCCTCATACTGGTAACTGAGTACTTTAATATTTTCGATCGCATCTGGAATAATCTCCTTACCGAAATCCATTCCACTATTTTCTTCCAGCAGCTGCTTCAGCACACCTTTACTGAATACATAAATGCCCATAGATGCCAAATATTCGCGTCCCTCCGCCTTCAAATGATCATTCACCTCCGAACCCCAGTCCTCTAGCTGATCCCGGTTGGGTTTCTCTATGAAAGAGGTTATATGGTTATGCTCATCAGATTTGAGGATTCCAAAACCTGTTGCATCTTTAGCATTCACAGGAATGGTCGCAATCGTCAAATCACCTTCATTTTGTACGTGAAAATCCACCAACGCATCAAAATCCATCTGGTAAAGCTGATCCCCCGACAAAATTAAGACGTAGTCATAATCTATGCTTGCCAACTTCCGGAACGATCTGCGAACAGCGTCAGCAGTCCCTTCAAACCATTTGTCACCATCATTAGTCTGTTCGGCCGCTAAAATGTCGACAAAACCCTTACTAAAAATACTAAAGTTGTACGTATTCTTAATATGCGAGTTCAACGAGGACGAATTAAACTGTGTCAACACAAAAATCTTATTGAATCCCGAATTTAGACAATTCGAGATGGGGATATCAACCAAGCGATATTTTCCTGCAATAGGAACAGCTGGTTTAGACCGTTGGTCGGTCAACGGATACAGACGCGATCCCCTTCCTCCACCCAAGACGATAGCTACTACATTGTGATGTGACATATCAAATTAAATTAATTGGTTATATAGACTTATGTATTTCGCTGCGGATTTATCCCAGGAAAAATCCAAACTCATTATTTTGCGCTGGTTGCCCTCAAATTCAGGCCTATTTTCATAATATTTAACAGCCCGGATAATCGCTGTTCTAATTTCTGTTGTTTCGAGTGCATCAAAACCAACACCATATCCATCGCTTTCCAAATCAATGACCGTATCTTTTAGACCACCTACACGGTGTACAATCGGCAAGGTCCCATATTTCATGGCGTAAAGCTGATTGAGTCCACAGGGTTCAACCCGTGAAGGCATCAAAAGAAAGTCTGCACTTGCATAAAGCCAGTGTGCAAGATTTTCATCATAACCAAAGAACACATCAAAATTTTCTATCTTTTCATCCACAAGTGTTTTTACTCGTGATTGAATCGCTGGATCCCCAGCGCCCAGTATAAATATACTTAATCTGTCCGGAAAATTTTCAGTCAAATCCAAAATTATATCAGGCAACAAATCCGCGCCCTTTTCCATTGCAAAACGTCCTATAAAAACCAGTAATGGAAGCTTCGGATCAATATTATACTGCTGAGCCAATGCCTGCTTATTTTTAAGTTTACCGGCAAACGCCGAAGCCATATCATAATTTTCAATCAAGGTATAATCTTTAGCTGGGCTCCAGATATCCCAATCAATTCCATTGACAATACCGACCGACTTATGGCGCTCATCATAAAACAGCTGCTGTAAGCCATTTGCATCCACATAAAGCTCTTCAAGATATCCCTCCGAAACAGTCGTATAGGCATCACAGCACTTGATTAATGCAGCAAGGGGATTGATCAAACCATCCCAGTCCAAAAGCCCCCATTTCCAGCTGTCAAAACCGGGCAGCAGAATCGCCTTGCTCCAATGAGTCCATCCCTGGTATTGGCCATTGTGTACCGTTGCCACAGTCTTTACATCGGCCAGGAAATTATAATCATTGCTATATTTCATCAGAAAAGGCATTAATCCGACATGATGATCATGGCAATGCACAATGTCCGGTACAATAGCTTTCGCCTTAAACCAGTTTAATATAGCATGCTGAAAAGCAATAAATTGCTCTCCCTCATCCGGATAACAATAAACCTCTTGGCGGTCCAATTTATTCGGTATTTTAATCAAATAAAGTTCAAACCCAAGTGTATTATCTTTTTCTCGAAAAACACTATAGTTCAATAATTCGGATCCCTGATAAAAAGTCCCCTCATGAATCATATCAAAGGAATGCTCCTTAACAAATGGGCGATCATACCAAGGCATAATGACGGCTGCATTCACCCCAAGTTTAGTTTGATACTTGGGCAATGCACCAACAACGTCCGCTAGACCACCAACCTTGGCAATTGGGTAACATTCAACACTTAAATGAAATACTTTCATCGCTACATATTTTTCCTCCATCGCTCAGATGGAACTTATCCTATTAAATTTATTTTCCACACATGCCTGACTTCCGGCTGCATCCCTTCACACGGGAACGCGTTCTGCGTGCTTCACGGCAGGAGTCTCTTTCAAGTCCTTCTTGCGTTTGAGAATATATCCACCAAGAGGCGGAAGGTCCAACTGAGCGGACTGTGCCTGATTCATCCAGTGTAAATGCTCACTTGCTACATGTTGGCTGCAGACTCCTGAACCGAAATAATGGAGATCATCCGAACTCAATACTACTTCCCATTCACCGGCATAAGGTAGCCCAATACGAAAATGTTCCCGGACAATAGGTGTCAGGTTGATCACGATCACCGTATCATCCCAGGAGTCAAAAGCTTTACGCCAATAAACCAAAACCGAATTTTCCCTGTCGCCGGCATCTATCCATTCAAATCCAGATGCATCGAAAGCCTTTTGAAAGAGACTAGGCTGCTGTCGATACGTCGCATTTAAGTCTGCTACAAATTTTTTCATTCCCTGATGCGGCATAAATTCCAACAGATGCCAATCAAGAGACTGATTCACATTCCATTCCGAAGTCTGCCCAAACTCTCCGCCCATAAACAGCAATTTAGTTCCTGAGAAAGTATACATAAATAGGTATAATGCTCTGAGATTAGCAAATTTCTGCCACTCATCGCCCGGCATTTTGTAGATCAGAGGTTGCTTACCATAAACGACTTCATCGTGTGATAATGGGAGCATGAAATTCTCATGAAATGCATATACTGTAGCAAAAGTGATGCGATCGTGATGGTACTTTCTATTGATCGGGTCCTCCTTAAAGTAATCCAGTGTATCGTGCATCCACCCCATCATCCACTTCATTCCAAAACCCAAACCTCCCGCGTAGGTCGGTTTACTCACCCCGGGCCAAGAAGTCGATTCTTCAGCAATCGTCTGTACATCCGGAAAATGAGCATAAACTGCCTCGTTAAATTCTTTTAGAAATTGTACGGCCTCGAGGTTCTCATTACCACCAAATTCGTTAGGTATCCACTCACCTGCATTTCGGCTATAGTCCAAGTATAGCATAGAAGCCACAGCATCTACACGAAGTCCATCAATATGAAAACGATCCAACCAATAGAAGGCATTGCTGATCAGAAATGAACGCACCTCATTCCGTCCATAATTGAAAATATAGGATTGCCAATCGGGATGAAAACCTTTCCGGGGATCTTCATGCTCATAGAGACTGGTCCCATCAAAACGAAAGAGCCCATGGGCATCCCCCGGAAAATGTGAAGGCACCCAATCTAACAGCACACCAATGCCCGCAGCATGTAATTCTTCGATCAAAAACATAAGGTCCTGTGCAGAGCCATACCGTGAACTTGCGGCAAAATAACCCGTGATCTGGTAGCCCCAGGAAGGATAATAGGGGTGCTCCATCACAGGCATAAATTCCACATGCGTGAAATTCATTTCCTTAACGTAAGCAACGAGCTGCACCGCAATCTCCCGATAGTTTAATAGCGTATCCGGACTCTCGGGATCCCTCACCCACGAACCCAAATGAAGTTCGTAGACTGACCAGGGTTGATCAAGCCTATTTTTCACGATACGCTCCTTCATCCAGTTGCCATCATTCCATTCATACCAGGTCGAATGGACAATGGACGCGGTCTTAGGTGCTACTTCCCATTTGAATGCGAATGGATCCCCTTTTTCCAGCTCTTCTCCTCCGGCAGTTTGAATACAATATTTATAGGTTTCGCCATTGGCTATTCCGGGTATAAACCCTTCCCAGATGCCACTGGTATCCCAACGGACATTTAAGGGATGACTTCCCTTGTCCCAAAAATTGAAGTTTCCAGTTACGGAAACGCATTTTGCATTTGGGGCCCAAACCGCAAAATAAACGCCTCTTTCACCCTCTACTTCAAGTTCATGCGAACCAAATTTTTCATACAGTTTGAAATGCCTGCCCGACTGGAACAGTGCGACATCAAATTCCGAAAAAAGACTATGCGGTATTACGTTATAGGCCATGTTTACCCCTCTATCAATATGTTGTCAAATTCACGTGCGACATTAATCCAATATCGCCCCTGTTCATCTTGCTGTACTAGCGTATCAATTCCGTCTGTTTTTACTTTTTTTACCGTAAATGGTAGCCCTATCAATTGCAGTTTATATTCTTCGTACCGCTCGGTAAATAAGCCGTCACGGGTCTGTTTGATTGACAGGGAATCTTTTAATCCGGACACCGTAAAGCATTTTTCTAAATAAATATCTTGCTCATACGCGAAGGTGTCTCCGTGATCAGAATACACATAGGAACGATGCACACCTACTGAAAAATAGACATTTAATTGCAGTTCCTCTACTTTCTTTTCGCCAGTATATTGCATGACAGGATATTCTGGAATAACGGATCCACCGCGAATAAATAGTGGCATTTCATCCAAAGGTGTTGCAATTGTGTGCTCCTTACCCCCAATGTAAACCTCATTATTGAAATAATAATACCAATCTCCGGCAGGAAGGTATACAATCTTGCTTTTCTGCGCAGGTTGCAACACGGGCGACACCAATATTTTATCACCAAAACAGAACTCCTCTTCCCGCTGCCAATTGGTTGGAATATGCTGCTCAACCATTGAAATCGGACGTAGGATCGGATAGCCGTATTTGGTCTGCTCCCAAAAACAGGTATAGATATATGGCAAAAGCTGATAGCGCAGCTCAATAAACTTTTTATTTATTTTTTCCCAATCTTCACCAAAGCTCCAGGGCTCGCGGTCACGGGTATCGCCTGCAGAGTGCACCCGCATAAACGGCGAAAAAACGCCAAACTGCATCCATCGGGTAAAGAGTTCACCATCCGGTTCCCCTGTAAATCCGCCAATATCGGTTCCACAGAAAGACATCCCTGAGGTGGACAAGCGTTGCAACTGTAAAGTCCCTAGTTTAAGATGCTCCCAGCTGGCTAAGTTATCTCCCGTCCATACCGAGGAATAACGTTGTGTGCCGGCATAAGCCGCTCGTGTAATGGTAAATGGCCTTTTATTCTTATACAGTTTCTTCAGGCCGTCATAAGTCGCACGCACCATCTGCATGCCGTAGACATTATGTGCTTTTCGATGTGACCCGCGATGGCCATCATATTGATGCCTGACATCATCCGGAAATGTCCCACGACCAAAAACGGCCGGTTCATTCATATCATTCCAAAAGCCGGCCACCCCGTCCTCCACTAGTCCCTGGTATAAAGTTCCCCACCATTGTCGAACTTCAGGGTTCGTAAAGTCAGGAAATTGACAGCGTCCGGGCCAAACAAATCCTTCCATAAAATAATCATCGCCCCTTCGACAGAAATATCTATTCTCCTTTCCTTCTCTAAATACCCAGTAGTTTTCGTCAACCTTAATTCCCGGATCGATCATAACCACCGTCTTAAAGCCCTCATTGGCAAGGTCGGCAATCATTTTCTTCGGATTTGGAAAGTATTGCTTATTCCAGGTAAAACAGCGGTACCCATCCATATAGTCGATGTCAAGGTAAATGGCATCACATGGAATCTGTCTTTTACGGAATTCTTCGGCCACCTTACGTACATTCGCTTCGGGGTAATAACTCCAGCGGCATTGATGGTACCCAATAGCCCATAATGGTGGTAAATAATGTGTTCCGGTTAAGGTATGGTACCTCCGGATCACGTCAATAATATGAGGGCCATGAATATAATAATATTGCAATTCACCACCCTCAGACCAGAAACTGGTCTTACTTTGATCCTCGGCAGCAAAATCGAAATATGTTTTAAAGGTATTATCAAAGAAAATACCGTAGGCTTCCCCATCTTTCAACCCGATGTAAAAAGGGATCGTTTTGTATAAAGGATCCTGATCGTAGGCAAAAGCATAGGTATCCGAATTCCAGTTTTTTAATCGTTTGCCACGAAGATTAAGTTTGGTCGCCTTGTCGCCTAGGCCATAGAATGCTTCGTTTTCAAAAGCAATCTTTGTACTATAGACGTAATATCCGCCAAAATCCGGATTTTCTTCCCAATGCATAGGTGCCTGATCCGCATTAAACAATTTCCCGGCCCGATCAGAGAAAGAAATCAAAAAATCTTCTTTATTGATCCGGCAGGAAATCGTGTTCGTATGCACGCTATAGTGATCTTCCTCTTCTTTACACTGATGAATACTGACGCGATGATCTTTCTTTGCCAGCGCGTAGGAAAAGTCCTCTAAAAACGTTCCTTGCGGCGCCAATCGAACACGAACAATCTCATCGGTTACGATCTTAATCTCAACTTTTGCCTTACCATCGGAAAAATAGTATGATTTATCGTTTTGATTGTGGGATACAACATTTTCGAGGTATTTCTTTTCAATTTTGGGCAGATCCAATACCGGATTATTTACATGATGCATACTCTCCAAAGTACCATCATTTTCTTCCTCGTTTAGTGTGGTTTGATTTAGGTTGTCGTCTTCAAGCATAGCTGTATATGTTAAAAGTTTCTGAAGGCTTAATTCCTCTTTAAGATAGAAAAATTATCCCGCGCCGACAACAAAACGTAAAAAAAAATCCCGCCCCATCAGGACGGGCAGGATTTTTTTCAATAACCGTAGATGAATTGCTACATGCTACTTAATGAAATGCGCGCGCAGCATCCAGGCCATCTTTTCATGTTTTTCCAATAGTCCAACCAAAAAGTCCTCCGTACCGTTGTCTGCTGTTCCTTCGACTACAGCAATATCTGCACGAATGGACATCGCAATAGACTCATGATCTGTTAACAGCTCCTTATAATACGACTGGCTATCGGTCTTTTCGGAAGTAGACTCTGTTAAACGTGTTAATTTCAGATATTTATCAAAGGAGCCCACGGCATAATGGCCCAACGTACGAACACGCTCCGCAACTTCATCAATAACTTCGGCCAGCTCATCGTATTGGGATTCCAAAAATAAATGAGCAGCATGAAAATCAGCTCCTTCGACATTCCAATGCGCATTGCGTGTTTTCATGTAGATAATATGCTCGTCGGCCAATAAGACATTGAGCAATTTCGCAACTTTTTTCAAGTCTGCATCTTTAATTCCAATTGAAGTTTTCATATTGTGTTTATTTGTTAACCATATCTTTTAATCGCTTAGTTAAATTTACCCAAAAAAAGCAGGGAAAACAAAAAAAGCGGCGTTAAAATGTCATTTCAATCGCATAATAACCGTATTTTTGTGGTCAGAAAATTATTAGAGGGAAGACTGTGGGTACTTTAGACAACAACGCTTATTTTCATGCATTCAAGAAGGATATTTCGGGCTTCGAGCTCCCGTCACGGTTCACTTTCCCATTTTGCTATGAACCGCATCCACTCGCCATTATTGCTGCTCAGGAACTCCAGGACTACCTGGAGACACAAAACGAGTGGACCCATAACTTTGGGCTTGAAGAAAATAATGACGGTCTTGCCATAGGCAAGATGTTTGGTATATTGGTTGTCCGCGATCAGCAACACCGCCTCGGATATCTTGCGGCTGTATCAGGTAAGCTTGCCGGTAGCAACAAACACAGCTACTTTGTGCCCCCTATATTTGACATGCTGGAAAAGGATGGCTTCTTTTTAAATGAAGAAATACACTTGAATGCGCTCAACAGAAAAATTGAACTTCTTGAAAACAGCGCCGAACTGGCACAAACAAAAAGCAATCTCCATAGACTGAAAGACCAATGGGACACAGCGCTCGACCTGCTCAAAACAAAACTCAGAAATCAGAAAAAAGAACGTAAGGAAACCCGAACCAGATTGCGGCCTATCCTGTCAGACGAAGCGTATGAAACGCTGATGGAAGATATGCGTAGCCAAAGCTTAAAGGACAAACAAGAACTTCAGCGCTATCAATATGACATGCATCTGGCCCTGGAATCGGAGAACCTTAAGCTCCAACAATTGCTTTCCGATATTTTGGCAATGAAAGAGGAGCGCAAGACCCGATCGGGCAATCTGCAAAGACAACTTTTTGAACAATATAATTTTTTGAATGCTGAAGGGCAGCGCAAGAATGTCATTGCCGTTTTTCAGGATTTTGACCAAAGTACGCCGCCTGCAGGCTCCGGAGAATGTGCTGCGCCGAAATTATTGCAATATGCCTACAGCCGCAATCTTACCCCCATAGCACTGGCCGAATTTTGGTGGGGCTGTTCCCCCGCTTCCGAAATCCGCAGACATAAAAACTACTATCCGGCCTGCCGTAAAAAATGTGAACCTATTCTGGGTTACATGCTTCAGGGACTTACGGTCGACCCGAATCCCATGCAACAGGAAACAACCTTGCAAACGGAACTCCCGCAGATCTATGAGGATGAAGATATTATCGTCTTCAACAAGCCTGCAGAGTTTTTATCCGTTCCCGGTATATATGTTAAAGATTCCGTCTATAATCGTGTCCTCAAACGCTATCCAAATGCCGGCCCTATTATTATCCACCGGCTGGACATGTCCACTTCGGGGCTTTTGGTGGTAGCCAAAAACAAAATGGCGCATCAATTCATACAGGATCAATTTATACAACATACCATAACGAAGGAGTACATTGCTTTACTCGATGGTGTTATTGAACAGGAATGCGGGCTGATTGATCTGCCGCTCCGTGTGGATTTAGACGACAGACCCCGACAAATGGTCTGTTATACCTATGGAAAGTCAGCACAGACCAAATGGGAAAGAATTGCTGTCGAAAATGGTAAAACACGCGTTCGCTTCTACCCATTAACAGGTAGAACACATCAACTCCGTATGCACGCTGTACATCCAAAAGGCCTGAACACTCCCATCGTCGGTGATGATCTATACGGTACAAAAGCCAACAGATTGCACCTACATGCCTCTTTTATCAAATTTATGCATCCAGGTTCAAAACAAGAAATTAGCTTTGAAATCCTTCCCGATTTTTAGCGCAATTGACTATATCGTTACAAAAGTCAACAAATATTTGACAGGAAAATCATCGTGAAGTCAAAATGTGAACGCTAAATTATTGACTTAAATCAATAATTTAAGACAAATAACTGCAAAACAACAACTTAAGACACAAAAGAAAGAAGTAGGTTTCCTTTATTACATCACAATAAAATTTTAATTATTCTTAATTTTTTGTTTCCTTTGTTCACTGATTTTTTGATTTTAATACCTATAAAGTCAGAAATAAAGTAAAAACAACAAAACAATTTTGAATTTTCAAGATTATAGCAATATAATGGAAGCTAAAATAAACGCACAAACCTTCATAAATAAACTCTTTTTCTCGATAACATTCTTGCTATCAGCATCTCTGGCATTCGCACAGACCAAAACGGTGACAGGTACGGTCAAAGATGCAAAGACAAAGGCCCCCATTGCTTACGCCACCGTTGCGGTCGTGGGCGCGCCTGCTGCTGCAGGAACCTCGACATCGACCAATGCAAATGGTGAGTTCAGGCTGGTTTTCCCGACATCTTATGTCAAAATCAGAGCAAGCTATGTTGGCTATGACAATAAGGATGCTTTCGTTACCAATGATGCTGTACAGACCAAGGAAATCCTAATGGATGCACAGGACAATATGCTGGAAGAAGTTGTTGTCAAAGCCAAAAAGAAAAAATACAGCAACAAAGACAATCCTGCCGTTGCCCTAATCCGTAAGGTGATTGAAAATAAAGATAAAAACCGACTGTCGGGACAACAATATGCTGAATTTGATCAATACGAGAAGATGTCTTTGGGATTGAGCAATCTTTCAGAAAAATTCGTCAACAAAAAAATCTTTAAGAATTATCAATTTCTTTTCGAAACCGACGATTCGGCCAAAACAGCGAATAAATACCTTTTGCCAGCCTTTATCGAGGAGAAAATGTCCAAAGTATACTATCGTAAGGATCCGAGCAAAACAAAACAATATATTTTGGGTAACCAACGTGCACAGTTTGACCCTAAATTTATAGATAATGATGGTTTGACGGCCTATTTTAATAAACTCTATGAACAAGTTGATATCTATGACAACAACATTTCATTGGTGACCAACCAGTTTTTGAGTCCGATTGCGAATTCTGCACCGACATTTTATAAGTTTTTCATTACCGATACCATCAAAACTTCTCAGCCTTGGCTGGTCGAGCTAAGTTTCGTACCCCGTAATAAAGCAGATATGTTGTTTAAAGGGCAATTATATGTCACGCTGGATGGTAATTATGCCGTTCAAGGAGCCAATATGACTGTTGCGGATGATATCAACCTAAATTTTGTACGCGACCTTCAGGTTCAGCTCAAATTCGAAAAAGACAATAAGAGCAGGTTCTACCTGAAGACAAGTACATTGGGAATTGATTTTTCATTGACTGAAAAAGGAATGGGTATCCGCGGAAGCCGAACGGTCGATTATAACAACTATAAAGTCGGTGTGCAACAACCCGACAGCATTTATGATGGTCCATCAACGGTAATCGCTTACAATGTCGAGAATAAAAAAGCGACAAAGTCCTTATTTGAAACACAACGTCCTTTGGCTTTGGCACAGAATGAACTGAATATCTACCACAATATAGATACTTTACAGAAAATTCCTTCTTTCAGAACCTTCATGGATATCGCGGCCCTGCTTCTTTCGGGTTACAAACAAGCCGGTCCGGTGGAAATTGGTCCAGTAAATACATTCTACAGTTTCAACCCTGTTGAAGGCTTTCGCTTGCGTGTGGGTGGTCGTACGACCGAATCACTGAGCAAACGTTTCTATGCAGAGAGTTATGCGGCTTATGGCTTCAAAGATCAGAAATGGAAGTACTTTTTCAGTGGGACTTATGCCTTTAACAACAAGTCGGTATACTCCTTCCCTATGCACTATATCAGAGCCTCCTATAAAAAGGACACCAAAATTCCCGGACAAAAGCTCGAGTTTATTCAAGAAGACAACTTTTTGTTATCCTTCAAACGTGGTGATAACGACCGTTATATCTACGAAACCAACTATGGACTGGAGTATAAAAAAGAATTCTTGAACCACCTGGCTATTGGTGCTGGATTTAATATTAACAAACAAACTCCGGCAGGCAGCCTAACCTACCAAATGTTGGATGAAAATGGACAAAATAAATTATTCAACGAATTAAATACAACAGAATTGTCGGTCAACTTTAGATACGCACCGCATGAGGAATTTTATCAAGGTAAAATCTATCGTACGCCGATCTTCAATCAATACCCGATATTCACCTTCAATTATACTGCGGGAATAAAAGGTTTGGCAAAAGGAGAATACAACTATCATAGTTTTAATGTAGGTGCATTCAAGCGTTTTTACCTAAGTCAATTTGGTTACGCCGATGTGACTGCAGAGGGAAATTACATCGCTGGAAAAGAGATTCCATTTCCTTTCCTGACAATCCACCGGGCCAACCAGACCTATGCGTATCAGTTAAACTCGTATAACTTGATGAACTTTCTGGAATTTGTCAGTGATCACAACGCCTCTATCAATCTGCAGTATTATATGAATGGATTCCTGTTGAATAAGATCCCATTGATCAAAAAGCTCAAGCTACGCGAGGTATTTAGTTTCAAAGGTGTTTATGGTGGTCTTCGTAAAGAAAACGATCCTGACGATCCGAATTACGGTTCTAAAGTCTTTGCATGGCAACGCAATGCACAAGATATCCAAAGTTCATATACCTTCGGCTCTGAACCTTATATGGAAGCCAGTATCGGTCTGTCCAACATCTTTAAAATTTTGCGTGTAGACTACGTCAAACGTCTGAATTACCTTGACCATGTGGATGCTCCGGCTTGGGGGATCCGTGCCCGCGTCAAATTTGATTTCTAATAGTTTCCATAATTTATAGTATAATTTTGAGGCCCTGTCAATTGAGAAAATGACAGGGCCTTTTTTCTTATTTACAGCGTCTCCCATTTGATCCTTATCCCGCGGTATTTCCCCATCTTTCTTAGTCGATTTATCCGATTGCGGTTCGGCTCGGCGAAAAACCCCAAAAACTTTAACCCTCGCTGACTCCAAGTTCGGGGAGTTATTCGGGTCATATTTGTATCTGATTCGGGACAGATTTGGGACAGATTCGCCTCTGCTACCAGATGCGAGCGTGATTACTACACAATGAGTATCTGATAAATGCGTCCGAGACTCGGACTCAACACGGACTCATCATGGACTCAATACGGATTCACCCCGACTTTAGGGCGAAGTAGATACGACACTGTGCCGAAGCCTTGGCGAAGCGAATTCGATGGTGAACGAATGAATCCCTAAAAAAGTACTATATTAAGAAACATTGCATGATCGAAAAACTAAGCTTTACGCAAAAAAAATCCCCCTTGCAAACCGCAAAGGGGATAAAATTAGAATATGACGATGGTTAGTTTTTCTTTTTGAATGCATTTACACCGCTCTGTAGAAATGCTTTGTATTGTTCAACATTGTAATTTGCCCCACTTTGAGGAACCAGCACCTGACCGTTTGGATCAACAATCACATACAATGGCTGCGAATTACTATTAAATGAAGCGGCTTGAAAATCGCTATTTTTGTTTCCGATAGTCTTTATTTTTTTATTACTGTATGTAGAAACTATCTGCTCATCGACAGGCAATTCGGTTTTATCATCCACAAATAACTCGGCCATTACAAACTCTTCTTTCAACAACTTGGCTACCGCAGGATCTGTCCATACGTTTGCCTCCATTTTACGGCAATTAACACAATTCCAGCCTGTAAAGTCAATCAAAACAGGTTTGTTGAGTTCTTTCGCTGTTGCTAAAGCCTGATCGTAATCATAATAGGGATCGAAGCCTTTTGGTGTACCACGCTCGTGAAAAATCTCAGCGTATTTTTTGACTTTTCCATCCGTATGCGCAGCAGTACTATTGCCAACTCCAGTGGACAAATCAAAATCCTGGGTTGCCGATGGTGGCAAAAAGGCTGAAATAGACTTTAAGGGAGCTCCCCATAAACCGGGAATCATATAAATCACAAAGGAAAAAACCACAATAGCGAGTATTGTTCTCGGAACAGACAGAAATTTGAGGTCGCTATCGTGGGAAAACTTAATTTTACCGATCAGATAAAGCCCCATCAAACCAAATACGGCGATCCATAAAGAGAGGAATACTTCTCTGTCCAACCAGTTCCAATGGTAAGCCAAATCTACATTCGACAAAAATTTCAATGCCAAAGCCAGCTCCAAAAAACCAAGCACCACTTTTACACTGTTCAACCAGCCACCTGATTTAGGCAGCGATTTAAGCATTGATGGGAACATGGCGAATAGGCCAAATGGAATAGCCAAGGCAATAGAGAATCCCAACATACCTATGGCTGGCCCCAATCGTTCACCTTTTGACGCTGCTTCCACCAGGAGCGTTCCGATAATCGGCCCGGTACAGGAAAACGACACTAACGATAAACTAAATGCCATAAAAAACAGACCTACAAGTCCTCCTTTATCAGACTTGGCATCCATTTTATTCACAAAAGAGCTCGGCAAGGTAATTTCAAATGCACCGAAGAATGAGGCTGCAAATACCACCAACAGCAAAAAGAAAATAAAATTAAAAATCCCATTGGTCGAAAGGGCATTGAGCGCGTCAGAACCAAATGCAATGGTAATGATCATGCCCAAAGCGACATAAATCACAATAATAAACAGCCCGTACAATAAAGCTTTACTTATACCACTCGCGCGACTGCCTGACTGTTTGGTAAAGAAGCTTACGGTCAAAGGAAGCATCGGAAATATACAGGGCATCAATAAGGCTGCGAAGCCCCCAACCAAGCCTGCGATAAAAATACTCCAAAGTGATTTTTTTCCACCTTCTGCCGGACCAGCTGCTTTAGCCGTGGCAGCCACCGTTGTCTTACTGGAATCAACAGGAGCTGTAACCGTGTCAGGCGACTCTTCAAAAGATAATGAATCCGGGCTGATTGTACCATCCGTGAATTCGATACCTTCCGTGCTAACTGTACTATCCTGCTGCGCAAACATAGCAAGAGGAAAGATGAGCAGGAATAAAAGGGTTAATAGTTTAAAATTAGTTTTCATCAGAATATCATGTGTTTTTCATAATTTATTTGCTTGGAGACCTGTTCATTTGTTTCTTGTGTAAATAAAACCCGAGGAGCAATACACTCCCCGAGTTCACTATAAACATATGAAACTAAATCTTACTATGCCCCAAATACAGGATTTGGCAGCCTACAAATTGGTTGAAAACCCAGAAAATCAACATCGCTGGATAAATAGCCCGGTTTAACAGGCTCTTCTTTTACCAAATCCGTACTTAAATATTTCTTATTGTCATCACATAGTAGCGTGACGACAACCGCTTCGTCGCCTAACTCCTGTTGTAACTTGATTGCTCCTATAACATTTGCCCCGGAAGAAATTCCAACGGCAAGTCCCAATTGCCTTGACAGCTTCTGGGCCATAATAATCGAATCGCCATCGTTGGCACAAACAACACGATCCAATTCATCCAAATTCACAATTGCTGGAATAAATTCATCGGATATACCCTGAATGCGGTGTGAACCAACTTTATGTCCTGTTGTTAATGTTGGACTCTCTGCCGGTTCCAAGGGATGTACACGAACATTTGGATTAGCCTTCCGCAAGCTACGCCCTACCCCCATGACGGTTCCGCCTGTCCCCACTCCAGCCACAAAGGCATCAGCAATCAAGCCCTGTTCTTCCAGTTGCTTCACGATTTCATAACCGGTCGTTTTCTCATGTGCTTCGGCGTTATATTGATTTTCAAACTGTCGAGGAAGAAAAACCCCTCCAGCGGCAGCAAGCTCTTCGCTCAAACGAATGCTACCCAAAAAACCGCCTTCTTCTTTACTGATCAGCTGAATATCGGCCCCCATGCTTCTGATAATATCGGTACGCTCTTTACTCAACCAATTTGGCATGATAATCTTTACCTCATGTCCCAAAGCTTTACCAATTGCCGAAAAAGCAATTCCTGTATTTCCGCTCGTAGCTTCAATAACAACATCCGTCGGTCTAATTTGGCAATTCATATATGCTTTATACAGGATATATAAAGCCATTCTGTCTTTGATACTACCTGTTAAATTATAATTCTCACATTTTACGAATACCCGGCCTGGCTTACCTTTGTAGGTATACTGCAATTCCAACATTGGCGTGTTACCGACCAATCTCCACAAATGCTTAAATCTTTTGTCCAATGCAGGCGATAAACATGCACTTAGTAATTCTTGTTCAGCCATTTTTATATAAATGATTATTCTGTTGCAAAATTGAACAATAACAAGATATTATTCAATACAAAACTATAATTTCAAGAAAAATTCAATAAAAACACATCATAGACAATAAATTATTCATACAAACATTGTAATTTTGCAACAACACCGAAAATATTCAGATTATGGATTTGGACGATATCGATCTAAAATTATTGCGCTTATTACAGCATGATGCTTCATTAAGTAATAAGGAACTCTCCTTTGAATTGAATAAATCAATCGCAGCAGTGCACGAAAGGGTAAAAAAATTAAAAAGACTGGGTTATATCAAAAAAACGGTAGCGATCCTGGATCGGCATAAAATCGGGATTGGACTGATTTCGTTTTCGCAGGTATTCCTGAAAGCACATACCTTTGAGGTTTTGAACGAATTTGAAAAAGAAGTAGCCAAGTTTCCCGAAGTTATGGAATGCTATCAGATGGCCGGATCGTATGATTTCATGTTACGCATCGCTACGAAAGACATGGATGCTTATCACATTTTTTTAAGACACCGTCTGGCGGTGCTCCCGCAGGTCAATACCGTACAGACCTATTTTGTATTATCGGAAACAAAGAGTGAAACTGCTTATCCATTATAATAGGTACGGACAGGCCAAACACTTAGATAAAACGTATGAGGTATTGATTCTAATAAAATCAATACCTCACTTATATCATTCAATTTAATCGAACAGTAGGGTTCCGGTGACGTTCCAGCTGCTGAAACTTGTTCCTTCCGGAGCGCCTTGTGGGATCTGAACCTGCAATTTGTAATCACCAGCTTCTAAATCACCTAAATCGATGTAAATTGGTGGAGTCACTGTTCCTGGGCACCAGTTGGAACGACTCAAATCGGACGAAGATAATCCCGTGGCAAAATTACCCGAAGCGGGATTGGACAGACGGTAAGAACCGCAATCGTTACGCCAGGGTGTATACTTAAACAGTAAGGCATCATTTAGGAAAATTCGGTTTTCTTTGGGTACAAACTCATCGCCATTTCCCCAACCACCATGACCGGTTGTGATGTAACGCAGTTGCACATTTTTGGCATCCTGATCCAAATGGAACGAGAGCGTCAGCCCCTTATCCTGATCAAACATGGATCCATACTCCTGCCCTCCCATTTCCATCACATTGGTCGTCGTGAATAACGGCATCGTCTTTTTTAGATTTCCTTCTGATCCTGCCTCAAAACCTGGGTGAATTGTGAGCTCAACGCTAACTTCATGACCATTCTTGTCATAGTTGCCAATGAATGCACCTACATACACTTCCTGTTCGCTCAACATCCCAGCGAGCTCAGACACATCCTGCCGGTAAAGCACCGAATCCTGCCAGACCTTATCCTTTAACTGAAGATAGTTAAACTGCTTAACACCAAAAGGTGTAAAGAATCGCATCAATTCAACAATAGGTTCGAAAGTCGCCGTTCTTACCACGCCTTGATAACTCTTTCCATTTCCATTTTCATACTTTGGTAAGGTTGACATGCCATTTTTCATACCATCCATAAAACTCTGTGCTTTATTTGCTGGAATAATAAAAACGGATCCGGTTCGGTCATACGCATCACCTTTTGATTGCTCCACAAGTTGAACAAACACATTATCGCTAAGTTTGATTTCCGGTATTTTGACCTTCTTGACAATGACTGTACCATTCGCAAAACGCAGGATTGAATCAGATTTGACATCCTCGGAAAAACGAATGCGCTCTTTTTGAAAGATAGGAAGCCGGATAAAACGATTTTTCCAAATAAGGTCTTTATAGGAAAGTTCATCATAGCGCTTTTCGCTTCCTTTTAGCTTCAATTGATCAGGGACAGCATTCACTTTCTCGACTTTCGTTGCGAAGGTCCTTGTATTGCCGTTTCTGATTACTTCCAGCACTAAGCCAAGATCCTGCCCCAACTCGATCGGAGCTCCTTTTACCCCTAGTTTATCCGTGTACCATAGCTCGATCTTATTGGAATTGATACTGGTTTCCATTTTTTTACAGGGATAGCCCAAAATCGTCTTCGTCTCATTGGTCGGTGTAAATTTCTGTTTGGAGAGCGCCAAAGAGTCTCTTGTCAGGATAAGGGAACCATCTTTGAGTTTCGCAATTTTAAGCAAGGCATTTCCAGACGATCGGTCCACTAGTACGCGTTCGTAAGGCGGCAACAATTGTCCTTTTATATCTTTTTCCGAGCTGACATACGTTTCATTCACATTGGCATACACCAGTACTGCATTTTGATTAGCAGGCGTATTCCCATTAAAACTTTGATTATACTGGATGACATAGCTGGTTAGCTTTTGGGCATAAGAAGTCAATGACAGACATAAAATTGAAACAAAAAGGATATTTTTTTTCATAGTACGCATATTGGATTAGACACAAAAATAAGAAAGGCTTTAGGAATTCCTAAAGCCTTTCTTATTTTATGCTAAAACGTTTATTTTATCAACCAGATATCCAAAAGATAAAAGATGGCAAAGATGACCGAAGCGTAACCATTGGTGGTCATGAAATCGCGGTTTACCCGACTTAGATCTGTCGACGAAAACAGTGTGTGTTGATAGATCAGCAATGCACCATAAAACGCAACTCCTAAATAATAAATCCAACCGACGGGCATTAAAAAGGCAGGTATTAAAACAAATATAAAAGACAGCACATGTAAACATTCAGATACCCGCATCGCCCCTTTTGTTCCCAACCACACAGGAATGGAGTTCAACTTATTGGCCCGGTCAAAGGCCTCATCCTGCAATGCATAAATGATATCAAAGCCACTCACCCAGGTCAATACAGCAAAGCCATACAAAACAGGGACAGTTGCAAATTGTCCGGTGATCACCATATATGCCCCAATTGGTGCTAACCCCAATCCTGCCCCAAGTACCAAATGGCACAAGGGTGTAATGCGCTTGGTATAAGAATAAAAAAGCACAACAAAGAGTGCAATGGGTGACAGCATAAAGCACAGGGAATTTATAAAATAAGTCGCTGTGACAAAAAGTAAACAATTGACAACCGTAAAGATCAATGCATTCCGGGCCGAAATCTTCCCTGCCGGAATATCACGCATTGCCGTCCGCGGATTGATGGCATCAATATCCCGATCCAAATACCGATTGAAGGCCATGGCTGCATTCCGCGCCGTTACCATACACAACAGCATCAATAGTAATAGGTTCCAGGAAAAGGCATATTCAGTGGTATGCAGGGCTAAGAAGAAGCCTATAAGGGCAAATGGCAACGCAAATACACTGTGTGCAAATAAAACTAAAGAAAGATACTTCTTCATGAGGTGATCTTAATGGATTTTAAAACGTTCGACACCCTATCCTCGGCAATGATCAGGTTGACCAAGCGATGATGTTAACGAATTTTATTTTTTTGAACTACTTAAAACGGCATTCTTTCTTCCGGCTCAGGCCCTACAAATCGGCGATTGACTTCATTAATGGTTTCCAGAATCGGTTCATGACCTACTTTCTTCTCAGCCGAGGTCAAAAAGATCGGCGGCACCTCCTCAAACCATTGCAACAGCTCTTTTTTAAATTTTGCAATATTCGCATCAGATTTTACTGCTGATTGCTTGTCTGCTTTGGTAAAGACTAACATAAAGGGTAAACCGCATTCACCCAACCAATAACAGAAATCAAGATCGATCTTCTGTGGTTCGAGACGACTGTCTACCAAAACAAATACACATTGTAAATTGTCTCTATGTGTAAGGTATCTGCGAATGAATTTTTCCCATTCACTACGACTTGTTTTGGATGCTTTAGCGAATCCATAACCAGGTAAATCGACCAGATACCAGGTATCATCTATAATAAAATGATTGATCAACTGAGTCTTACCAGGTTTTTGAGAGGTTTTGGCAAGTCCCTTCTTATTTGTCATGGCATTGATCAAAGAAGATTTACCTACATTAGAACGGCCTATAAAGGCGTACTCAGGCAAATTTGGCGCAGGTAATTTGTCAACTCTCGTGTTGCTACACACGAATTCGGCTTTTTTTACTTCCATGGAACAAAGGTACATTAAATGAATCCGTTTGGCAAGGTTTACAACCTTCTATGCAATAAAAAACTGAACGCCCAATCTGTAACATTTAATGCTCTTCAGATACTAATAGTCAAAATAAACAAGTGTATATTTGATAGCAAACGATATATGCTATATTTTTTCGCCATACTGAATTTAATTAAACCCTAAAAAGATGTTACTCGAAATCAATCATGTTACCAAGGATTACGCCAATCATCGTGCATTGGACGATGTGTCCATCCAGATTCCAAAAGGAAAGATCTTTGGCCTGTTGGGTCCAAATGGAGCGGGAAAAACATCCCTGATCCGTATCATTAACCAGATCACTGCTCCGGATTCGGGTGAAATCCGGTTCAATGGCGAATTATTGGGCGCGCAGCATATCGCCCAGATAGGTTACCTCCCGGAGGAACGGGGGCTCTACAAAAAAATGAAAATCGGTGATCAGATGCTTTATCTGGCGCAGTTGAAAGGGCTTTCTAAAAAAGAAGCTTTACATCGGATACACGACTGGTGCGAACGTCTTGATATATCCTCATGGTTGGACAAGAAGATCGAAGACCTCAGCAAGGGAATGCAGCAAAAAGTCCAATTTGTCGCTACCGTCATCCACCAGCCGCAATTAATTATCCTCGACGAGCCCTTCTCCGGCTTTGATCCGGTCAATGCCAATATCATCAAAGAACAGATTTTACGATTGAATAAGGAAGGGGCCACCATTATCTTTTCGACACACCGCATGGAAACGGTCGAAGAACTTTGCGATAATATTGCGCTTATCAACCGATCAAAGAAAATACTGGATGGCTCTGTTCAAGCGATAAAAAAAGAATATCGGAATCAAACTTACAAATTGGAATATACAGCAACCGAAGATAATTTTCTTCTGTCCAACAACGCTCTCTTCGAGATCATAACGTCTACAAGGGTTGAAAAAACATACATCACTACAATTCAGTTAAATAGCAGTATTCATATAAATGATGTATTAATACATTTTTTACCACAAATACAGCTCAATCAATTGATAGAAATCGTACCTTCCATGGGGGATATTTTCATCCAAAAAGTTACTCAAGTCTCACCTAAAGCCAACGATCATGCATAAAATATTACTTATTATTCAACGGGAATATTTGTCCCGCGTCAAGAAAAAATCTTTTATTGTGATGACCTTTGCCGTGCCCCTATTCTTTTTTGCATTGTATGCGGGCATGTTTTACCTGACTAAAAAAAGCTTCAAAGATGCCCACACCGAGGTCTTTGTGATTGATGAACAGGGTGAATTTGCGGGGAAACTCCAAAGCAATAAAAACGTAAGCTATACGATCAGCAAGTTAGATCTAAAGGCGCAAAAAAAGCAGCTCTCAGAGAGCGAAGGAAAACAATCGATCTTGTACATTCCCAAGGATATTCTTAGCAGCCAGAAGGCCGAACTGATTACCAGTGGCAAAACAAGTTTTGTCACGCAGGAGATCATCGGCGGACAACTGGAAGAAATCATCCGCGAAAAAGAGTATAAAGCTAAGGGAATAGACTTGCAGATTATCCAGTCCATCAAACCCAAAGTTGCTATAGATGCCAAAGAGATCACGGCTGACGGTGAAGAGAAAAACAGTAATACTGCTATCGCCATGGGACTTGGTGTCGCACTGGCCATCCTGGTTTATCTCTCCCTCTTTCTGTATGGCGCACAGGTGATGCGCGGTATCATCGAAGAGAAGAGCAATCGTATTATCGAAGTTATTATCTCCTCCGTCAAGCCTTTTCAGCTTATGATGGGTAAAATTGTTGGGATTGGGATGGTCGGCCTCACTCAATTTGTGATGTGGCTGCTGCTTACCGGGGGCCTTTTCATAACGGCAACACTCTTGTTTGTCAATCCGCAGGATATGCAGGAGGTTGCTGCCAGTCAGCCCGGAGCTGGCAGTATGAGTACCGTATCGAAGGCGGTAGCGCAGAATGATTCAGCGGCTATCCTTACGTCGCTACAGAGCTTTAACTTCACCGAAGTCATCATCTTCTTCTTTCTGTTTTTTATTGCCGGATACCTGCTGTATAGCGCTATTTTTGCTGCTGCTGGTTCCGCTGTAGACAATGAAACAGAGGCCAATCAGTTTTCCATGCCCATTACCATGCCCTTATTGTTGACGTATATCCTTTCATTTGGCGTCATTATCAACGACCCCAATGGGCCCATTGCTACTTGGCTAAGCTTTATTCCGTTCACATCACCTATTGCCATGTTGGTCAGGATACCTTTTGGTGTGCCGATGTGGCAGATATTAACCTCATTGACCTTGTTGATCCTGACATTCTTATTGATCACTTGGGTTGCTGCCCGAATCTACCGTGTCGGCATCCTGATCTATGGTAAAAAGGCAAGCCTTAAGGAAATCATCAAATGGTTCAATTATAAAAATTGATCGGGCTGATCAGGATGACGAATCAAAAAAATAAATAGAAAAGGCCAGATCGCATTGTGCAATCTGGCCTTTCTGATATCATGTACAGGATAAATATTCCCTTATTTTGCTGCAAAACTCTGTTTTTAAACTCGAATACCTGTCCTATATAGATCGTTTAATACCGAATATTGAACTTCTGAAATACAAAATGCCATAACCATATCGGGCCAATGAGCAGGAATTGTAGGAACTGTTTTCCGCTGATTGCTTTTTTCTCTTTTCCTTTACCAATATACAACGCCGCCAGTGCGAGCAAAGCAATCGCAAGGCATACCCATATCACTGCAGGGCCACCATTTTTTTGCACATATTCCAATTGCACAATAAAGTAGCTCATTGCCCCGATCGAGAATAAAATCGCGTAAGACAGGGTTGCGGATAGCTTAAGGTAAAAATAGATCACAACCGCAATGAAGAAAGAACCCCAATTCAAAAAAGTATGCCAATTGAGCTTCACCAAAAATTCAAACTGTGGGAAAGGAATCATCCAGATGCAGCCCATCAGGCCGAAGAACAGCAGCGGCAAAAAGATAATCTGAATCATGCGATTGGTCGGGTCTTGAAAATTAGCATCCAACTCTTCAAAATAGGTATCTACCGGACGCTTTGGTTCTACTTCCTGAACTTTCTTCTTTTGTTTCATTCGGCAAATTTAATAAATATTGGTCTGCCGAGACGGTCGCGCGCCATAATAATATTATTTTTTTGGTCTGATGCTTGTCATTAAATGCATTCTTCTGGCTTTAGCTGGCAATCTCCTATCCAATTCCGTAATATTGCAGCATGAAGTCCTATAAACACATCTTATTTGATCTTGATGGAACCTTGACCGACCCTGCTGAGGGCATCACCAAATGCATCGCTTATGCACTCGAAGCCAAGGGAATTATTACGCCTGACCTAGATAGTCTTAAACCGCTGATCGGGCCGCCATTGAAAGATACGTTCATGCACAGCTACGGATTTGAGGAACAGGAAGCTTTGGCCTGTGTGGACAAATACCGTGAACGCTTTGCCACGCAGGGTTTGTATGAGAATATGCTGTTTGATGGCGTTCCCGAGCTACTGGAAAGACTCAAATCGAAAGATTATAAGGTTTACTTGGCAACATCCAAACCCGAAATCTTTGCGCATAGGATATTGCAGCACTTTGCTATAGACCAATATTTCGATTTCGCCGGAGGAAGTGCCCTGGACGATTCCAGGCCTACAAAAACCAGTGTCATTCAATATGTGATGGAAAATGCTCGTCTAACGAACCCGCATGACTGTATCATGATCGGTGACCGCAAACATGATCTCATCGGTGCCAGAGAGACAAACATGGATGCCATTGCTGTGCTTTATGGTTATGGCAGCCAAGCGGAACTCGAACAGGAATCGCCAGCCTATCTCCTGCACAGTGTTGCAGATTTAATTGAATTTTTTGGATAATAAAAAAGCTCCAACCTATAGCAGATTGGAGCTTTTCTTTATTATCGATCCCTTGGGATCTATTTTGCGTAAGACACGGATCTTGTCTCACGGATAACAGTTACTTTAATTTGTCCCGGATAAGTCATTTCCGTTTGGATACGGTTGGAGATATCGGCAGCCAGTATCTCTGACTGTGCGTCAGATACCTTCTCACTTTCCACGATAACGCGCAACTCGCGTCCAGCTTGGATGGCGAAGGTTTTTTCCACACCTGGGTAGGATAATGCTAGGTCCTCCAGTTCTTTCAGACGTTTGATATAGCTTTCAACCACCTCACGGCGTGCTCCCGGGCGTGCTCCCGAAATAGCATCACATGCCTGTACAACAGGCGAAATCAACGCTGTCATTTCGATCTCATCGTGGTGTGCACCGATTGCATTACATACATCAGGGTGTTCCTTATATTTCTCAGCAAGCTGCATACCTAAAATTGCGTGTGGCAATTCCGGATTATCATCAGGCACTTTACCAATATCGTGGAGCAATCCAGCGCGTTTTGCGTGTTTGACGTTCAAGCCAAGCTCCGCAGCCATTGTTGCTGCAAAATTGGCAACCTCACGGGAGTGCTGTAAAAGATTCTGTCCATAGGAAGAACGGTAACGCATACGTCCGACCATACGGATCAATTCAGGATGTAATCCATGGATCCCAAGGTCAATGGCTGTACGCTCACCAATTTCAACAATCTCATCTTCAATCTGTGTGCGTGTTTTTGCGACAACCTCCTCGATACGAGCCGGGTGGATACGTCCGTCAGTCACCAAACGGTGTAGGGCCAAACGGGCAATCTCACGACGTACGGGATCAAATCCAGACAAGATAATTGCTTCTGGTGTATCATCCACGATGATCTCTACGCCTGTTGCCGCTTCCAAAGCACGGATATTACGGCCTTCACGACCAATAATACGGCCCTTGATCTCATCATTTTCGATATTGAAAATAGATACCGTATTTTCGATTGCGGATTCGGTAGCCGTACGTTGAATGGTTTGGATAACGACTTTTTTCGCTTCTTTTGTCGCGGTCAATTTCGCTTCGTCCACAATATCCTTGATCTGAATCATGGCCTGCGAACGCGCTTCCTCGCGCAATGAATCCACCAATTGGTTTTTAGCCTCGTCCGCTGTAACACCGGCGATACTCTCCAATTGTTTGATCTGTTGTAATTTTAAAGCCTCAACTTCTTCGGATTTCTTTTCATTGAGTTCAACCAATTTATCCAGCTGCTTCTTTTTGGTGTCCACCTCCTGCTTATCGCGGTTGATGCTTTCCAGCTTTTGGTTAATGGATTGTTCTTTTTGTCTCAACGTATTCTCCTTTTGGTTGATGGTATTGTTACGTTGATTCACCTCCTTTTCGTGTTCGGATTTTAATTGAAGGAATTTTTCTTTCGCCTCTAATAAGCGTTTCTTTTTAATGTGTTCTCCTTCTTGCTCTGCATCTTTTAGTATGCTATTTACCTTATCTTTGGCTTCCTGTTCTTGTTTTTTGAATAACAGAACCAACAGATAACGACCTATAACTACACCAACAATCAGAGAAATTATGCTATAAATTGCGACGTCCATGTATGTATAATTGTATTATATATGTTTGTTTTTATTATTAATATTAAATTTCATTTACCAAAAAAAAACCGCAATTAAATTTAAACAGGTCTCATGTATTATTAAACTTCGTGATTACATAATTAGGCTTAGATTATGACCCAGATGGCTTTCGCAAAATGGCCTATATCTTTTTGCGCCTGTAATATTGAAGCGTTAAGTTTAAAATAGTGACAACCCGAATTTAATTGCGGCAAATTCGTCGTTTAAGCTCTAAATATAAAGAACGTAAATTTATTTTTTAAAGAAATCCGTCAACAACTGATCAAGCTCCTGTACTGAATTCTCTAACCCCACTTCGTGGTTCTGGGACTGTCGCTCCGCATTTAACATACGCGTAGCGAACTGCAATACACACATGGACAACAAATCCTGCTTATCTCTCACAGTATAGTTTTCCTGCAATTCCTTTACTTTTTCATTTATCAATTTCGCAGCATGTCGAATCACTTCCTCCTCCGCGCTTTCCACCCGTAGGGGATAAACACGATCTGCGATATTTATTTTTATGGAAATCTCTCCCATTTCTTTGAGCTTTTTAACGTTGTATTAGTTTAAATTCTGATGATCTCCAAATTCCAACTACTTCAACAAACTAATACACTTGTCTATTTCTCGCACAAAATCGTTAATTTTTTGTTTTGTGTCAAGTATTTTTTCATTAATTGCCCCCTTATCCGTTTCAGAATCCAACGTTCGGGCTACTGCCAGCGCCTTGACCTTCTCTTCCAATTGCTTGCTTTTATCGTTGCTCGCATCGAAAGCCACTTTTAAGGATTGTACCTCTAATTTAAGCAAATCATTTTCTTCTTGCAAGACTTCGCACATTTGAATTAAGTTTTTCGTTTTCTCAACGATCAGATTCATTTGTGAAGACAATGTTGCCATAGCGTAAATCGAATGTTACCAATTAATGTTATATCTTTAATTAACCACGCACCTCTGCGCTTAGTTCCTTCTCAAAATTAACAATTAATTTTTGAACTATCGCATCAATTTGTTTATCGGTCAATGTTTTTTCTTCATCTTGCAAGATAAAGCTCAGAGCATAAGACTTTTTCCCTTCCGGAATTTTATCCCCTTTATACACGTCAAACACATTTACCTCCTTTAAAAGCTTGCGTTCGGTCTTTTGAGCGACAAATTGAAGTTTGTCAAAGCTCACATTTTCGTCAATTAACAGCGATAAATCACGGCGTACTGCAGGGAATTTCGACACTTCTTTGTATTGAATACTATTCTTTCGAATGATTTTCATCAAGACATCCCAGTCAAAATCCGCGAAGAAAACCTGCCCTTCAACATCTGCTTTTTTCAAGTTGGCATGAGCTACCGCACCGAAAGAAACCAGACATTTCTGACCTTTCATATAACTCAATCCGTACGCAAAATGATTGCTCGGCGCATCTTGTATTTGTATGCCCTCAATCTTTAGACGCTTAACAATCGTATCAACTGCCGCTTTGAGGTTATAGAAATTAACATTTCCCTTTTTACTATTCCACTGTTCTGCTTCTGCCCTTCCTGTTATTGCAAAAGTCAAATGCTGCGTTTCTTTATACCCTTCTCCATCCAACGCATAGGTTTTACCAAATTCGAAGAATTTCAGATCAAAATTTCTGCGCTTCTGATTATATTCAATGGCATTCAACACAGAGAACAACATATTTTGACGCATGGTATCCAAATCCGAACTCAATGGATTGAACAATTTTACCGCTGTCTCGCTGTCATCTGCATAATCAAGCTTTGTCAACGAATTCGCCAATATTTCACGGAATCCATTACCAATCAATAAGTCAGCCAGTTGATTTAAGACCACTTCCTTATCTGGCTTTTCAACGGTGTTTAATGATGCTTTGATCTGGGATTTTAGTTCAATGTTATTGTAACCATAAATCCGTAATACCTCTTCTACCACATCCACTTCACGAGTTACATCAACGCGATATGCAGGTACTAAGACATCCAGTCCCGCAGCGGTTTCCGAGGCGATCTCAATGCCAAGAGCCACAATAATGGCTTTGATCTCTTCACTTGGAATTGCCTGTCCAATTAAACGCACCACGTTCGCATAGCTGACATGAAATGAATACGGCTTAACTTCTACGGGATATTCATCTTTTAAGGTGGATGAAATGGTTCCGCCAGCTACTTCCTGAATCAATAATGCCGCACGTTTTAACGCTTCCACCGTAATATTAGGATCTGTACCTCGCTCAAAACGGAAAGAGGCATCTGTTTTCAAACCATGTCTTTTGGATGTCTTACGAACTGAAACAGCATTGAAATAAGCTGACTCCAAAAATACATTCGTTGTTTCAGTAGAGACACCAGAGTGAGCTCCACCAAAAACACCTGCAATACACATTGGTTTTTCAATGTCCGCAATCACTAAGTCCTCCGCAGACAAAGTACGCTCAACACCGTCCAAGGTCACAAATTTTTCAGCTTCTGTGGCCCTACGGACAAGCACTTTGTTGCCCGCAATTTTATCTGCATCAAAAGCATGCAACGGTTGACCAAGATCATGCAATATATAATTCGTGATATCAACAATGTTATTGATCGGACGCACGCCGATCACATTTAATTTTTCCTTCAGCCAGTCTGGCGATTCACCTACCTGAACGCCAGAAATATTGATTCCACTATAACGAGGGCATGCAATAGTATCCTCAACAACAACCGATGTTCCAGTTGCCTCTGCGGCTTGAAATGCTGAAACATCTGCTTTTAAGATATGCGTGCGATAATAAGCCGCGATATCGCGTGCTACCCCAAGATGAGAAGCAGCATCGGCACGATTAGGTGTAAGACCAATTTCGTAGCGATAGTCATCCTGGATATTGAAATGATCTTTTACCAATGTTCCCACTGGAACATCAACAGGCAGCTCAACGATGCCCGCGTGGGATGTCCCTAGACCAATCTCATCTTCTCCACATAACATTCCTTCAGATACTTCACCACGAATTTTAGATTTGGTAATTTTAAATGGCTCTCCAGTCGAGGGATGACATGTTGTACCTACTGTTGCTACAATTACCTTCAATCCGGTACGGCAATTTGGTGCTCCACATACGATATTCAATAATTCGGAAGCGCCCACATCAACTGTAGTGACGCGTAATTTATCGGCATTGGGATGTTGCTCACAAGTTTTTACTTCGCCAACGACCAAACCATCCAACCCACCTGGGATACTCTGTACAACATCCAAGGCCTCTACTTCTAATCCTGTATTTGTCAAGATCAAAGATAATTCCTCCGGAGTCGAATCTATATTAACGTGTTGTTTTAACCAATTATATGAAATGTTCATCTCGAATTTGATTTGATGCACAAACTTAGATAAATTTGAGGTTATATACAACGTCAATTTAGTGATCAACCCAATACTTCCCGAATCTCATCCGTTAAGTTTTAACACGTATACCGCTCTGACATAACCCGTAAACCATAAATTACTTTACAGAAATATTTGCTTAATAAACGCAGGAGATAGGTTATACGCCGAAATAATGAATGAAGGGATAAACGTACCCCAACAGGTTGTAGAATGATAAAATTTGTCTACACTAATTAATACACCTTAATACAACGCTAAATTTATTTATTACGGAGACTCAATTTCGCTCTTGATGACACGAATATCCACTCGTTTTTTAATCAACATTTCGATCATTTCCATAAAAATAATATGTAACTTTGTGCTTTAATTTGAAGAACGTTCAAAACAAACATTTATAATGATTCATTTCTTTGAGAACCCATCGAACACCATATATGGTGTTCAAAGCGTAAACTCTTTATCACAAGAAGACATTACTAAACTTAACTGGCTATTCGGCAACGCCAAAAAACTCGACGACCAAACCCTTAACCATTACTTTGTAGGCCCCCGCGCAGCGATGGTCACTCCTTGGAGTACCAATGCCGTAGAAATTACACAGAACATGGGTATTGAAGGAATTGTTCGCATCGAAGAATTTCAACCGGTACCAGCGGATTTCAATGATTTCGACCCAATGATTTCGCAAAAGTTCAGTATGTTGACGCAGGACACGTACACGGTCAACATCACTCCGGAAGCTATTTTGGAAATTGAAGACATTGATGCCTACAACAAATCCGAAGGATTGGCATTAAATCCGGAAGAAGTAGCTTACCTCAACAACCTTGCTGCTAAATTGGGCCGTCTTTTGACAGACTCTGAAGTTTTTGCTTTTTCACAAGCCAATTCCGAACACTGTAGACATAAGATCTTCAATGGGACTTTTATCATTGATGGTGAAGAACAACCTACTTCCCTATTTAAACTAATCAAGAAAACTTCCGAAACAAATCCCAATAAGATTGTTTCTGCTTATAAAGACAACGTAGCCTTTATTAAAGGTCCACGTGTCACTCAGTTTGCTCCTAAATCGGCCGACAAACCTGACTTTTACGAGGAGAAATCCTTCGATTCTGTTTTATCGGTAAAAGCTGAAACACACAATTTCCCAACGACTGTGGAGCCGTTTTCCGGAGCGGCTACAGGTTCCGGTGGTGAAATCCGTGACCGTATGGCCGGTGGTCAAGGTGCTATTCCTTTGGCGGGTACAGCGGTCTATATGACGGCCTATTCCCGTCTATTACAAGATCGCCCTTGGGAGAAAGCCATGCAAGAACGCCAATGGCTTTACCAAACCCCTGTAGATATCCTCATCAAAGCTTCCAATGGAGCTTCTGACTTTGGTAATAAGTTTGGACAACCCTTAATTACAGGTTCTGTACTTACTTTCGAACATGAAGAGGACGGCCGTAAGCTTGGTTATGACAAAGTGATCATGCAAGCCGGTGGTGTAGGTTATGGAAAACTGGATCAAGCCAAAAAACATACCCCAAAAACAGGCGATAAAATCGTCATCTTAGGTGGTGAAAATTACCGCATTGGTATGGGTGGTGCGGCTGTATCTTCTGCAGATACAGGTGCTTTCGGTTCAGGTATTGAACTGAATGCGATCCAACGCTCAAACCCGGAAATGCAAAAACGTGCAGCCAATGCTGTAAGAGGCATGGTGGAATCCGATCACAATCCTATTGTCTCTATCCATGACCACGGTGCTGGTGGACACCTAAACTGTCTATCCGAATTGGTTGAGGAAACAGGTGGTTTAATCGATCTTGATGCGCTCCCGGTAGGCGACCCTACACTTTCAGCGAAAGAAATCATCGGTAATGAATCGCAGGAAAGAATGGGCTTGGTGATTGCTGAAGATGACATTGCTACCCTTAAACGTGTTGCTGACCGCGAGCGTGCACCGATGTACACCGTAGGTGATGTCACTGGTGACCATCGTTTTACGTTTGCATCCAAAAGCAATGGTGCAAAGCCAATGGATTATGCTTTGGAGGACTTCTTTGGCTCATCACCAAAAACTTTTATGCGTGATAAAACTATCACGCGTAACTACGCAGATCTGAGCTATGATTCAGCGAATATCCCAAGTTATTTAAATCAGGTTTTGCAATTGGAGGCAGTGGCTTCCAAAGATTGGCTGACCAATAAAGTCGACCGTTGTGTCGGTGGCCGCGTTGCAAAACAGCAATGTGCAGGCCCGTTGCAGTTGCCTTTAAATAACGTTGGCGTCATGGCTCTTGACTACAAAGGAAAAGAGGGTATCGCCACTACGATAGGGCACTCCCCTGTTGCCGCATTGATTGATCCCGCAGCCGCCAGTAAAACAGCTATTGCAGAATCACTCTCAAATATCGTATTTGCGCCGATCATAAACGGTCTTGCCGGTATTTCACTCTCAGCCAACTGGATGTGGGCAGCAAATAACGAAGGTGAAGACGCTAGACTTTACCAAGCCGTGAAGGCCTGTTCGGATTTTGCCATCGCATTAGGGATCAATATTCCTACTGGAAAAGACTCCTTGTCGATGAAGCAAAAATATCCAAATGGCGAAAATGTAATCGCTCCCGGCACATTGATTATATCTGCCGCTGGAAATTGTACGGATATTACCAAGGTAATCGAGCCCGTTTTAAACAAAAATGCAGGTTCCATCTACTACATTAATCTATCAAAAGACGGCTTCAAATTAGGCGGTTCTTCTTTTGCTCAGATTGTCAATAAATTAGGTACGGAAGTTCCGACAATCCAAGATGCGAATTATTTCAAAACCGCATTCAATACCGTTCAGGAGTTAGTCAACGATAACCAAATCGAAGCCGGCCACGATATCGGCTCCGGTGGTCTGATCACTACCCTTCTGGAAATGACATTTGCAGACGTTAATTTGGCTGCAAACTACGACCTTTCTGATTTAAATGAATCTGACTCGGTGAAAGTGCTGTTCAGTGAGAATATTGGTCTTGTACTACAGGCGAAGGATGATGCTGTTTTCGAGCAAGCTGTCAAAGAAGCTGGCGTTGATGCCATAAAAATCGGTCATGCGATGGCAGGAACTACAGTGACCATCAAAAACGGAGAAGAGAACTTCAGCTTTGATGTTGCGGCAACACGTGATGTTTGGTCGACCACTTCATTCCTATTGGATTCGAAACAATCGAAAAACGGAACTGCACAACAACGTTTCGATAACTACAAAAATCAACCGTTAACATTTACTTTCCCAAGTCAGTTCGATGGCAAAAAACCAACGATCGACGGAAGTAAAGCACGTCCGAAAGCGGCCATTCTTCGGGAAAAGGGTTCCAATTCAGAGCGCGAGATGGCAAATGCAATGTTCTTGGCAGGCTTTGATGTAAAAGATGTGCATATGACAGACCTGATTTCAGGCCGCGAAACATTGGAGGATATTCAGTTTATCGGCGCAGTTGGTGGATTCTCGAATTCTGACGTTTTAGGTTCGGCAAAAGGATGGGCCGGGGCATTCCTTTACAACGAGAAAGCGAAAAAGGCATTGACAGACTTTTTTGCACGTCCGGATACCCTTTCTGTCGGTATCTGTAATGGCTGTCAATTGTTTATGGAACTGGAAATGATCAATCCGGAGCACGAGATTCATGGTAAAATGCTGCACAACACATCAGGAAAGCATGAGTCAAATTTTGTTTCAGTGAAAGTTCAGGAAAATAATTCCGTTATGCTTTCTACATTAGCCGGCAGTACGCTGGGAGTTTGGATTTCACATGGTGAAGGAAAATTCAATCTACCACTTGCAGAAGAACAATATAATATTGTTGCAAAATACGGTTATGAGCAATATCCACACAATCCCAATGGTTCGGACTACAATACAGCGATGATCTGTGATAAAACTGGACGTCACTTGGCAACGATGCCTCATATTGAGCGTTCGATTTTCCAATGGCATTGGGCAAACTATCCGAAAGGACGCCAAGATGAGGTTTCCCCTTGGTTAGAAGCCTTTGTCAATGCACGCAATTGGATTGACAACCAAAGCAAATAAAAAGCGAAAAAATAAAGGCACCTTCATGAATGAAGGTGCCTTTATTTTAGATATCCCTTTTGTATCCAGGTTTGTTCATCATATTGTCAAGGGAATATTTTCCGGATCCCATGACCATAAAAAAGATCAACAAAAAGAAGACGACTATAGAAAGCCATAATTCGGAATTCAAATAACTAAAGCCATTGGTGATATTGACAAAAAAGACAGCCCCCACCAAGACAGGAAACAGCAATAAAGCCGCTAAACGAGTTTGGAACCCCAAAATGAGGAATAAGCCACCGACCAGATGCGTAAAGACCACATAATGAACAGCTCCCCATATGGACAGGTGAAAACTACTCTGTTCAATCATGTGCTCAACCACTTGCCTATCGTTTACGAAACTTACCCCCCTAGCAAAAATCATGATGCCCAAGGCAATTCTTAGGTAATCAATCCATTGTGGGTGATGGACGTTTCCCCAATGTTCAATTCTATGTATCAGGTTCATAATATACCTCCTTTTATAGATGGTTATACTGCTATAACAGCTGAAACACAAAAAAGTTGTTCCTAGTATCATTTTAATACACAAGCTATTGTCAGTCGCATTGAATACGGAAACCAAAAAGTCGGGAAATGAATCAGGCAATCACAAACTGGATCACTAGATCCCATAGTGCGGTCGTTATTAGTCCCGCTACAATACTAAAACCGATCACCAAGTTTACCAATTTTGTATTGAGGTGATACTGCTCAGCAATAATACCCGAAGTGACCAACGTAGGCATGGCAGCTTCAAAAATACTGATCCGGGCAACGGGACCTTTTACGCCCAGTATTAATGCAAATAACAAAACCAATAGTGGTGCCAAAACCAATTTATAGATCATAGCTGTACTGATCTGTGCCGCTTGTTGGTGCCAGCCGTCAAACTTCAATTGCAAACCAATAGAAAATAAGGCCAGCGGCCCTACTGTCGCTACGAGTTTATCAAAAAAGGGTTCAGCCACACTGAAATCAAAAAATTGGGATAAGGTCAATGCGAGGAGACATCCGATCAAAGGTGGAAAAGTAACCAGCTTCTTCACCATAAATTTTGCATCAATGGATTGCCCTTCATGCAGATTCGCTTTCAGGGCATTGATAATCCCCGCAGTGGACAATAAGATGAATGTTGTCTGGTCACAAATAATCGCTATAGGCAACTGTGCCTCTCCGAAATAGGCCATGATCAAGGGAAATCCAATAAAGGACGTATTGCTGTACCCTGCCGCCAACTCCAGACTGCTTCTGGAACGCTGCTTATAGGATTTTCGCCTACAATACCATTCCATAAATAACCAGCTTCCAACCCATACCAAAATCGCTGAAAAAATCGGAAACAGCATCTGTGAAGACCATACAATCTTTGGTATATATTTAAAGGAAACCGCCGGAAGCGCAAAATAAAGTATCCAGGTGTTGATTCCTTTGTGTGCTTCCCCATGAATTAACTTTGCTCTTCTTAATAGCATACCGGCAGCGATACAAAACGCAATCATTATAAAATTAACCATGTTTTTTTACAATTTTATTTGACACAAAGGTGCAACAGTATAGCACATAAAAACATGTATAAATACATTATTTTTTTGTACATTTAATACTACATATCAAATATGGAATGCAAAAAAAACAATTTGAGCCCTTATTGATCAGTGAATTTGTGGAAGACACTTTTCACCTCCCCATGCACGCGCAGAATTACTATGAACTTGTCTATATACGTGCCGGACGCGGAAAACAGGTCATCAATAAATTTGAACTGGAATATGAACGTGGCGATATTTTTCTTGTGAGTCCTGCAGATAGGCACTACTTTAACATCTACGAAAAAACACATTTCCTGTTCATTCTTTTTACGGACAGCTATTTTCGGCGGAATGGGCGTCAGCAAAAATTATACACCCGGGTTATGGAGTTAATGAACGACAGAGGATTAAGGGAAAGCAAACTCGTCCTGACGGAGCACGATCGTTTGATCTACTTCCATATGATGGAAGCGGTCAGATTATGCAGTATTGCGGAGGTCAGCCAAGCGTCCCAATGGTTATTTGATCAACTTGTCGCTATTTTTGGTCGTTATAAAGAAATATCGGAAATGCAGCGTTTACCGCAAAAACATACTGTTCAAATGGACAGTTCAATTGCAGCGTACATCCATCAGCATATTTTCACGCCTGAATATCTTCAGATAAAAACAATCGCGCAAAAATTTAACATCTCCCCAACTTATTTCGGCATCTATTTTAAAAAGAGCTTTGGCAGTAGCCTGAGAGAATACATTGCTATGTACCGCATCGAATTAATCGAACATAGGCTTAAAGTCACAGGGTATACACTAAAACAAATTGCGGAAGAACTGGGATTTGCTGACGAAAGCCACTTATCACATTTCTACAAGCGCGCGAAGGGATACAGTCCAAAAATTTATAGACAACTGCAGACGAAATAGTCCTCCACATTACAAGGGGTAACAAACTCCCTTAATTATTTTTAGGAGACAGGATACTATAAAATTTCAATCCCTTTTCTTCAAACTGCTTATAAAGGATAATCAGCACATCATTTTTAAAAGATGAGGCGTTCGCGGCGAAATTCACCCAGCAGGACACGCTTAAATAGATCATTTCTTCGCTGATGTCTTGAACACTGATGCCGCTATCTCGTTCTTTGACAAAATATGGACTCGCCGTCATCGCGTCATTAATCCATTGCTTCGCCTGGTCGAGGTCTGCTTTCCGGTCAATATGAAGAACAAAACTAGCTTTGCTATACTCTTGAGATAAGGTCCAGTTGACAACCCTGCCCGAAAGTAAATCGCCATTGGGAATAATCACATCGGCACCATCAGCAGTTTTCAATACACTGGCACGAATACCGATCTCCTTGACACGCCCTTTTTTATCCGCCAGCTCAATCTGGTCGCCTACACGGAAAGGCTTATCAAAAACGAGAATGATCCCCGACACAAAATTATTAATGATATTTTGCATCCCTAAACCGATCCCCACACTCAGTGCTCCAATGACGACGGTAAGTTTGTCCAGGCTCATACCTAAAGCCGAAATAGCCATAAAAAAGCCGATCAGAATAATCGCCAAACGAAATAACGGAAAAAGCGTCATTTTCTGATTATAGGCCTGATTTAACTGACCATCTTCACCGCCGAGTACAATAAGACTGATATTCTTTTGAAACCAATTGGCCACGAGCAAGAGCAGTAGCGCAACAACCAGATTCCCTAAGGTAAAGGAGATGCTACCGATGCTACGCACCTTGCTAAAAAACGTTTCACTAAGTTCCAACAAGGTTTCAATAAACTGAAGGTTATTCGCCAAGACAATAATTGCTAACAGGACACATACAATCCGAAGGATCTCTGTTATAATCGCCAAGGTACGCTGCTCATTAAAGCGCATCCAGAATCCCGACACCAAACGGTCCTTTTTGAACTGGTTGCGGACATCTGCTTTGATCATATCAGCAAAATACTGTAAGGTAAATGACTGCACCAAACCAACTGCACATGCAATACTGAAGCTGCGTGAATGCTCTACATGTCCAATGACATTCAATGTAATCGCCGTGATATTTAAAACAGCAAACACCACATAGATAAAATTGCTGATATACCCCGGGCTCTCCGGGTTCTTGATACGTCGTTTAGTATAACTTACCAATCCCAATGCGATCAGATTAAAGCCGATACAGATAATACGCAAAAACAGATCATCACTTACGATCATATTGACAAAGACATCCAATAGGTAAAAGATGATCAGAATCAGGGCAATCTTGCGTTGCTGTCCCGTCATTTTATGCCGCAATAGAAACATGAAGATTAACATGATCACCAGCTGAGAGGCCTGTAAAATGAAGGTCGGTGTAAAGAAATTGACAAAAGGCAATAATGTCAGCAGCAAAATAATGGTTTTTCCGACAATGGCATCGATGGCAAGCTTATTTTCCGGATCTTTCTGTTTCAAGATGTAAGCAACCCGTACAATCCAATAACAATAAGCCAATCCAAGCACGATCAACAAGATCCGGCTCGCCCAATCCGTGCGATTGACATATTTGTCGATGGATTTGTTATTCTTATAGTTACTGCGAATATTGTCTAACAACACATCTTTTGAAATACTCGTTGTATTTGCTTTCCAAATCGATTTTCTGACCGATGCGGAATCCGACATCTTAGCTACAGCTTTTGTTTCTGAAATCAGGTCTAATCTATTAAGATGCCGCTGATCCTTTATGATAAGCTCATCAATTGTACGATTAATCGATTCGAGGGAATCCATCTTTGCCGCTAGCCGAAGTTGGGCATTATTAAGATATTGATGCGCGCGCGAGTGATTGCTGGCACTAATATCATATCGATTGATGATACCCCGGATCTGATCTTGCGTGCTACTTAAACTGCCGGAATAATTTGCGATACTCCCTTTAATAGACCTAAGCTGTCTAATTTCTTCGGAAATTGAGTTTTTTACTGCCGTAACAGAATCTTTTGCTGAATTGCCACTAGCCGCCGTATACGAACTGGATTTTTCATTTAACTGAGCAACAAATTCCGCCATTGATGCCGCACGAATATTGGACAAGAACGTCAGATTAACTTTCCGCAGATCATTGCGTAACGAATCATTCCCCACTCGAGTCGAATCGGTACCGAATCTTCTATTTAAGCCCGTATGCGATACCGACCTGTCGGTATTAACCACTCCTCTTCTTACCTGCACCGAATCTTGTCCGAAGGCGTAGAGATTTAATATCAACAAACTGATAACAGTAATGAAATGCTTAACGCTGCTCAATTTCATATTCCCAAATTATTACTCTCTTTCATAATAGCCTGTCCGATCCTCAAGAAACACTACAAAAGGAGGTTTCAGGGGAAAAGTCCATCCTATTATTTTCCAACAAAAATAGTTTATCCAAGCTTAAAATCGAATAGCATCCGATAATTTAAGTTCCTCGAGGCGCTTGACCTTGTCATCACGGTAAAAGAGATTCATTGTCTCAAAAGGGATTAACTTTAAATCTTTGTTGACAATATGGACGCAGGATTTTTTAACCGCACGCACATCAAAATCATGCGCATCCATAAAATTCATGATAATAATCCGGAAAAGATTGTCATAATCAAGTTCAGGAGCACACACTTCGGGTAGGCAGCATAGCAATTGATTTACTTTGGGCTTTACTTTATCCACCGAAATACCGGTACTAAAAATATCCAGCAGCTGCATCTGAACACCGGTATCCTGCTCGTACACAATGGTATTACGGGATTGATTATTTAACAGTACCGCAGGATCAATATGTCGTGTCAGTGGAATCTTTTCCTCACCGATCTTAAGCACATAGCCCATAGCCAGCGCATCCGGGTTACAGGGAACAGGAATAATATCATGCGGGTTCAACAAGGGATACTGATCCAGGATTTCCTGCCGAACCTCCGTCAGTGTCATTTTATGCTGTTGAGCATCCTGTGCGTTTCGTCCGGCAATCTCCACCGGCTGGAAGGTTACCCCACGGACACAAGGTTGATTCAGGGCATAATCCAATATTTCTCCTATTTCATCGTCGTTGGTACCCTTTTCCAAAACTACGACAAGGGTTGTGCTCAGATTTAACGCATTGAGCTTTTCAATAGCCTTTTTGCGTACATCAGTCAGATCCTTTCCCCTAAATTTCTCAAGCACTTCAGGACGGAAAGAATCAAATTGCAGGTAAATTTCAAATTCTGGCGCGTAGGTTGCAAGTTGTTCAGCAAATCCCGGGTCATTTGCAATCCGGATACCATTGGTATTCAGCATCAAATGCTTTATCGGCTTGGTCTTTGCGATATCCAGTATCTTAAAAAACTCCGGATGAATGGTTGGTTCTCCCCCACTGATCTGAACGACATCCGGCTCACCTTCGCTTTCAACGATCTTGTCAAACATACGTTCGATTTCTTCGAGCGAACGATGTCTTCCATAGTGTGGTGAGGACATGGCGTAACAGGTCGGACATGTCAGATTGCAACGGTCGGTCACTTCAACGATGGAAAGACAGCTGTGCTGTTCGTGATCGACGCATAAACCGCAATCGTAAGGACAGCCATAGTGGACCTCATTTTCAAATTTTAACGGTGTCTCTGATGCCTTGTTATAGTTCCGGATATTTTTATAGTATTCCACATCGGTTGCGATCAAGGTTTTGAAAAAACCGTGATCAGGGCAATTTTTGGTCATAAAGACCTTCTCATCTTCGATGCTAATCTTTGCACCTACACGCGAAAGACAAGTCGGGCACAAACTGATGGTGTAATCGTAATACGTGTAATTTCTAACTGGCATATATCTATCCCTATTAATTTAGTGCTATTCCACAGGCAACCCCGCCAGCTATCATTGCTCCGATACCACCCAATAATACTTTCAGCCAAGGGTTAACGTTAAATGTAGATTCTTTATTATTGGATTTCATAATCGAACCGATGATGATGACCAAAAGTGCTATTCCAATGACTATAGCACCCCCAAACAGTAAAAACAAACCCAACATAGCTGTGTTTTCCGAACCAAATGACCCTTCAAGTAAATACATAATTTAGACCTTCCTTTCTATATGCGCATTCTTCAATAAATAAATATAATAAATTATCACGATAAGACAGGTAATTTGTATGGTACTCATCCCAAAAAGAATGATTGCCCTTGGCTTGATAAAATCCAATAAAAAACGAAAACTAAAATAACTGAGCATAAAAAGCTGAAAGAGGACACCATTTTGGCCTATAAATCTTCGTTTAAACCACTGTAATAAAATAAATAACAGGATCAAAAATGCAATTTCATATAACGCCACCGGATGTCTTCGATAAGCATCACCAAGGTACATCCCCAATGGGCATTCCGTAGGCAAGCCATAGGTCTGCTCAAATATCCCTGTATAAAAACAGCCTATCCTTCCAATCATAATCGCAACAATCAGGGGAAATACCATCAGATCACCGGTGCTCTCTTTCTTGCCCAAGATTTTTTTTATCAGTTCCACCCCGAGCAGTCCGCCGGCCAGACCGCCTACAATGGTATTATTTAACCAGATGTAACGTATTTTACTCACTGCACTCAACAATTCCTCGGGACGTTCCAGCGAACCAATGATATGGGATCCGATCAAGGCGCCTAAGGCCGCTGCTATAACAATCAAAAGTGAATTGGTATGCCCTAAACTCTCCTTATCCTTCCATTTCAGCAGCTGATAATAGCGCATCCCCATAAACATCCCTAATCCTTCCATAAACGGATGTAAGAGAAAGGTTTTTCCAAATAGATCAATAGTAACCGGAAATTCTATTGCTGTAAGCATAAGCAAGTATACAAAAGACATTTCAGATATCGATAAACGAAAAAACAAAAGCCGGTTCATAAAATGAACCGGCTCTCTAAATATATTTTTCGTCTAAAATCGGCGCTTACAATTGCTCACTATAGACAAATCTTATTTCCTCCCTCAAATTGTAGCGGGAAGCCATGACTTCTCCATAGGCTCCAGCGGAACGGATAGCGATTAGGTCACCACGTTTTGATACGGGCAAAGGCACTTCCTTTCCAAAGCAGTCCGAAGATTCACAAATCGGTCCGACGACGTCGTAGTTGAGTACCTCTGTCGCAGTGCCTTTACTGATATTCTCTATTTTATGGTACGCCTGATACAAAGCAGGGCGCATCAATTCGGTCATTCCGGCATCCAGCACCAAAAAGTTTTTCTTGACACCATTTTTAACATACAACACACGGCTTACTAAGCTCCCGCATTGAGCGACTAAAGCCCTTCCCAGTTCAAAATGAACTTCCTGATGTGGCTTACGCTCCAGGAAACGGTCAAAAATATCAAAATAGGCCTCAAAATCCGGAATCGGGTTGCCATCTGGGTTTTTATAATCTATCCCGAGTCCTCCGCCAACGTTCAACACACGTATCTGTGTTCCACGCTCCTCAAACCAGTTTTTCCACTCATTGACTTTTACACACAAACTTTTGAATACTGTCATATCCGTAATCTGTGAGCCTACGTGAAAGTGTAAACCCACCAATTCTATGAAATCACATTTCTTAAGGACAGCGGCACATTTCTCCAAATCCGCATTTGGAATTCCAAATTTGTTTTCATCGAGTCCTGTTGTGATATAGTGGTGCGTATGCGCATCGACATTGGGGTTTATTCGCAACGCCACGTTTGCTTTTACACCTTGTTTTGAAGCCAGTTCGTTGATAACTTCAAGCTCCTGAATAGACTCTACATTGAATGCAAAGATATTTTGCTGTAGTGCGTAATTAATCTCCTTATCCGATTTTCCAACACCGGCAAAAGTAATATTTTGCGGCGCAAAGCCACACTCAATAGCCTTTTTCACCTCATTGCCACTCACACAGTCGGCCCCAAAGCCGATCTGTTGAATTGCCTTGAGTAACACATCGTTAAAATTAGCTTTCAATGCATAATGAACGTGGAATCCTCTCTTATGCGAAGCTGCATAAGCTGCTTCCAAGGTTTTGTTTAACACGGCCAGGTCGTAGTAATAAAACGGCGTTTCTTTTTCTCCAAATCTTGCCGCAATAGCTGTATTTATCATATAAAAAACCTTCTTTCTTAAAATAAACGATTATGCAATGAACGTAAAGCCTCTGTTTTATGATCTGAGTTCAAAAGAATGGACACATTAAAGTCCGAACCACCGTAAGAAATCATGCGCACCGGGAGATGTTTTACAGCATCAAGTACGCGTGCGGCATAACCGTGGCTGTTCAAACCAAAGTCACCGACAACACAGACAATCGTCTGATCGCCATCTACGGTAACAGAACCAAAGTCTTCCACTTCCTTAATAATATCCGCTAAATTTGTTGTATCATCTACCGTTAGCGAGACTGCTACCTCCGAAGTGGTGATCATATCAATAGGTGTTTTATAACGCTCGAAAATCTCGAAAACACGACGCAAGAAACCGTAAGCAAGTAACATCCGCGAGGAATGAATATGAATTGCTGTGATACCATCTTTCGCGGCGATCGCTCTGATGCATCCTTTTTGCGCGCCGTCTTTGCTTATCAATGTTCCTTTGGCATTCGGCTCCATTGTATTTAACAAACGTACGGGCACATTATACTTTTGTGCCGGAAAAACGGATTGTGGATGTAATATTTTCGCACCAAAGTAAGCTAACTCGGCAGCCTCATCGAAGCTAAGGTGTGCGATCGGTGCGGTACCTTTAACGACACGCGGATCATTATTGTGCATACCGTCAATGTCTGTCCAGATTTGAACTTCATCGGCACGGATAGCTGCTCCGATCAATGAAGCCGTATAATCCGATCCACCACGGCGTAGGTTATCGATTTCGCCAAATGAATTTCGACAGATAAATCCCTGCGTAATAAACAAGGTGTTTTCGGGGTACTGAGCCAAAATCGCGCTCAATTTCTCACCGATATACTCCACCATAGGCTCATTGTCCTCATCGATTTTCATAAAATCCAACGCCGGTAACAAAACGGATGAGATGCCGATTTCATTGAGGTAAAAATGCCATAATGCTGTAGACATCAATTCACCTTGTGCCAATATGATTTTTTCTTCAATTGGCGTAAAAAGCTCATTTGCCAAGCTGGAAATCAGGTTAAAATGATAGTCGATTAGCTCCTTGCCATTTTTATAGCCAGCTTCAGTATTAAAAAGTTCCTTGATAAGGTCTTCGTACTTATCCTTGTGCTTCTTGATCAAATCCTTAGCTTCGTCCTTCTTACCTACTGTGTAAGCCTGACCGATTTCCACTAAAGCATTTGTCGTTCCAGCTACCGCGGACAACACAACGATCTGACGTTCCGTAGGGTTTACAATATCCAACAACCCTTTGATACGTACTGCACTTCCTACTGAAGTACCACCAAATTTTAAAACTTTCATACTAAAGTTACAATTATTAAATTTCTGTGCGCCAATATAGGCAATTCATGAATTTATATTAAAAAAAATGCGGCACAAAATCATGAAAGTTTTGTGCCGCATATATTTATTCTATGCGGAAGAATTACTTCTTCAAGTTTTCGATCAGTAAACCGGCCAATTCTTCGCCGATTCTTTCTTGTGCTTCATTTGTCGCTGCGCCAATATGTGGTGTCAACGAAATCTTTGGATGTTTTAAAATTTCCTCACGCGGTGTGGGCTCGTTGTCGAATACATCTAAACCAGCAAATGCAACTTTGCCAGCATCCAATGCCTTCACTAACTCTAGCTCATCAATAACACCACCTCTGGAAGCGTTCACCAAGCCAACACCATCTTTCAATAATGGGAATTCCTCAGCACCGATCGCCGGTTTATCCAAGAATGGTACGTGTAAGGAGATAAAGTCAGAAACTTTCAACAAGTCGGTCATTTCCACCTGTTTGATCGGAACCTCAACCTGAATACCCCCTGAAAGCTCAATGGTTAGTCCTTTCGGGCCTTCAAACAGATCTGTATAAACGACATCCATTCCCAGACCAATGGCGATCTTAGCGACTTCACGACCGATACGGCCAAAACCTACGATACCGATTGTTTTTCCGCGTAGTTCAGTTCCCGCACCGTAAGCTTTTTTCAAAGCACCGAATTTTGTATTTCCTTCAACAGGCATTTTCCGGTTGGAGTCATATAAAAACCGTACACCATTCAATAGGTGCGCAAAAACCAATTCAGCAACGGATAAAGACGATGCAGCTGGTGTATTGACAACAGCAATGCCTTTTGAACGTGCATATTCCACGTCAATATTATCCATACCTACTCCACCACGACCAATTACTTTCAGATTAGGACAGCCGTCGATCAATACCTGACGGACTTTAGTCGCACTGCGTACAGTGATCGCATCATAGGCAAGTAGCTTTTCAGCCAACTCTTCCTGTGGTATATGGTTTGTATCTACAGTATGACCAGCATCTTCCAACATTTTCTTTCCTAGTGGATCGATACCGTCATTTGCTAATATTTTCATTCTTATAATTATTTATGTGTGTCAATTTTCATTGTATAAATGAATTTTTGACATCCTGTTTATTTTGTATAGATAAATAGGCCAGATTTCATAGAGCCTACTGTTGTGGTTTCAATGAAGCTGATCCTTTCATTAGAATGTTTTAATCAATTCTATGAGTTGTGTGTATCTTCAAATTCCTTCATGGCATCAATCAATGCGTTCACGCTGCTCAATGGCAATGCATTATAAATCGAAGCTCTGAAGCCACCTACCGAACGGTGCCCTTTGATACCAATAAGATTACGTTCCTTCGCTAAAGCTAAAAATTCCGCTTCCAGCTCAGGCGTATCCATGACGAATGTCACATTCATGCGCGAACGGTCTTCAACAGCAGCAGTACCTTTGAATAAAGGATTGCGGTCGATCTCATCGTATAGTGCACGTGCTTTAATGATATTTTCCTGCTCCAAAACAGCAACGCCACCTTTTGCTTTTAACCAACGTAAATTCAACATCGAAACAAAGATCGAGTATACAGGCGGTGTGTTGTACATGGAGCCACCATTGATGTGCAACTGATAATCTAACATCGAAGGCAATACACGTCCTGATTTACCCAAAATATCATCCTTCACAATAACCAACGTCACACCGGCAGGGCCCATATTTTTTTGCGCTCCAGCATAGATCAAATCGTAATCTGCAACATTGATCTCGCGGGAAAAAATATCAGAAGACATATCAACAACTACGGGCAACTCTGTAGCCGGTTTTTCAAATACCTCGGTACCATAAATTGTATTATTTGCCGTATAGTGGAAATAAGCTGCATCTGCCGGAATTGAATATCCTTTAGGAATATAAGAATAGTTTTTATCTATCGAGGAGGCTACAACATCTACCGTTCCGAATTTTTTGGCTTCTTTTAACGCTTTTGTCGCCCATACACCAGTATCTAAATAAGCGGCCTTACCGCCTTCAGGTAAAAGGTTTAGGGGTGCCATTGCAAATTGTAGACTAGCGCCACCTTGCAAGAAAAGAATCGAATATCCTTGTGGCACGGCTAATAGTTCGCGTACTAACTGAGTCGCCTCATCTATCACTGCTTCAAACTCTTTGGAACGGTGAGAGATCTCTAAAATTGATAAACCTGTGTTGTTAAAATCAATTACAGCTTCTGAGGCTTGTTGAAATACTTCCTTTGGCAGAATACATGGACCTGCTCCAAAATTATGTTTCATTGATGTTATAGTTTGTTTGATTGCCCTTTCTGAACCCTAGTAAAGCAATCTGTTGTTTTAAAAACCAAAGGTAAAATAAAATTATATATTTTTCAACTATTCTGTTTTTTTATTGATAATTTACAAAATTATGATTCATTTCAATAAAAATATCACACAACAAGATCGCGATTGGTTATTAAAATAATCAAAGAAGAAGCACCTTCCAGGCCATATCTAATTGATTATCTTGCAAATACTCTTTCGCTTTAAGCTGAAGATGGACATTACGAGAAGATTGGTCACCGATGAAGGCATTTAATAATTCATAAATTTCAGGCAGGGATGTAATTTCATCCACTTCTTGTGGTGTAGGCAAACGGTCTATCTGAGCCAGTTTAATTTTGTCTTCCGTACTAAAAACGGTGGATTCTTTTACAAAAAGGGGAAGTTGATCACAATGCATAAAAAAGCAGAAATTTTAATCAAATTTCTGCTTAATATCTTAAAAAAGAAAATTCTTATAATTTTTCAATGATCCGATCTGCGAACTCACTGGTTTTCACCAATGTTGCATCATCCATCAGATTATAAAAATCCACAGTCACCGTTTTTGCGATAATGGTTTCCCCGAGTGCCTTTACGATAGCTGCCGCAGCTTCTGTCCAACCCAGATACTCAAACATCATGACACCGCTAAGGATCACTGATGAAGGATTCATTGTATTTGTATTTGCAAATCGCGGCGCTGTACCATGAGTAGCTTCAAAAACGGCATGACCGGTCTTAAAATTGATATTGGCTCCTGGTGCTATTCCAATCCCCCCAACCATGGCCGCGAGCGCATCGGAGATATAATCGCCATTTAAATTCAAGGTTGCCACTACCGAAAAATCACGTGGATTGAGCAAGATCTGTTGCAGGAAGTTATCCGCTATGATATCTTTAATCAAGATCTTGCCCGAAGCCAAAGCATCCTTTTGTTCCTGGTTGGCAGCCGTCTCGCCTTTCTCGGCTTTTGTTCGCTCCCATTGGCCCCAGGTATATGTCTTATCCGCAAATTCAGACTCCGCAACTTCAAAGCCCCAGATTTTGAAAGCTCCCTCGGTATATTTCATAATATTCCCTTTGTGCACAATTGTAACTGAGGGTAATGCATAATGAATGGCATGTTCGATCGCCGCACGAACTAAACGCTTGGATCCCTGCTCAGAAACCAACTTCACCCCCACTCCTGTGGTACTCGAAAAACCATAGTCAATATCAAGTTCGTCATGCAGAAAATCTTGTAGTTTATTGGATTCAGCACTCCCTGCCTGAAACTCTATACCGGCATAAATATCTTCAGTATTTTCCCTAAATATCACCATATCGACATATTCAGGATGTTTAACCGGAGACGGCACACCTTTAAACCATTTGGTCGGTCGTTGACAGACGTAAAGATCCAAATCCTTACGCAAGGCAACATTCAATGAGCGAATGCCCCCACCTACTGGAGTAGTCAATGGGCCTTTTATACCAACAAGATATTCCCGCAATACATCTAATGTCGCTTTGGGCAACCATTCACCGGTTGAATCAAAAGCTTTCTCACCTGCCAACACCTCCTTCCAGATGACTTTTCGCTGTCCCTGATAGGCCTTCTCCACAGCTTTATCAAAAACACGCACTGCGGCATGCCATAGATCTGGACCTATACCATCGCCTATGATAAACGGAATCGTTGGGGAATCTGGAACATGTAACGTTCCGTCACTGGACATTGTAATCTTATTTGACATAAATCTGTGTTTTTAGCGGATAGTAATTACCCTTTATTAAACATATTTCCAATCTCTTTACTGATCTTTCGGAATATCGGAGCAGCCTCGACGTCTTCATATTCGTCAATATGCGCATTCTCTATCCTACTAGGAAACACCAAAACAAGGTTTTCGTTTGCATAGATGCGATCTAATTTTTTTGCCACCCCATCTAGCGAATCACGGTAGGAAACTTCACCATTTCGAGCAGATACAAAAATGAACATGGAATCTTCTTCCTTAAAAGCTTTCAGCCCTTGTAAATTATCCCAATCATCGTATTGTCTAAAGGCAACAGGAACAGAGTTTTTTATTTCCTCAAGATGGGCTTTAATGGCAGATTCAGACCGTGAATCAACGACAAAAGAAATTGGTACAGATAACTCCTGTGCAAGCTTAATCACTTTCTCCAACCAATATTCAAAACCAAACTCAGCCTCACACATTGGCGGAGCAAACACAACAATAGATTTATTAGAGATAAATGGTTTCTTAAAATGACAGATCATCACGTTGGCAGATGTCCTGTTAAGAATGCTTTCTGTTTTTTCGCCAACAAATTTATCCATAAAATTGGCTGCACTTGGCCATCCTAGCACGATACAATTTGCAGAAACCTCTTTTGCTGACCTAGCCACTCCACTGGCAATATTCAAGTCTATTGTTGCGCTGATATTGACGTTCGTCTCTGAACCAGAAGCATAACGCACCATATTATCTAAATTCTTGCGTGCTCGGCTCATATTCAATTGCGCTTGTTCATTATCCTTTACTACCGAAACAATATTCACTGGATAGGTACATTTTTTACTCTTTATGTAGGTCGAGAAATCAAGTATTGGCTCCATGTTATCCATATTTGCAATAGAGATCAAAATGTTTTCATCTTGATCTTTTACAACATCGGTATGCTCTTCATCCTGTTCGCCATCCATAACCACTTTTTTGGATGCATTTCCTGTGACGATGGTAGCGACAATACAAGTGACCAGAATGAGCAAAATTGTACCATTGAGAACATTTTCATCGATAATCCCATTCTTGTGGCCAACCATAATAACAGCTAATGTAGCTGCAGCATGCGCACTACTCAAGCCAAAGATCAGGTTACGCTGCCCACGGCTATAATTGAATATTTTCTGGGTAAGCCAAGCAGCCACATATTTTCCTACAATGGCGACAATCGTGAGTGTACCAGCTATAATTAATGCCTGAGGTCCCTTCAAAATAACACTTACATCCACAATCATACCAACAGATATAAGGAAAAAAGGAATGAAAATGGCATTACCAATGAATTCAATTCGATTCATCAGTGCTGAAGAATGTGGAATCAATTTATTCAAAGCTAAACCCGCCACAAACGCTCCGATAATGGGTTCCAAACCTGCTATTTCTGCCAGAAAGGCAGCAAAAAACACAACGGAAAGTACAAAAATATAGTTTGCTGTCTTTTCGCTGCCTAGCCGCTCAAAAAACCATTTTGCAATCCTTGGGATAATACCAAACATAATAAAAAGGAAAATCGCAAAGGAAATCCCGAGTGTAACCCAAAATTCATTTCCTATATTCCCTTGTGAGACACCTGTGATGACAGCTAAGATAATCAGCACCGCCGTATCAGTCAGGATCGTTCCACCAATTGTAATTGCCACCGCTTCCATCTTGGATATTCCGTAACTATTCACTATAGGATATGACACCAAGGTATGGGTCGCAAACATACTCGATATTAACAAACTCGCCAGCACATCATAGCCCAACAGAAAATGGCAGACAGGATAACCAATGCTTATGGGAACGATAAATGTAAAAAAACCAAACAGTAAGCTTTTATTTTTGGTCTTTTTAAATTCATTCATATCCAATTCCAGACCGGCAATAAACATAATATACAAAAGACCTATTGTTGAAAACAGATTAATGGCTGAATTTTTCTCCAGCCAATTTAATCCGTGGGGGCCAATAATAACGCCGGAGATAATTAGTCCAATAATACCCGGCACCTTAATTGGCCGAAGGATAATGGGAGAAAGAAGGATAATAAAGAGTACCAGTGAAAAAATAAGTACGGGATTTTGTAAAGGCGCTTCAAAAGCGTGGGAAATATGCTCGAAAGTTTTATTCATATGTTCTCGTATGCTATCGGTAAAATATATCTAGTTATTTCCTTACTAGCCGAAAATAGCTAACAGCTCTAAAAATACGATTTTTCCAGTAAAACGAGTCCTAAAAAAGGGCCTACTTAAAAGAAATTGCTTTTATCGGACTAATCTTGGTGATTAACATCGAAGGAATGAACAAGGAAACCATTCCAATGAAGACTACGGCAAGATTAACTAGAATCACATCCGACCAATAGAGTTTTACGGCAACATAAGAAATATAGTAAGTCTGCTCATCCAGCTTGAAAAAGTGGGTATAATCCTGTAGAAAATAAAAGCCCAATCCGATAATATTCCCGATCAGTAAGCCTAGGCCAATTAGATATAAAGCACTATACATAAATACCCGTCGAATACCTGCATTACGATAGCCCAAAGCCTTTAAAATACCGATCATGGATGTACGTTCTAGAATCGTAATCAATAATGCAGAAATCATATTGATAATAGCCACTACAGTCATCAATATAAAGATGATCTTGGTATTCATATCCAATAGATCCAGCCATTGGAAAATATCAGGTACCTGATCTTTAATATTGATTGCCTGCATATCAATCGGCAGCAAATCCTCTATTTTGCTTGTTGCCTGTTCAAGTTGACTGAAATCCTTTATCCGAATTTCATACCCCCCCACTTCGTTGTCATCAAGATTGCTCAACTTCCTAATAACCTTCAAGGACCCGATCACATAAACCTTGTCTAGCTCCTCTGAACCAGTATTAAATATTCCCTTAATAACAAACTTCCGCTTACGGATAGGCTCTTGAACAAAATACATAATGAAGTCATCACCTACTTTTAAGAGAAGCCTGTCGGCCAGATATTTAGAGATTAAAATCTGATTGTCGACATCCTCAGATTTAAAGTCTATCGTATTCCCCTCGAGCAACATGTTTTTTATTGGTTGCTGATCATATAGCGAATCTATTCCTTTCAAAACAACCCCTTCCACCTCATCGTTCACATTGATGATGCCAGCTTTTGTCGCAAAAGGATTGATAGAATACACCTCTGGATTCGCTAATATAGACTTATGTAGTTGGGGTGTAAGTGAAATGGGTGAATTTTCGTAGGATTTATTGAGGTCATAGCGCAACACCAATACATCTGCAAAAAATCCACGCTGTTTGCTAATGATCTCTCCCTTAAATCCCCGCAAAACAGCAATAGAGATAATAATGGCAGCAATGGCTAGCGCAATTGCACCAATTGTAACCCGAACGATCAATTTTGAGAAAGTCCGTTTACCGGAAAATGCTATTCGATTTGCTAAAAAATAAGGAAAATTCAAGCTTTCAATATATTTATGTAACTTCGCAAAGTTATAAAAATTTGTTATTTACAAAACTGTAATAACAAATAATTAGCGCTTTCACGGCGGATTGATAATCTGCCAGACTATTGATTGATTTTAAAAAAATTATAAAAAACACCTGTACTATGCGTATCATTTTCATGGGGACACCTGACTTTGCGGTTGCTTCACTTGAAGCACTCATTCAATCCGGCGAACAAGTCGTTGCAGTCGTTACAGTACCGGACAAGCCAGCAGGCCGTGGGCAGAAAATACAGGAATCAGCCATTAAAATATACGCCACACAACATCATATCCCCGTTCTTCAACCGGTCAAGCTTCGGGACGAGGCTTTTCTCGCCGAACTAAAAAATTATCAAGCTGACCTTCAGGTCGTAGTCGCATTCCGCATGTTGCCTGAAGTGGTTTGGAATATGCCAAAATATGGTACGATTAACGTCCACGCTTCTTTACTTCCACAGTACAGGGGTGCCGCGCCGATCAATCATGCCATTATGAACGGTGAAAAAGAATCCGGGGTGACCACATTCCTATTGCAGCATGAAATTGACACAGGAAATATACTGTTGGCCGAAAAAGTTGACATCCGTGAAACAGATACTGCCGGAAATCTTCATGACAACCTCATGCATGCAGGAGCCCGAACATTGCTTCAAACAATCAAGGAGTTAAAAGCAGGAACTTTGCAACCTAAAAGCCAAGATGACATCGTCCCAACAACCGCACTGAAGCATGCACCAAAAATCTTCAAAGACGATTGTAAAATCAACTGGGATCAATCTACCGATGTTGTTTATAACTTTATACGCGGGCTAAGCCCCTACCCAACAGCATTCACGACTCTGAATGACAAAGTATTAAAAATATATAAAACCGAAAAAGAGAAAATGGCGACCGTTACTGTTCCTGGAACAGTCGAGACAGACCAAAAAAACTATTTAAAATTTGCGACGCAAGATGGCTATATCAGCGTATCTGAACTCCAGCTGGAAGGCAAGAAGAAAATGAACGTGGTAGACTTTTTAAAAGGCTATAGATTCTAGTTTTTCTCGTCACCACCATCATAATATTGCAACAAATCACCAGGCTGGCAGTCTAGTGCTCGACATATCGCTTCGAGTGTATCCAGACGTAAAGCCTTAGCCTTTTGATTTTTTATGATCGAAAGATTAGAAAGTGTAATCCCTACACTGTCACTCAATTGGTTAAGTGACATTTTTTTGTCTTTCATTATTTTATCCAAATGAATTAAAATTGGCATAGTATAATTTTTATTCTTCTAAATTTATTTAATGTCTCTAGTAAAACAAAACATATATCTTTTTGTTTTATCATAAAATTATCATTTTAAAATAAATTGATAGAATACAATTTATGTAACACATCTGATATCATTAGATAAATTACTTAAGAATAGAAAAAAATAAAAACTGTTAGGGCTTTAAATATCAATCAGTTGAATATTTAAGCAGCAATATAGAAAGAAAAACAATATTAAATGGAATAGTTTTTGATAGTGTAAAATGAAGGTTCACAAAATCATAACTCATTATAGATGAGAGGATAGATAATCCATTTTCCATTAATAATTCAAAAATTTTTCGTATTTTCGCAAACATTTCTTAGAGAGGAGAATTAATAAAAATTAATGAGACAGCTCAAAATTACACAATCTATCACCAATCGTGAGTCCCAATCTTTGGATAAATACTTACACGAAATTGGTAAAGTAGACTTAATTACAGCAGAAGAAGAAGTAGAATTAGCACAGCGCATCCGCGAAGGCGATCAAGTTGCCTTGGAAAAATTGACTAAAACCAACCTTCGTTTCGTAGTATCAGTAGCAAAACAATATCAAAATCAAGGATTGACCTTAGGTGATTTAATCAATGAAGGCAACCTGGGCTTAATTAAAGCAGCTAAACGTTTTGACGAAACAAAGGGTTTTAAATTTATTTCTTATGCCGTTTGGTGGATTCGCCAATCTATTCTTCAGGCAATTGCTGAACAATCACGTATCGTACGTCTGCCATTGAACCAGGTAGGTTCTCTAAGCAAAATCAGTAAGGCTTTCTCAAAACTAGAACAAGAATACGAGCGGGAACCATCTCCAGAAGAATTGGCAGATATCCTTGAAACCACAGTTGACAAGGTTTCGGATACCTTAAGTAACTCTGGCCGTCATGTATCTATGGATGCACCATTTGTTCAAGGTGAAGAAAACACACTCTTGGATGTATTGGAAAACCATGATCCAGACACGGATAGTTCTTTAATTGATGAATCTCTTTCAGAAGAAATCAAGCGATCATTGGCAACTTTAACAGAACGTGAACGTGAAATCATCGTTCTATTTTTTGGATTAGGCTCCAATCACCAATTGTCGCTCGAAGAAATCGGCGAGAAATTCAATTTGACACGGGAACGCGTGCGTCAAATTAAAGACAAAGCTCTTCAACGTTTGAGACACACGTCAAGAAGCAAAATCTTAAAATCTTATTTAGGTTAAAAGAGATATTTATTGAAATTTTTGGCAATCCCAATCAGAAATGATTGGGATTTTTTTATGAAATAATAAAGGCTGTCTATGGTAATAAACAGCCTTTATCCTCCTCCGGTACGATACATACCAAGAATATTCTTTATTTAGAATCTGGCATCAAAATAAATTCGAAAAGTCGCTCTTTCTTCAGATATTTCTCAGCTATCTCCTGCACTGACTTCGGTGTAACTTTATTCAAGTTTTCCATCCGACGCGTATATCTATTGATATCTAGATTATTTTGATAAGAACTGGAAATATAATTCAGCCAATAGCCGTTCTCCCGCAAGTTTAATTCGTTCTGTCTTTTTTGTTCAGCGACAAATTTCTCGATATCCACCTTATCCGGGCCTTGATCCTGAATCTTTTTCACTTCGTCCAAAGCCGAACTAATCAGCGGGTCAGCTTTATCCACTGCCGAACCAAAACCAATTGAAAATGCATAGCGTGGCTTAGGAAGCTTATTGAAACTGGCTCGGGCGCCAACCCCATAAACACCCCCTTCTTTCTCGCGCAGTCTTTCGAGCAATTTGATTGTCAATACACTTTCTAGAGCTTCCATATTGACATTCTCATTCTCGCTATAATTATAGTCACCATAATAAGCCAATTGCGTACTTGCCTTTTCTTCCTTGCCTTTATGCACAACAACACGTTCTCCCTTACTCGGTTCCAGAATATTTAAATCTTTGTAATTCTCACCGCGCTTGGACGCAGGTAAAGAAGCAAGATAAGTTTCAATAAAGGGTTTAATTTCATTTTCATCAAATGATCCTACAATAGTAAAGACGAAATCTGAAGCATCTGCAAATCGCTCTTTATAAATTGCCAATGCACGATCACGCTCGATTTTTGTAAGCGTCTCGACAGTAGCATTTTGTCGGCGAACGTTATTCCCATAGAGCACCTCCTTTACTTTATCCGAAAAAACATTATTTGGATTGCTCAATCTATTCTCCAATGATCCTTTCGCTCTGGTCATTGTACTTTGGAAAACGTCAGTATCCAAACGAGGTTCTGTAAAATACCCATAGATTAACTCGAAAGCATTCTTTAGACCTTCTTTATCCGTGCTACCAGAGATACCTTCATATCGTTCGGAAATATAAGGTGAAATCGAAACCTCTTTCCCGGCAAGATATTTTGTCAGCTCGACATTGCTCATCTGCCCGACACCGCTTGCATCGACCAATGAAGAGGCATTTGAAGCGGAGAAGTAATCAGCATCAGTATACAGCGACGTTCCCCCAGGGCTATAGGCCATAATCTGGATTTCGTCATTCTTAAAATCTGTAGGTTTTAAAATCACCTTCACGCCATTGCTCAAAACCAATTCTTTAGCTTGGACAGCTCCAATATCCTTTGAAGACACGATCGTACCCTTAGTAGGTTCTTTGGAAAGCAAGGGAAGATTGGAAACCTTATCCTCATAAGCAGAAACCGGACTATCTTCGACCGCCTTCACCCATCCCAAAACCGCTTGTTCTGTAGGCAGGTTTGCTTTTTCCTTTTCTGGCCCCATAATCAATATGTCACGATTTAAATCAGTGTAATATTTTTTGACAAGACCATTCACCTCTTCTAATTTCAAAGTGGGCAACAATTGTTTCGTTAAGCGATACGAAGCTTCATTGCTCAAGGCCGGTTCATTGTCAATAAAATAGTTCAGATAACGATTGACATAGCTGTCAGATTTTTTCTTATCCCGCTCGATATAGGCCATTTCATTTCCTTTCTTCATATCGGCAAGCGCACGATCCAATTCTGTCTGCGTGAAACCATATTTTTGGATACGCTCAAATTCAGTCAGCATGGCCTTAAATCCAGACTCCAGTTCACCCGGTTTAGGTACAACCAATAAAGAGAAGGTATTTAAATTCGCTACAAAATCACCAATACTACCACCAGCTTGCATAAAAGGCGGATTCGGTTGCTGCATCAGTTCAGAAAAACGGCCAGCAATCATCTGATTAAAAATATTTTTGAGTAATTCGTTACGGTAGTCTCCAACAGTCAAAACCTTGTCTTTCTCATTTTTGATTAAGACCTGAGCGACAGTATAAGGCAATTCTGGATCCGAAATAGCTAGAAACTGGTTCTTATTCAATAAATCTACCCGGTACTCTTTGCGTTGGAGCACCTTCTTCGGCATGGTCATATCCGAAAATAATACTTTCACTTTTTCCTCAATTGCTTTAGGATCAATATCACCTACAATAATGAGCGCTTGCAGATCTGGTCGATACCAATCCTGATGAAATTTGCGTATTTCAGTATACGGAAAAGTCTTTAAAATTTCTTCGGTACCAATTGGCAAACGTTTTGAGTAAAGGGATCCGTTGAGTACCATTGGAAAATATTGATCTTGCAGACGTTGTTGCACACCCCTTCCGCCACGCTTCTCTTCCAAAATTACACCACGCTCCTTATCAATCTCTTCCCCATCCAATAGGGCATCCTGTGCCCAATCACGCATGACCTGAAGCCCGTTTTTCAACAATTCTGGATCATCTGATGGTATAGGTAACTGATAGACTGTCTGATCAAAGCTGGTATAAGCATTCAAATCTGAACCGAACCGTACACCCGCTTTCTGAAGGTAATTAACAAGTTCATTTTTTGGGAAATGCTTCAGACCATTGAAGTTCATGTGTTCCAAAAAATGCGCTAATCCCAGCTGTTTTTCATTTTCTAAGATTGAACCAGCTTTCATACCCAAATACATCGTAACGCGCCCCTTGGGCTCAATATTTTTCCGGATAAAGTATGTGAATCCGTTCTTCAATTTACCGGTGACAACTTCGTTGTCGAAAGGTAATTTTTGATTTAGGGCCAAACTATCCTGTGACAAGACGGCTCGGGCTTGTGTCGTCAAGGAGGTAGGCATCTTTGCTTCTACCCCATAAAAAGTTGCAGGGAGTAAAAAGGCTAATGCGAGTGGTTTAATGAATCTCATACAAATGAATTTCTTTTTTTTAGTCAGTTATTCTTTGTTACTTGTTTTATAATAGGGTTAATGGACCTGGAGACCAATTGTCCCCGCAAGTAGTAAAATATGGATAAATACATTTTCATTATCACATACAGGATGGAGCATCCGATTGTATTGCTTATGATTGTAAGAAATCCGTCTAAAAATACAGAATATCTTTCAAAAAGAACGATAGTTAATTGTAATTTTGTTGCAAATGAATTTCAGCAGCTGGCAGATCATTAAAGAAGAATTCGAACAATTCCTAAAGTTCGAACGAGGTTTAAGCATCAATTCGATCGATGCTTACCTAAACGATGTCTCAAAATTCCAGATCTATTGTGAGGACAACGGCCTCGTTTTAAATCAGGTTGTCCGCAAGGATATTCAGAATTTTTTACAATGGCTACAGGAATTCAATATCTCGCCATTTACGCAATCTCGCTTAATTTCTGGACTAAAAACCTTTTTTAGCTTTCTAATGATCGAACACGAACTGGACAAGAACCCAACAGAACTGTTGCAGGCGCCGCGACTATCCAGAAAACTTCCGAGTGTACTGAGTATTCATGAGATAGATCAATTGATCGCTGCCATAGATCTATCTAGCCCCGAGGGCGAGCGTAACAAAACAATTATCGAAGTGCTATATGGCTGTGGGCTGCGTGTATCCGAACTTGTCAATCTCAAGATATCCAATTTGTTTCTGGACGTAGAGTTTATCAAAGTAGAAGGAAAAGGCAACAAAGAACGATTAATTCCAATAGGTCAGCAAGCGATCAAACATTTAAGGCGCTATCTAGATTTCGTCAGAACTCAAATTAAAATCAAAAATGGAAATGAAGACATCGTATTCCTCAATAGAAGAGGTTCCGCATTATCCCGAGTAATGATCTTTCTTATTATTAAGGAACTCGCTCAAAAAATTGGGCTACAAAAGACAATCAGTCCACACACCTTTAGGCATAGTTTCGCCTCTCACCTCGTTGAAGGTGGCGCTGATCTAAGGGCAGTACAAGATATGCTGGGGCATGAAAGTATTACCACAACCGAAATATATACGCATATTGATCGGGATTATCTACACGCTGTCATTACACAATACCATCCCAGATCTTAATCGGCAATCGGGTGAGCAAGTCAACACATATGTTATAAAATGGTTGCCGAGCCACATGCAATGATTTTTTTCTCTCCTAAACCCAATGAAATTTGCAGTCTGGTAAAGCATCCGAGTCAACAGTACGGTACAGCTTAAATACAGCCTCAAATACATGTTACTAATAAACAAAAAGTTAGACCAGAAAAACCGAAATGGCACAAATTATAAAAGCTGGGCAGCTAAAACAAGGATGACCATGCTCCTGAAATCCCCCGTTCAAAAGTTTAAATTTTATCACAAAGATTATTTGTAAGATCTGGAAAATAGTATATCTTTGCGACACGTTCCCGTAGTTCAATGGATAGAATTTCAGATTCCGGTTCTGACGATGTGGGTTCGACCCCCGCCGGGAACACATCCTATTTAACACTAAAAAAGACGATCAATTGATCGTCTTTTTTAGTGTTAACATAAATCGATAATGTGCACAACAATCTTCATTTTGCATGAGACTATAGTTGTGGCATACAATCAGCCCCCTGTTAAGTTTGGGAAAATCCTTTCTGCAGCAATTTATGTTGAGATGCCGTAAATATGTTCCGAAATAAAATATTGATCTCACTGTCAGCTTCTGCACCCGCAATTCCGGTATGGGGATAGAGTTTAATTACATTTGACAAAATAGTTTCTACAAAATTCCGACTTTCTATCGCTATACGCGCATATAGGGAGGAATTATCGAGCTCATTTTTGAGATTCTCCCAAGAACGAGCAGCCAAATCCATGACAGAATGCGCGCTTTCGATATAGTCCTGCTGCATTTCATCCAACATCCGAAAAGCAGCTTTACTTTCCATTTGCTCCCATTTCCCCCGATTAGACTTCAATACAAATAACTTCTCGATCAAATCTAAAAACCGATGATACATCCCCATAAAGTTTACCAATAAGGTCAACTCTGCAAATGGCATAAAAGGGTATTGATAGAGCAGCTCAGTCCCTGTACTTTTTGACGCATCGATAAAAAACGACTGCTTCTCATCCACCCGTATGTTGTCCAACGAAAAGGAATGCGATGCTGTCGCCTCCAGACCAAATGTATCCCAATCATAATGAATCAATACAAATTCACGCGCGACAAAGAAAGATTTTACAAGTGGATTTCCACCCTCATCCAATAGCTGTTGGCCATCCTCCTGAATATAGGCGTTCAAGGTAAAATGTGTCAAGTGGGGAGCTCCGGTAGCATATTTCCAAAGCCCTTTCAAGCGATAAGACTTGCCCTCACGCTCCGCGATGCCTGCAATCTGCCCACTTCCTCCAAAACATACCTTTTTTGAAGTGAAAATATCCTGCCCGACCGCCGGATCAATAAAGCCAACAAAAAGATTCGCGCCAGCACATAAAGTTACTGTCCACGCCAATCCTCCATCCCAGTAGGCCAGCTCCTTCAACAGAGAAAGCCCTCCGACCAAATCCAGCCCCAGGCCATTCAGAGATTGTGGTACCCAGATTTTAAACCACTTGTTCCGGTATATTAGCTCAAGCTGCTCATCGGACAAACTCTTTTGCTGAATTCCATTACGTTGCTGATCTTTTAGAACAGCGATAGCTGCATCAGTCAGTTGCATATTTTTTTTCATCACTTAATATTCTCCGCCAATTAAAATAGCCGCTAAAAGCCACCACAAATAAAAATAAGGTTAAACCAGCATACAGGAATAAACCCTTGTGCATAAGTAAAGGAATCGCCATCAAGTTACTGATGTTCAGCAAAATCCAATTTTCAAGTTTACGCTTTGCCAGCAGCCACATCCCTGCCCAGGCTGTACAGGAAACAAAGGAGTCCCATAGCGGTACATCTGAATCTGTTAAATGCACCAGACCAAAATAGAACGATAGAAAGCCTGCTACACAGATAAAACCAACAATCTGCCAATCTCGGGCTGTACTACGGCTGATCGGTACGATCGTATCACTGCTATATTTCCAATAGATCCAACCATAAATGCTCATGACAAGATAATACAGGTGTAACAGTATTTCGGCATATAATTTTGCATGGAATAAGACATATACCGAGATGATGATACCAATAACCCCAAAAAGGTAATTGACCGATTTATTCTGCCGCGAAAACCAAACCTGCAAGATACCAAAACATACCCCCAACCATTCGGCTATGGTGGCTTGTTGTATTTGTTTAATAAAAGCTTCGAAAATTGTCTCAGAAGTCATTCAATTGTTTATTATTTCGTGTAATTACATAATAAACTTACGAGCGGAAAAACGGATGTTTTTATTGAAATTAAAATCCCTACGCCAGCATTATCCGGATCAGGTATATAAAAGCGATTGTACAAGGTCGTACAATCGCTTTTATTGGGTATAATCTCAGCCCAGATGACATTGTCATTTCCGAGCACCCCATAAGTATATTGTTTATGAAATTAATCTATATCAATTAATTTCAATGCTTTATGCGTACGGATACGTGTCTCTCTACAAAGCTCCGCATCATCATTTAATGACTTGCCGTGTGAAGGAATCATCTCACGTAGTTTTTTGCGGTATTCATCTGATTTAGCACGCTCAGGGAAACATTTCTTCAATAGGCTGATCATGATCGCCACCGAAGTTGATGCACCTGGAGAAGCTCCCAATAGCGCAGCGATAGAACCGTCTGCACTTGAAACCACTTCTGTACCAAACTCTAAAATTCCACCTTTCTTCTCATCCTTTTTAATCACCTGAACACGTTGACCGGCTTTTTCGATAACCCAATCTTCCAATTTAGCTGTTGGCATAAATTGTTTCAACGACTCCAATTTATCTTTAGGAGATTTCATGACTTCCGTGATCAAATACTTGGTCAACGGCAAATTGTCAAGTCCTGCCGATAACATCGGACGGATATTGGATAATTTGATCGATGCAGGCAAATCAAAATAAGAACCTTGTTTCAAAAATTTTGTCGAGAAACCAGCGTATGGACCGAAAAGTAAAGCTTGTTTACCATCGATGTAACGTGTATCCAAGTGTGGTACCGACATCGGCGGCGCACCAACAGATGCTTTACCGTAGACTTTAGCATGATGCGTATTGATAATTTCCTCGTTTACGCATCTCAACCATTGGCCTCCTACAGGGAATCCACCGTAACCTTTTGCTTCTGGAATCCCGGATTTCTCCAGCAATAACAGCGAATGACCTCCAGCACCTATAAAAACAAACTTCGCTTTTAACTCTCTCTTCACCCCTGTTTTCAGATCTTTCACTTCGATTTCCCAACGGCCATCATCCTCGCGGTCGATATCGACAACTTCATGGTTTAAGGAAATTGAAATATTTTCTTTGTTTGCCAGGTTATTAATCAAATCACGTGTCAATGAACCGAAATTCACGTCAGTACCTAAATCCATCTTGGTAGCAGCGATTTTCTCGCTTGCATCCCGTCCTTCCATCATCAAAGGAATCCATGATTTCAAGAGCGCTGCATCTTCGGTATATTCCATGCCTTTGAACAAAGTTTGGGTATTCATCGTCTCCCATCTTGTCTTCAGGAATTTCACATCTTTTTCACCAAAAACCGCACTCATGTGTGGAATGCTGCGGATAAAATTCTCCGGCTGGGCAATAATGCCTTTATCAACCAGGTACGACCAAAACTGCTTCGATACTTCAAATTGCTCCGCAATTTTAACAGCTTTATCAACTTTTACCGAACCATCTTTTTGCTCCGGTGTATAATTCAATTCGCACAAGGCCGAGTGGCCTGTACCAGCATTATTCCAAGCGTCAGAGCTCTCAGCCGCCACAACATCCAAACGCTCAAGAATTTCAATATTAACGTCTGGGCTTAATTCATTGATTAGAGTACCCAAAGTAGCACTCATAATACCGGCGCCGATTAGAACAACGTCAACTTCTTTATTTGATTTTTTGCTCATGTTTTTGTGATTGATGCAAATTTAATATAGTTTTTGGTAAACCCCCAAGTCTTTTGTCAAAAAACTGTACTTTTTAGGAACACTTATTCAAAAATACCATTGATTTATTAAAATAATCCTAAGTATTGGCAAAATCTCCATTTGATGAGTTTCCAAACATCTACCCGTGATATCGCGTATATTGAGGACAATGAATTAGCCCAATCACAAGAATAATCATTGCTTTTTAACTCCTTATTTATGGAAAGATTTTGTGTTATAATATAGTTTTAACATTTTTGCAAAAACATCAACGAATAACATTACACTCTTATATGAAACTACTTGAAGGAAAAATTGCTTTGGTAACTGGAGCATCAAAAGGAATCGGAAGAAAAATTGCCGAAGTGTTTGCACAACACGGTGCCAATGTCGCTTTCACTTACCTTTCGTCTGTAGAAAAGGGACAAGCGCTGGAAAAAGAGCTTCAAGCCTACGGAACAAAAGTAATCGGCTACCGTTCTGATGCTTCAAAATTTGAAGAAGCAGAACAGTTGATCAATGCGATCGTTGCAGATTTCGGGAGCCTGGATATCGTAGTCAATAATGCCGGAATCACCAAAGATGGTCTATTGATGCGCATGACTGAAGAAAACTGGGATGATGTATTGAACGTTAACTTGAAATCCGTATTTAATGTTACAAAAGCTGCTTCAAAAATAATGATGAAAAGCCGAAAAGGTTCATTTATCAATATGTCTTCTGTTGTTGGCGTCCAAGGTAATGCTGGTCAATCAAACTATGCAGCTTCCAAAGCAGGCATTATAGGATTTACCAAATCCATTGCAAAAGAATTAGGCTCACGCAATATTCGCGCTAACGTTGTTGCTCCCGGATTTATCCGTACGGAAATGACAGATATATTAGACCCTAAAGTGATCGCAACATGGGAAGCCGGAATTCCATTGAAACGTGCCGGATCTCCAGAAGATGTCGCCAATGCATGCCTATACCTTGCATCTGATTTATCCGCGTATGTCACCGGACAGGTTCTTCCTGTTGACGGTGGTATGCTGTAACATATAGCTTTCAACATAAAGCGCCTGCTGCTGAAATTCAGCAGCAGGCGCTTTATG
>NZ_DKST01000005.1:0-3852 GCF_002472835.1 Sphingobacterium sp. UBA7249 | reverse complement strand
TGGGGAATTAACCTAAACCTAAAAGCTCTTATCTAGCCTGATTCTATCACCAAATTTAATGTAGAGTTGGGATATCGTCAGTGCCCAGTTATGTGCGGGCATAGTCCATTTTTTGGAAATATCCCTGATGATCAAATACATCAGTTTTAAGAGCGCCTGTTCTGAGTTGAAAGCTCCCTTTGTCTTGGTTATCTTTCTGATCTGTCGATGCATCCCCTCGATGGGGTTAGTCGTATATATAATCTTTCGTATCTGCTGATCATATTCGAAGAAGGTGGAAAGATTTACCCAATTTTCCAGCCATGACTTAACTGCTAGAGGATATTTCTTCCCCCATTTTTCCTCGAACAACAGCAGGTTCTCATAACCCATTTCTTCATTGACCGCTCTGTAGATTGGTTTCATGTCGGCTATTACTTCCCTTTTGTCCTTATCTGTCACATAGCGTATGCTCGAACGGATCTGATGAACAACACAGAGCTGGATCCTGGTCTTTGGAAATATGGCCTCTATAGCTTCAGGGAAGCCCTTAAGCCCGTCAATACAGGCAATCAGGATATCCTCAACACCGCGTTGCTTTAGGTCCGTAAGAACCGAAAGCCAAAATTTAGCGCCCTCATGTTCTGAACTATAAAGCCCGATCAGGTCTTTACGACCATCCATACCTATACCCAATATATTGTAGATGGCTCTTGATTCTACCGTTCCGTTCTGACGAACCTTATAGTGCATGCAGTCCAGAAATACAAAAGGATAAACAGCTTCTAAGGGGCGACTTCGCCATTCATTGACAGCAGGCATGACGCTTTCGGTAATCCGAGAAATCTCTGTCGCGGAAATCTCCATAGCATACATTTCGCGGATGAAATCGCTGATAGCACGCATGCTCATACCTTTGGCATACATACTCAAAACATGACCTTCTAACTGTTCTGTAATGATCAATTGGCGTTTGGGGACAATCTTAGGCTCGAACGTTCCAGATCGATCGCGGCTCGTCTCCAACTCGAAGGTGCCCGTATGCGGACCCCGGACCGTCTTTTTGGTCTTGCCGTTCCTACGATTACTATTGCCTGAGGCTTTTTCTTCTTCAAGATGGTTGTCCATCTCGCCCGAAAGCATCGATTCCAATAAATGTTTCATCAGGGGCGCCAGAACGCCGTCATTGGGAGATAGGCTCTTGCCTTCGGATAATCCTTGAAGCGCTTCTTCCTTGAAGCGTTCAAAGTCAAATGGGGTCTTTTCTTTCATGACCGTATCGTTTGAATAATTGAATATAATGAATTACATCTAATTATTCCCCTGACACAGTTCAGGTTACAGTCTCGATCCTGCTTATCTTAAAATCCTTCCTTTCCTGGTTCAGACAACTCTAATGTCTAAAATCCACTCCCGCCATAGGTCTAAATACTAACTACTAAATACTAAATACTAAATACTAATGCGAATTAAGGGTTGAAAATAGGCTTTATGAAACAGGCTGTTAATTTACCGAACACATGTACTAATAGTCCTTTGGTAGATCTGACCTTACTTGCGTTTTGTATCTGTGTTTTTTCATTTATCCAATTAAAAAAGGATTCGATTGGTTGTCTTACCTTAGATACTGCTCTTGAAAACAGGTCATTATAAGCACGATCCCTGTTTTTTAAACAATCTGGTTTTCCTTGGGTTTCCCTTATCGGAGTATACATAATTGATTTTTTTTCTTTATAAAACCACTCGAAGAACGGGGCGTCACGGTATATCTTGTCACCAAAGAACGTCCTACCTGCGATGGATGCCCAATTCTCCTTAAATATGTTCAGGTCACTTTCAGATGCCTTGCTTATTACAATGCTTTCCGGACGAGGCAGCGTGGATTTGTTATAGCTGTTGAGCGCATGAAGCTTTAATCCAAAATACCAAAGCCTCTTCGTTGAGCAGAAGCTTTTATCCGTTATCTCCAGAGCTACCTTTGCCCTTCTAGTCCCACTGCAGGTTATGATGGGCATAGAGTCCAGTAGGGAAAATTCTCTGGAGCACTCCTCTGGTGCAAAGTCCTCTATAACTGACTGACAAAGAGATCTCAAAACATCAAAAAGGCGGTTGATACGGGTGTTGAATGCTACGTATGAAGTTAGCTTGGGAAACCAATCCATCAGATAATCCGAGGCGAATTTATGGATCTGCTTGATCCTTAGCCGCTGTTCCTCGTGCACACTGAATAAATAGATGGTCAAAACCTCCTGATCAGTAAAGTCAGGTTTGTTATTGTTTGAAAATCGCTGACAATAATATTGCAGTTCACTGTCATATTTATCACAAACATACTGGTATAATTTTATTAATTTTAGAGCCTTGGCCTGATTGATCATGTTGTTTAATAATGCGTAAGGAACATTATAAATATACTGATAATCAGGCTTTTATGCAAGTTTTCACCCCTCTTTTTAAGAAGCTTTTTCCAATATATTTCAACCCTTAATTCGCATTACTAAATACTAACTACTATTTTCAAATTATTATCGTAATATTGCGATATATAAAAAACAAAGCATGGGACTTACTAAATCAGAAATATTCACGGACGAGCAAAACAGATTAGCTTCTCTATTTAAGGTTCTGGCACACCCTGCAAGGGTTGCCATACTTCAATATATCATTAACCAGAAAGCCTGTATCTGTAATGATCTGGTCGAGGAATTGGGATTGGCACAGGCTACGATTTCTCAGCATTTAAAGGAGTTAAAGAGTATCGGCATCATTCAAGGCACAATCGAGGTTAAATCTGTTTGTTATTGCATCGATAAAAATGTTTGGAAAAAAATCCAAGCAGATTTTAATTCATTCTTTGATCAGGAAGTAAAGGTAAACAAGTGCTGTTAGCCGTGTTTTTTTAATATTTAACATCGCTATATTACGATACAATATTTTAATAAATCATTTCAAAATTCAAAAACAATGAAACTATCAAACATCAAAGAAATCTTACCAACATTAGACAATGTTGAATTTCAATTAGAAAACGGAACTTTTGTTCCCGAACATTTCCACGTTACGGAAGTAGGTATTATTACCAAACACTTTATTGATTGTGGCGGAACAATTAGAAACGAGCAAGTCGTCAATTTCCAATTATGGAATGCCAACGATTTTGAACACAGATTAAAACCAACCAAATTATTAAACATCATTAAATTATCCGAAGAAAAATTGGGCATTGATGATGCCGAAATAGAAGTAGAATATCAGAGCGAAACAATCGGTAAATACGATTTGGATTTTAACGGAAACCATTTTGTACTGAAGAACAAACAAACCGCTTGCTTGGCAAGTGATGCCTGCGGTATTCCTGCCGAAAAACAAAAAGTAAAATTATCAGAGCTGAACAGTGCTTGCTGTACACCTAATTCGGGCTGTTGTTAAACCCTATAAACTAATCGTAATGTATAAAAATTTAGCTGAAACCATAAAGGGAATAACTGATGTTCAGACCATAAGCGAGGAACGTAAAACCGTATTACAGCCGTTGGTAGATTACATACAGCAAAAGGTAAATAGCGGACAGGAAATAAATCTAAATTTCATCTGTACCCACAATTCACGCAGAAGCCATTTGTCGCAGGTTTGGGCACAGGTGGCAAGTGTATATTACCATATTCCGAATGTGCATTGTTATTCGGGCGGTACGGAAGAAACGGCACTATTTCCAAAAGTTGCAGAAACATTGACTAATCAGGGTTTAAACATCTTTAAAATTGCAGACAATAATAATCCTGTATATGCTATAAAGTATAGTGAAAATACTTTACCTATAATCGGTTTTTCAAAAAAGTACGATAGCCCTTTCAATCCTGTATCGGCATTCAC
>NZ_DKST01000026.1:0-145788 GCF_002472835.1 Sphingobacterium sp. UBA7249 | reverse complement strand
GGTTATGACCACAATATGGTTATGGAAACTTGATGACTAAGATTTGTCCAGGGAACTCAACTTTAGCGGTTTACAAAAACACTATCCATAACCCCTTTCCATAACTTTAATGTGAAACAATGCAGTTTCAACATTAAAAGTAAAAGTTATGGAAATTCAAAAGCTTATTGAGCAAGCCAATCGGCTTTTAATAGAAGCAAGGTATTCGAGTAGCAGAATCTACACCTATAATTGGTTGTGGAAGAAAGGCATCCTCGCGTATATGTTATCACGGGGTCTGTTGGACTATGAGGAGAGCATCGGCAATGATTTCGTGCTGACGTGCCATGATGGTTTCAGTGTTACACTCCATCATCGTGACATTGTCAAGAGTGTTGATGTATTAACCCGCGTGTTGTTGAACAACAATCTCGGAGGAAGAATGCATTGTGCGGTACAATTCCCATTAAGGGGTGAAATTGGGGAGGCCGCGAATCAGTACCTCGATTTTTTGAAATCCCGGCGTATTAACGAGAAGAAAACTCTCCAGCGTTACAAAAAGTCTATTAGCAACTTCATAGAATATCTGCTTGAGAATGGAATAAACAACCTTTCCGGCATAACTGAAGAGATAATAACACAGTATGTTGAGAGCCGCGAACATCAACGGAAGGAATATATCGATAACACAAGGCGCTTTCTTTCGTTCCTTTTTCGGGAAAAGGTTCTTTCCAGGGACTTTTCACGTATGCTGAGCTCACTTGGCAATAGGTTCAAGCGCACGAAAGTTCCTTCGTTTTATTCCCAGGATGAAGTACGGAAGGTAGAGCAATCGATATCCCTTTCGAACAATGTCGGCAAACGTAATTATGCAATGGTGTTATTGTGTTCCCGGCTTGGGCTCCGTGTATCTGATGTGTCCAATTTGAGCTTCAGTAACATAGATTGGGAAAACAATAAAATAGCCCTTGTACAATATAAAACAGGAAATCCATTGACCCTGCCGCTGTTATCCGTAGTTGGCAATGCGATTATAGACTATCTACGGTATGCCCGTCCAAAGTCCATGTCCGAGAAGGTGTTCCTGAGCTGTCGGCCACCGTACAGGGAACTTGATGGTGGAGCCGTCCATTCTGCAATCCTTACTGTTTTTATGTCATCCGGAATAGATTTCGGGGACAGACACCGTGGAGGACATGCCCTAAGGTTCAGTCTGGCCCAAAGGATGCTGGATAAATCAACACCTATCCCGATCATATCGGAAACTTTGGGCCATTCGAAAGCAGATACCACCAGAACCTATATACGGATTGACCTATCACATATGCTGGAATGCGTATTGAAAGTGCCGGAACCAAAGGATTACTTTTATATGCAGAAAGGGGGATGGCTCTATGACTAACCCGTTCAACTACCAAGGACCTCTTTCTCCATATATGAAAGCCCTTATCCGCATAAAAGAATCCTGCGGGTTCAATGTGATATCCACAAAGTGGACATACAAAGAGTTTGATGAGTTCACCGTTCATTACGGTCTAAGGGAACCTGTCATTACGAAAGATCTGATAGTTGCTTGGTCAACGTCCAGGATGAATGACTGTAGCAGGACATTCTATGGAAAATGTTCCAAACTGTCACAACTTGCCAGATATATGAATGAGCAGGGAGCTAAATCATATATAATGCCCTTGCCCAAATGTGTTAATGACCGTGGCTTTACGCCCTATATCTTCACGGAAGAGCAGATGCTGGCAATATTCCATGAATCTGATAGCCTATTGCGTGAAAGTCACAGGAAGGATGACCCGATCATATCGGTGCCCTGCCTGATCAGGCTTTTGTACAGTACGGGTATAAGGATCACGGAAGCCGTTTCATTGAGGAACAAGGATGTGGATCTGGACAGGAATATCCTAAAAGTCGGAACGTGGAGCAGTACCAAAAATGGTGAAGAACGTTTGGTCCCGATATGTGACAGCCTAAAGGAAAATATCCTGAAATACCTGCATTATCGGAGCATGGTACCGGTAGAGGGCATATCTGCCCCTGACCACCCGTTCCTCATGAAATTAAACGGCACGGCACTATCATCTGCCAATGCCTACAACTGGTTCAGAAAGATATATACAAAATGTGGAATTGCATATAGGGGTGAACGCTTTGGCCCACGTGTGCATGATCTTAGGCATACCATGGCAACACACTCTCTAGCGAAGATGGTAAAGGGTGGTATGGACATATATTCCGCCCTGCCTTTGTTGTCAGCTTGCCTTGGACACAGGTCCCTTCATTCCACTGAAGGGTATGTAAAACTCACCTGCCAAGAATACCCCGAATTATTGGATCAGTGCACTACTCTCAATGACTTTATATATCCTAAAAACGATGGCAACGAATAACATAGCAAAGTATATTACAGCATTCTTGGGAGAATATCTCCCCCACGAACGGAATGTTAGTCCAAATACGATATCTGCATACCGTGATTCTTTTGTTTCCTTCTTTTCATTCCTGAGGGACGAGCAACAACTAAAGGTCGAGAAGGTGACATTGTCGGACATTAACAGAGACAATGTACTGGAATATCTGCGATGGCTGGTTGAGAAGAATGGTAATAGCATTGCAACCCGTAACAACAGATTGGCAGCGATACATTCCTTTGTGTCGTATCTTCAATATGACAGCATAGAGTATCTGGATCAATGGCAAAGAATCTTGGCAATCAGAAATCTGAAAAAAATGTATCCAACTCCGGTACACTATACAAAAGAAGGAGTAAAACTGCTACTGGCGCAACCGGATTATACAAACAACAGGGAACTGAGACACGTGGCTATACTTGCGCTGATGTATGACACGGGTTGTCGGGTACAGGAATTGGCAGACCTTACAATAGAATCATTGCAGATACAGTATACACCATTCTCTATCAAGGTGTATGGGAAAGGACGAAAAGTGAGGATAGTACCTATCTCAGAACATGTAGTTGAAATACTCATGAAATATATGGACCGGTACAATATTGATTGCGCGATAAATATGAAAAGACCTATCTTCTGGAATAGTGCCGGTAAAAAACTTACCAGAGCGGGAATCACTTATATCCTGAAAAAATATGCAGATATGGCCCGGGCACACAATCCTCACCTTATACCTGATGTAACTAGTTGTCACCAGCTAAGGCACAGCCGGGCGATGCATCTGTTGCAATCCGGCGTAAATCTTATTTGGATCAGGGACTTGCTGGGCCACACTTCCATCCAGACCACAGAGGTTTATGCCAGAGCAGATTCTAAACAAAAAAGAGAGGCAATAGAAAGGGCATCAGAATGTCTTACTCCTTCTATACCTAATGGAGAATGGGTTGATAACAGAAACTTGATAACTTGGCTGAAAGAGTTCGGTAAAAGGTGATTATTATGGAAAGTCTAAATGTAAAGTAATAACGCAATAGTTTATTTATCCTTATATCTTGCAATGGACTTTCCATAACCATATTGTGGTCATAACCTGTCTTATGGAAAGCTTTCCATAATAAAGGCGAAAGTCTAAGAAAAAAGAAGTAATATTGTCAGGTCATCAGTTGGACTGAAGAAAGCCTTGATAGAGGGGTCAGTATGTCCAGCGGAGGGGTCAACATCAACATTATATCCACAATCAACGCATCAAGTTGTCCAAATCGGGCTTTTCGATCTCGTAGCGTGTATATAATAATCGGCTTCCATCTAGTCCCCAGAATTCCCATGGAACGTTGCATCGCACACGAACAGCTCTTAAAATCAGTTCTTTTCATTGTCAAATAATTTGATAGTTACACAAAGGTAACTACTTTACACTATCAATAGTTACAAAAATATACTATTTAAAATATCTTTGTAGGGAAATTCGTAAATAATATAAGATATGAGCATACAAACACTTTTCAGTCCTTTTCAATATAAAAATCTTGTATTGAAAAATCGCTTCGTTATGGCACCCATGACGCGAGCATTTTCTGTTGACGGGATTCCTGGAAACAGCGTTACAGGTTATTATGAACGGCGTGCTGCCGGAAACGTTGGTTTGATTTTGACCGAGGGAACCGTGATCGAGAGACCAGCGTCAAAAAACTTAAAGGACATTCCTAATTTCTATGGGGAGCAAGCACTAAACGGTTGGAAAAACATTGTCGATGCTGTTCATGCAAAAGGTGGTAAAATAGCACCTCAACTATGGCATGTCGGATATACACCAATGCAATGGACTCCCCCAGCGGCTTTCGAAAGCCCTGATACAATGACTTTAGCCGATATAGAAAATACTATCCAAGCTTATGCAGCTGCAGCAAGATCTGCAAAAGAGCTAGGTTTCGATGCTTTCGAAATACATGCTGCACACGGTTATTTGATTGATCAATTCTTTTGGGAAGGAATGAACCACAGAACAGATGAATTCGGTGGTAAAACAATAAAGGAGCGCTCCAGATTTGCTATCGAAGTGGTGAGAGCAATGCGAAAAGCCGTTGGACCTGATTTTGTAATTATCATTAGGCTATCACAATGGAAACAGCAAGATTATACGGTGAGATTAGCCCCTACCCCAACAGCAATGGAAGATTGGATCTTACCATTAGTTGATGCAGGCGTGGATATTTTCCATGGAAGCCAACGTCGGTATTGGGAGGCAGAATTTGAAGGCAGTGATTTAAATTTTGCAGGGTGGCTGAAAAAGGTATCTGGTCAACCAACCATCACGGTAGGCTCAGTAGGACTTGACAAAGATTTTGGTGAAGTATTTACAAATTCAGAATTTAAATCCTCTCCAGCCTCACTGGATGAATTAGTGCGTCGCTATGAAAGAGGGGACTTCGATTTGGTTGCAGTGGGGCGGGCAATTTTGCAAGATCCAAACTGGGTTAAAAAGGTACAAGCAGAACAATTCGAAGATTTATCTATCTTCGAGGCCAAAAGCTTAACAACTTTGTCTTAACGAAGTTAATAATCTAAACGTTCTAAAAATTTAAAAATCCATAAAAGACGAGTATTCGCTTTTATGGATAAAAACAAGATATCCGCTAGTGTTTGGATATCTTGTTTTTTGTAAGAAATCACATGATATACTTTAGCCTAAAATTTTTCTGGTTTTGGATATCGGTGCATTATTAATAATTTGCAGGCAAAATGTATTTAAACCTATCATCATGTCCGATGCCCATATTTATATACTTAGTGGATTAGGAGTCGACCGAAGGGTATTTAAAAAAATGAATTTTAAGGGCCTAAATGTGACATACCTTGATTGGATCGCCCCGTTTCCAACAGAATCAATTTCATGCTATGCGTTGCGATTATCCGCTAAAATTACCACCGAACGTCCAATTCTTATTGGATTATCTTTTGGAGGAATGATTGCCATGGAAATAGCTAAAATAATTGACATAAAACAAATTATTTTACTTTCGTCCGCAAAAGGTAATAATGAACTCCCTAAACTTTACAAGCTTATAAGTGTGCTCAATATACACAAGTTTATCCCGAGTTCGGTTCTAAAGTCACATCATATTTTATCCTATTATTTCTTTGGTATCACCCTAAAAGAACATAAAATGATGCTCAAGCAAATATTGCAAGACACGGATTCTAAATTTCTGGCTTGGGCGATTCAACAAATTTTAAATTGGAAAAACAGAACTATCCCCAATAATATAATCCATATACACGGCAGTAGAGATCGCATTATCCCAATAACAAATGTAGCTCCTACGTTTATTATTCAAGGAGCTGGTCATTTCATGACTGTCACTCATGCAAAAGAAATTGAAACGATCATAATTAGGATAATAAATGAGAATCAATGCCATCCGTAGTTATATTAGCTCGATATCCATCAATTATCCTAATGAAATTGGTGAATGTACCATCAGGAAATTTTACCAAGGCCCTAAGCTCGAATTACAGTTTCCAAAGAGAAATAACGAAAATTTACCGCTGGGCAATCACTTCCGCACAGCCCCGCTTGTCTCGAACACAGACAAGCACTATTTCGCAACACCAGACAATCCGCAACCGTTTTAATGGAATCCTTTCGTTCATACAGGTATATGCATCGACTATCCATTAGATCTCCCCCCCTTACTATGTTCCTTTCGGTCGGCCAAGAGTGCTTATCTTGATTCATTCCTGACGCTTCACAACCGAAAATAGTTATATTCGTCGTTCCAGTATCTACGTAAAAGTTCGAAAAGAAGTTTTTGGCACTGCATTAAAGTAAACCAGCCATCGATACGTAGGCATATACCCCACAATGGATTGTGTCAACGATCGAAATAAATAATTCCGGTCCGAAAGTATTCACGTCCTTTGTGAAATAGTTATCGCCATTCAATCAACAGTTTACCAACACCGCAAATACAGTCAATGTAGACTATATGATCCTTCCTCTACTGGCAATAAAAACACATCCTCTTTGCACCAGATTCCTCTAGCATTTTATAAAACTCCTTCTTCGATTAAAGTGCCTCTATAGCTCGACAAAGTAGTAACGAATTGATAGGAAGCAACACCAACCCAGTCCTTGTATATATACTATTCAACAGCGCTAAAATCATTTTTCATATCATTTAAGCATGTCAACCTTTTAAAACCACCGAATCTGTTGACATACTTTAGATCAACTCATATAGGCTTACATGAAAATGGCGATGAACCCGATGGAGAAAAAATTTAAATCCAGATTCGGCGTCAAATTTCCTAAATAATAGAAAGAAAAATGCCTCGCTATTTTCGATAGCGGGCGCGTTAAAAAACAATAGCTTATTGCGTCGTTTGTACTGATTTGAATTTTTACTGCGTTATCTCCCATTATCAAAGAAATCGAGTATTTCTTTTAATAAAACTGCTCTTAACTTACAAAATAGCTAACAGAGCCTTCATAAAATAGATCTGTTAAAACAATAATACAGAAAACAAAGTTATAAAAGAAGGATTCGTTTTAGAAACCGATTATCACTATGCGACACAATTACCAGATTATAGATAAATACAAGATATGTTCAAAAGACTTATATTTTTTATTCTATTTGTTCACCTTTTTAGCTTCAAAATGCAAGCACAAAACAAACTCGCTATCGATCCAAAACTGGAAGTTGCAGCATCTTTTGGACCTTATCGTCCCATAGGAGTCAGCGCAACTTCAACAAACCGACTATTCGTATCATTTCCTAAACAGAACAAAGACTATCAATATGCACTCACAGAAATCATTGATGGCAAGCGCATACCTTACCCGAACGAAACATGGAACAAACAAGGGGATGAAGATTCCCATTTTGTAAATGTTCAGGATATATTTGTAGACGCAGCCGATTACTTATGGGTATTAGACTCCAAACCATCAACGTCTGGGGCTATTTTCGGTCCAGGTGGTACGGCTCCTACCGGCCAATTCAAACTTCTAAAAATCGACACAAAAAACAATCAGATCGTGCGTATCTACACATTTGATGACCTGGACAAAACGAAATCAGGTTTGAACGATGTCCGCATTGATGTACAAAAAAATCTTGCCTATCTTTCAGACCCTGGACAAGCAGCAATCATTGTCCTTGACCTTCAAACGGGAAATAGCCGAAAAGCATTGGAAAAAACCTCCTTCACATTAGCAGATCCCCAAGTTGTTATTTCCTATTCGGGTATAGACATGCGCAATAAGGATGGGAACCCATTCCTCTCCCACGTGAACGGGATAGCGTTAAGTCACGATTTTAATTACTTCTACTTTAAACCGATCAATAAAAATCACCTATACCGTGTCGCGACAAAGTATCTTGCGGATATGACACTCTCCCAACAAGAGCTACAGAGCAAAGTAGAAGATATGGGAAATGTAGGCGTTACACACGGCCTGCTTGCAGATCGAAGCGGCAATATTTATCTTACCACCTCAATGGATTACAGTATCAAATACTTGAGCCCAGATGGACAAGTTCATCTATTGACGCAGGATCCGAGATTGTTGTGGCCAGATTCTTTGGGTATAGACGGTAACGGTTATCTTTACTTTTCATGCGCACAATTAGCTAGAGATCCACAATGGAACAAGGGCATAGACCGGGTCGAACTACCCTATCGTGTTTATAAAATAAAGTTGCCGAAATGATTATTCGAATATTAAATATGCAAACATGAAATTATTGATCAAACAACTCTCCTTTTTTCTACTCATCCTTGTTCATTCGCTGTCCAAAGCGCAAACGGATCGTCCTGTACTGGATATTATGCTTAACAACTATCAGTATCCTTATGATGTTAATTATTTCAACCTGAAGAGTCAGGGAGAAGAGATAAAAATGGCCTATATGGATGTCACCCCGCAAAATCCAAATGGTCATACGGTGTTGCTGCTTCATGGCAAAAATTTCAACGGAGCGTACTGGAAAACAACTATCCAAGCCTTAAATACAGCTGGATATCGAGTTGTCGTACCTGATCAGATTGGATTTGGCAAATCCTCGAAGCCTGTAGATTATCAGTTTAGTTTTCAGCAACTCGCCGAAAACACAAAATCACTTCTAGACAAATTAGGTATTGATAAAGTGAGGTTACTAGGGCACTCTATGGGGGGAATGCTTGCCTCTCGATTTGCGTTAATGTATCCTGAAACAGTTGAAAAACTTATTTTAGAAAATCCAATTGGACTCGAAGACTGGAAACTTGTTGCTCCCTACGCTTCCATTAACCAAAATTTTCAAATGGAATTAAAAGCAGATTATACAACGACAAAAGAATATCAAAGTAGATTTTACTATGACAACAAATGGAAACCAGATTATGATGAATGGGTATACCTTCTTACCGGTTGGACAAAGGCTAAAGATTATCACAAAATTGCACTGGTCAACGCCAAAACGTCCGATATGATTTTCACCCAACCTGTTGTTTACGAATTCCAATATATCAAAACACCTACCTTACTCATCATTGGTACAAGGGATCGAACTGCTATTGGTAAAGCTAATGTAAAAGATCCAAATGTCGCTGCAAAAATGGGACTGTATCAGCATTTGGGAAAGGAAACACAGCAAAAGATAAAAGGATCAAAACTCGTTGAACTCGACAACGTCGGACATTTACCTCATATTGAAGCTTTCGATCGATTTATACGACCCCTTGTTTCCTTTTTGAAAGACTGATTTTAGTCGTTTGCTTCATTTTATTGCATCTACTAAAGACCTCCTTTGGTGTTATTGCCGAATAACTAGGATATCCCTATTAAGATTTTTCTTATAGACAAATCTTATCAAATAGCATGCTCTCCCTGCGAAACATCAACAGACTAACCGAAGAACTTTTGCGAGATGACCTTAGCTCGATTTCAGTATATTTTACTTTGTTTATTCGTTACATCAAATTAAAACCTTTCACCCAAATAGATAACTAAAAACATATTCATATATAGGCAAATTCCCTTTAAAAAAAACGACAATAGCCCCTGCAACCATCGATACACCTCACAAAAAAAATATAAAATTTTTAAAAACTAACATTTTTAGTATATTTGACTATCAATTTTAGACAACATCTTTATGGAACAGGCAAAAGGACACGACAATAAGGAATTGCATGTTGGCGATATTGTTCGCTTCCACACCCCTTATCCCGATGAGGATCCTGATACAATCTTTATTGTGCTTTGGTCATACTACGATCCCGAAGGGAAATCATCCAGAGCCGAGGTAGTAAAATTTGATTCAGCCCTTAAACATTACCCAGTAATTCAAAAATGGTTTATTCGGGATCTGGAAAGAGTCCCTGAAGTCAGCCCCGAATTACTGCAACAAATTGCATTATTTATGAAAAGTAAATTGGGGAATGCAATTATAAGCAAGCTGATAGTTTAAATAGGATTAAACAAAAAATGAGTTATAAGTAGTACAATGGAAAATAAATTCAAAGCAAACCGAGAATTCATAGCACGATCAACATGGTCCGATTGGCGGGAACAACTTAAAGACAGTGAAATAAATGGTTTACTTCAACGACTTGAAACGATGGAGCGGGAGGTCCTTGTTGACTGGTTACAATGGTACAACCCAAAGGGAAATTATACGGATCGAAAATGCATGGAGAATGGTATAAAACCACTTTGCAAATCAAAGGCTATCGAATATACCTATAAAGAGATATTGCGAAATCATGCAAAAAAGCAATATAACAGTTTTTCGAATGGTCCACTACAACTTATGTTTAACAACTAATGCTGAGGTTATGGAATCTTTCATCAAACAGATTATCGGCTATCAATTGCCAAAAATTGCAGCAATGGAGTCACAGCGAAAGGATTGGCGTTATCGGCTATTAGATTTAAAAGATAAAACACTTTTCGACACGCTTTCACTCATGAAACGACAGGAATTGCTCCAGTGGCTTCAATGGAATGATTGCAATGGAGTTTATGCTGATTATGACTGTGTTCGAATAGGCATTCCTTTATTCACAAAAGAACAGGCTTTAACCACAGTCTATCATCATATTATGCGTGACCACGAAAGTTGGGATGGTTATATGGATAAAGAATATATTCGTGGAAGTATATTTTAAACAATTAGCATATCATAAGATTTTAATATATTCTTCTAAAATTCTGAGGTTGGCGATAGCAGCTCCAATCGTATTGTTAAAATAAACATACACTTCTTTTCCTTCAGCTAACCATTCCTTGATATAACCACTATATTCATGCAATACGGCATCCTCATAACTTCCCTTATAATCACCCTCTGGCCCGTGAAAACGAACATAGACTATATCATTACCAGCATATTGTACATTTATTCCGCCGCTATCTTTATCATGTAACACCAAATTCATACCATAAGAGCTTAATAGTGTCGTTGTTTCCTGACAATACCAGGACTGATGACGAAACTCAACACATACATGCCAGCCTAATCTTCGCTTATCCTTTACAATACACCGTAAAAGCTTATCTAAATTGATCAGCGAGGAAAATGTGGTTGATGGAGGTAATTGTATCAACAAACACCCCTTCTTCTTATCCACAGCGTTAATGATATCCAAAAATTTAACAACATCGTTAGGTTCAAAAATTAAATCCTTTTGATGAGTAATTCCTTTCCAAAGCTTAAAAGTAAAACGAAAGTTATTGCTCGTTTCCTGAGCCCATCGGCCGACAGTTTCCCTACGTGGCATCTTGTAAAACGTGCTGTTTACCTCCAAAGAATTGAATAATAGGCTATATACTGCAAGCCTGCTCTTATCCTTTAAATCATTGGGATAATAGCTTTTGTTCTTGTAGGGCAATAGTATGCCACTTGTGCCTGAAAAATATAAAACTTCCATAATGCTATAACAATTGAAATAGGACAAATAGTTAAACTATGCTACAGTATTTCATTCTCATATAACTCATAGATATGTTGAAACACTTCACGGAGTTTCTCAATGAACAGACCTCATCATAATAATGTTTGGCTGCTGAAAGTAGAGTATTAAATAAACAAACAAACACCTCATAATCAATATATTATAACCATAAATTTATACTATGAGAATTAATTATTCGCTAAAGTTCCAAAACAACTTTGATCAGGAGGTTATTTATTTCAGTGAAGATGTGATATATAGCTGACATATTCAACAACCTTATAGAAAATGCTGAATTAAATCAAACAAATCCCAAAAATATTGTTTTTAGAATGTCAAGGTTTCTTTTGAAATTATATTTATCTTACCTCAGGTATTAAACAAATCTCACCATTCTAACGCTTTATAAAAATGAAAACGACTTCCTCACTATTTTTCCTAACGGTGGCATCTCTTTTAATAGGATGTAGAGAAAGTAGTAAAAAAAATAAACCTCTTTTTCCAGACAGCTTGCAAAGCAACGATCCTAATTTTAGCTTCGAAGGGATCAAACAAAAGTACACAGCAAATGAAGAATTATCGTTTAAAATTACAACTTTACCCAGTCTAAAAATTGATTCTATCTCCTATTACTTGAATGGCAAACCAATTATTAAAGTCTTAGAAAACAAAACGATAACATATCCATTATCGCAAGAAAAATTTGGCAAACAAATTATTAAAGCTGTAGTATTTAGCGACGGAAAATCTGAAGAAAACACAGTAAACATAGATCTTTTACCTGCAATCCCACCAAGAATTTTAACGTATCGAGTTGTAAACACCTACCCACATGACATCAAGGCATTTACACAGGGCCTAGAGTTTTTCGGAGATAATCTGATGGAAAGTACAGGAAATGGTGTTGGGGTCAGTGGAAGTAAAGGTAAATCAAGTATCCGAATTATAGATCCTAAAACAGGGCAACCAATTAAAAAGGTGGAATTAGCCGATTCAATATTTGGTGAAGGTGCAACCATACTAAATCGAAAATTATATCAATTAACTTACAAAAACAACCTTGCCTATGTCTATGATATTGCAACACTAAAAATAATTAAAACATTGCCATACTTTCAAAATATGGAAGGATGGGGACTAACCTCAGATGGTAAAAATTTGTACATGTCTGACGGTTCAGAAAACATCTATATACTCAATCCCAATGATTTTTCTAAAGTTGATTACCTCTCTATTGCCACAAATGAGAAAATCGTCAATCAGATCAACGAAATGGAATGGGTAAAGGGGAAAATTTATGCTAATTTCTTTATGGAAGATGTGATGGGTATTATCGATCCAAAAACAGGGGTCATAGAAGGATTAGTTGACCTTTCTAAGCTACGAGAAAATGTGACACAACATATCGATCTAGATGTATTAAATGGAATTGCCTACAATAAAAATTCGGACACCTTTTTTGTAACTGGAAAAAATTGGGACAAAATATTTGAAATACAACTATTCGATTAAGGCATTTCTTCCAGCTTGTTAAAACCTGTTGTTATCATCTGTAGCAATTGTGGTGTAAACAATTTTGGCGAAAGTGGTATTTTCCGAGTTTCCCCATTCAGTCTCCATTGCGCATGTTTCTCCAACAAAAATTGCAATCGCTGCATTGTCGTTAATCCAGGCAATGTATAATATATACTACGTTCACCTTCCTTCCCTTCCCGTTGCGTGTATCGCCCTATAGTTACTTTGAATCTATTTCGCTTTTCAAAGCCACGGATAAACGAACTATCCCGATCAGCTATACCCCACATTGGATCACGAGGGCAGCACACAGAACCATAGCTTTCCTTCCTGTATACGGTTAGCATATTGTCAGGTATCCTAGGTTTGTCAAAATCAAGTATCGGATTCTCGCCTCCCCCCAACCGAGTACTATCAACATTTACATGATCTCCTTCCCGTTTTATATAGTAGTAAAAATTAGTCGTTTCCGGTTCTATGCACATTCCTTTTTTCGAAGCCATTTTACTAACTTCACTGTAAAACTTCCAATCAGGGACAATAAGGATAAATCGCTGCAATTCAGGGTAAAATTCCAATGATTCCTTAAAAAGTTGTACTGGAATTTTTGCGCTCAAATAAAATACATATGTTGAATCTGAATTAAACCGTAAAGGTACATCCACCAGGTAATTCCCCTTTAATAAAGCTACTTGACGATCCTCGATCATTATCACTTGTGAATACCTTTGAGCCAACCACTCCGACCGTACAGTTTTCTGTTGACCGGGAGCATTGACGATTTGCTTTATGGCTTTACTTTTACAGCATACAACAAGTAAGAGTAAAACCATCATTAAATAAAATCTGTTATTGATTAAACATGCTCTCATTTGTTAGAAATTAATTGTACTACTGCACTGCCGTAACCTTAATACCCACCTTATTTAAAAATTTCACCTGTTTCTCTAAGCACGTATCCGCCAACGCTGTGATTTTATTCTTTTCATCCGTGATATCCCTTAATAAAACATGTCTTGCCCCTGTTTTCTGTTCATCTACATATCGAATCAACAAAGTTCCGTAACCATCCACTATTCTTGTCATATAAGCAACTGTTGTTGAATGAAAGCTCTTTGCTGCTTCGCTAGGCTTTAATTCGTTAATTTCACTCTTTATACCTTTGACATAGCTGCTCAAAGCCTGTGCCTCTTTTAGTTTCATTTCGTACGATAATTCATCCGCTTTCCCTACGTCATAGCCACCTTCCAACAGTTTGTTATAACTCTCATCTAACTTCTCTTTACATCCATAAAAAAGATCTGTTATTTTTTCGTTATATCCGAATTCCAAATTATCGCCACAGGATGTCCATACGGATGTACTAATGATTATGATTAAAATTATAATTCTCATTTGTTGATTTTTCACCAAATAACGTATTTTTAATAATGTTTATTTAAGGCAATTAATATTCGTTGCCGACCTTTTAAGATTCGTGTCAATTTTTGTGCTCTTTCCTTTCAAATCAAATAAACTCAGTTTTCTTGTGTGCTCCACTTCCATTAAAAGGTATGTGTTTTTATTCGGGAAGACCAACTTCTTTTGTTGGAATTTTTCTACCAACAAAATTTGTGCAATAAATTCTCTCTTTAAAACACATAAAATTATTACTTATTGAAACAGCAAGAATAAACAGTAAAATTGTCTTATTTTTTTACCGTAAAGTTATTTGAGATAATTTCCCCCTAAACAATAGATAATCTTAAATTAGTAAATCTATGGGCATAAGTTAAGTGCAAACAGCTTGTTTCTTACGAAAGAATTACGGAACTTAGAAAAAGAATACAGATCAAATAGGAGGCTGTTGTTTTCACGGAATTAAGAAAATATAGAACGAATCAAATTGAGAAGGATTAATAAAATAATATGAAACGATCAGCTTTATTGATCATGCTTATCGGAATGTCGAGCATGGTTTTCGGACAGGAAATTAGTCGTTCAACGACCCAGACAATTACACAATCCGGAATTGGGCTTGGCTCTGTTATCGCGGTGGTAACCTCGTGGGACCGCAACAAATCTATTCTTTGGGCGCTTATCCATGGTATATTGGGCTGGTTGTATGTTATTTATTTTGCGTTTACAAGAAGCAATAATTAATATTTTACCCCTCATTTTCGTAACAGCACTAACGGTGCTACACAATGCTGTGGAAGCCTAAAAAAAATCCAGTCAGACAAAACGAGAGACCACGAGCATGATACAAAATTGTGTCCGGGTCAATTTGGAGACATTAAATATTTTTTTCATCGATATCAATGCTTTAATCAATAGCATAATGAAGCGGTAGTGCTATTTCTCAATAAAAAACAGTTATTTCACGCTAAATAAAAACTATAAAATATGCATATTTCTGAAAAGAGGAATATCCACATCGAAGAATTAAAAGAAATAAATCATCCTCTAATTTCCGATTTTATAGAGTTAACACAGGATATTGTCCAGGGCGGAGCCTCAGTCGGTTTTATGCAAGGTATAAGTAAAGAAGAAGCTCGTGAGTTTTGGAACAATGTCTTTACAAAGGTAGAACAAGGAAAAATAGTACTACTTGTTGCAAAAGAGGTCTTATCGGGCAAAATCATTGCTACTGTACAATTACAAATAGACCTTCCCCAAAATCAGCCTCACCGGGCTGATGTTGCAAAAATGTTGGTACATTCCTCATTTCGGCGCCTTGGCATAGCGGAAAACCTGTTACAACATCTTGAACTAATCGCCCGCAAGATAAAAAAATCGCTGTTGGTATTGGATACCGTAACAAATAGCCCTGCTCACGCCTTATATCTTAAATGTGGGTGGAATGTCGTAGGAAATATTCCAAATTATGCACTTTTTCCCGACGGTAGCCCCTGCAGTACAACCTATTTTTATAAACACCTTGAATAGCGTTCCTGTTCAAAAAAAATCTCCAATAAGCGTTAACTTTTTGGAGATTCTGTAGACAAAAACAACGAATGCTATCAGCTATTTTTTGTACCATGCTGGACCAGGTTTGCCTCCCATTTCAAAAACAAGGGTGGCTCCGGACATGATCTGCTCATGTGTGATATAACTTGTATCGAGGGGCTTTCCACCCAAGGTAACCGACTGGATATAAATATTGGTTTTATTTACATGGTTTGCTTTCACAGTAAACTTTTTCCCATTTGCAAGTTTAACTTCACTGTGTTCAAACATCGGGGTACCGATTTCATATTTTCCACTCACGGGATCAACAGGATAAAAACCGAGTGCGCTGAATACAAACCAAGAAGACATTTGTCCACAGTCATCATTTCCGCTGAGTCCTGACGGATTATTTAGATAGAGCTTATCCATCACTTCGGCAGCATATTTTTGTGTTTTCCATGGTTGTCCAATGGCATTAAATAAATATATGGCATGATGACTTGGTTCATTTCCATGCGCATATTGTCCGATCATACCGGTACTGAAGATAGGTAATTTACTGGTATCTGAGGGGTGAAAAGTAAACATACTATCCAATTTCTGCGCAAAACGTTCTTTTCCGCCAACAAGCTTGATCAATCCAGGAATATCATGCTGTACAGACCAAAAGTATTGCCATGCATTGCTTTCACAAATGTGTGCGCTGTATTCTTCAGGATCAAATGGGGAGACAAAAGTCCCCTGACTATCACGGGGCTGCATAAATGATGTTGTTGGATTATAGACATTTTTATAGTTTTCCGCCCTTTTTGAGAATGTATCTGCAACCTCTTTATTTCCCATCTTGCGTGCCATAACAGCAATACAATGATCATCAAAGGCATATTCGAGTGTACGTGACAAAGACCAGTTGTCAGTATTATACTTATCCACAACGTCATAAGGAACATACCCCAGCTTTTTATACAGCCCGATGCCTCTATAGTTATCGATATTAGCTGTAGCTACGCAAGCCGCCAATGCTTTTTCGACGTCAAAATTACCTATACCTTTCAAATATGCATCTACAATAACTGGGATAGCATGATTACCAATCATCATATCGGTTTCACTACCATAAATATTCCATACCGGCAAGCGGCCGTGCTGTTCATAAAATGCAATAAATGATTTAACCATATCATTTACCCGGTTCGGATCAAGATAGGTAAACAAGGGATGGGACGCACGGTAGGTATCCCAAAGCGAAAATGTACTGTAGTTGGTCCAGCCTTCCGCTTGATGTATTTTTCGGTCAGCGCCGAAATAAGCACCGTCTACATCTCCAAATATCGTAGGAGCCAACATCGAATGGTACAAAGCTGTATAAAATTTTGCTTTTGTATCTTTATCGCTCGTGTGGATGGTAATTTTCCCTAGTTCCTCATTCCAATTGTTTTCAGCTTGTTTTAGATAGTAATCAAAGTCATCCTTTGGCACCTCGGTTTTTAAATTTTTGGAAGCTCCTTCCATACTTACTCCCGAAAGAGAAGTACTGAGCGTTATCTGTTCACCAGCAGATGTTTTAAAGTCAAAACGTACCTTAAACGCTGTACCAATACGTTTGGTGGCTTTTGTTCGACTGTCAGCACTAGAGACTATTGCCGAGCTATCTATATGAACCTCACGAAAGGGTTTTGAAAATCTGGTTTCGAAATAAACACGTTGTCCTCTGGCCCAGCCTTCAGAAAATCGGTACCCACGTATGGTAACCGAATCAACTATCTCGATATGAGAATCTGTCGTCGCATCCCAGTTCATGGCTTTTTTTAGATCCAAAAACACCGAAGATTGTCCCTTAGGAAATGTATAACGTTGAATACCACAGCGTGGCGTTGCTGTGAGTTCCACATCGATATTGTAATCTGTCAGCTTGACCTGATAATATCCGGCATACGCCGATTCATTTTTATGTGAAAACTTTGAATGGATCCCTAGAGGGGCACCCGCCTCATGATACGGCATCGTAACAGGCATAAACGATATATCGTACAAATCACCAGCCCCCGTCCCACTTAAATGTGTATGGCTAAACCCTGAAATGGTACTATCCGGGTAAAAATAACCCGAAATACGGTCCCAACCTGGCAGCCCATTGTCCGGACTCAATTGCACCATGCCAAAGGGTGATTGTGCCCCAGGATAGGTATTTCCTGTAAAATCTGTTCCAATAAATGGGTTGACAGATTTCGCATATGAATCCGCTGTGAAGTCCTTCTGTGATGCACAGCTCAGGATACCCAATAAACCCGCCCATGCAAGATAATTTATATATTTCATCGTGTAGATAGCTCCTTTAATCTATATGTGATTTATCTGTCTCCGGTTACAATTAAGATATCTTTGCTATTGACCAAAACCTGATGACTGATCTTAAAGCCTGCTAATGGCTTTCCATCGACTATAATTTTTCTGATGTATTCTCCTTTGCCTTTTTTTTGGCGTCTGATAATTATTTTATCGGACTTAGAGTAGTACTTTTTATCGAGCTGAATAGTTACTTTGTCAAATACAGGAGTCACAATTGTATAATCTGGCCTACCAGGACAGAAAGGATAAATCCCCATCATATTCATTAATGCCCAAGTCGACATTGTTCCTGTATCATCATTACCTGGAATCCCACCGGGACTATTCGTAAAATGTTTATCCAGAATTTGCTTCACAAGCTTCTGTGTGCGCCACTCTTCACCTTTTATTTCTGAAAAAACATGTGGATAGAGCATATCTGGTTCATTGGTAACATCGAAATAGCCCTTATCAAAGGTTGCTTGTAACCTATCCACAAACTTATTCTTACCTCCCATCAATTGAACTAAACCGGGAATATCAAATGGTATTGCGAAGCTATAATTCCAGGCATTTCCTTCATGGAATCCATGATTAGGTTCAAAATTGGCACCCATCAACGGATTGAAAGGTGTCAAAAATGACCCATTTGGAAGAATAGGTCGGAATGTACCATATTCTGGCGAAAAATAGTGTTTGTATCCCTGCGCTCTTTTGCCAAAAGTTTGCGCATCTTTAGTTTTCCCCAATGAGTTAGCCAGCTGTGCTAAATTCCAGTCAGCCACATAATACTCAATCGCGTGGGATACGGAGTTATCGAAAGAATCACGAAATGGAACATAACCATATTTAACATAATCTGCATTGTCTGGACGAATTCGATTCGTCGAATCAGTTGTGGTCGCTGACTTCAAAAAAGCCTCATAAGCTGTATTGATATCATAATCCCGAATACCTTTCATCCAGGCATCCACGATGACAGGCACCGCTGGATCTCCATCCATCGTATAGCTTTCACGGCTATAAAGTTCCCATTTAGGCATCCATCCATTTTCTTTATAAATATCAATCATCGAACGAATCATAGCTACCTGTTTATCCGGGTAGACCAGAGACATCAGTGGCTGTACATTTCTATAGGTATCCCATAGGGAGAACACGGTATAACGATTGTGATTCGCAACAAGGGTCTTTCTATTTTCCATAGCCGGGTATTCACCATTGACATCTTGTAGAATATTCGGATGGATCATGGCATGATACATAGCCGTATAAAATACCGTCTTTTGATCTTCGGTCCCCCCTTCAACTTGAATCTTCGATAGTTGGTCATTCCATAAGGATGAAGCTTGCTTTCTGGTTCGTTCAAATCCAAAACTTGGCTGCTCGGCCTCCAGGTTTTTTCGGGCATTCGCGACACTTACAAAGGATACAGCCAATTGAACCTCCAGGCTTTCATTTTCTTGAACATCAAAGCTTAGAAATGCACCAAGATCGTCCCCAGACAATTGATCCGAATAATCAGTAAAAATCTTATATTTACCAGCATCTTTATTCCAATCATTCTCCCATTTTTCACCAGCACGCTGAAATTTCCAATACCCTTTCTTTGTAGGTTTTTTATTCACTCGCATCACAAAGAAAATGGGGTATACTGCCTGATTGTTAGTATAACAGAATGAACCCAATAATTTCGATCCCTCAAGTTCGGTATCACTGACATAACGAACAGTGGCACCAGTCTCATTCGTTAGTCCCTCGCCTAGATTGAGCAAAATATTAGCTTGTCCCTTTGGAAAGGTAAACTTAGACGCCCCTACACGCGCTGTTGATGTTGCTTCCGTTTTGATTCCATATTTTTTTAACACATTACTGTAATAACCTGGCTGAGCCTCCTCTTGTGTATAAGTGCTTCCGTATAGATGATAATCAATTTCGAGCTTTCCAGCAGTCGGCATCAGTAATAAGCTCCCCATATCAGGACAACCTACACCGCTCAGATTAACATGTGAAAAACCTGTAAAATAGCTGTTGCTATGTTCATAGGGGGTAGACCACCAACGTGCATCTTTATCAAAAGCATTAAGTGAGGATCCCATAACATTAAAAGGAGACACATTCATTAAACCATGAGGTACCTGAGCGCCAGGATTGGTGGTTCCATAATTACTGGTCCCTATAAATGGATTAACATAATCTGTCGGTAGTTTCTGCGCGGACGCATTCTCCCAAACAAATAATCCCAAAAGGAAATAACGGATAAACTTGATCATATCTTGATAAAGGCAAACAGCCTGTTTTTGTTAAGTAGATTATAAATTTTAAGTGTGGTCACAATACTACAGATAATACCAAAGATTTACAAATATCCGTAGTACATATATCTATCATTTTACAATGTTAATAGGATTTAGCAACATTAAAAATAGTATTGAATCATTAAGAAACAAATTTCCAAGCTCAAATCATCACATTGCAATAATGATACTGATATTATTTTCAATAGCGAAAATTTCCGCAACAAAAAAATCCTGAAGTGGGGAGCTTCAGGATTTTTACTAACTAACCAATTATTAACCTAAATTATGAAAACTACACACATAACGCCACCCATCGAACTTTGTTATCCTCTTCCCTCGTGTTTAACCAAACTTTAACAAACAGTCCTGTTTGTTGAGGAAAATGATAAGGCTAGCACAGCTTTCCAACAAAAGCGGATAACAGTAGTGCGGTACTAATGTGACAAGCCCCATTGCATATTAGGCTTATTTCCCATTTCTAAAACTAATTCACCACCCTTTAACAGCTCTCCCGCGTCGAAATAAAACGTGTTAAGGGGCTTTCCGTTTAAAACGGCCCGCTGAATATATATATTCTTTCTGCTCGCATTTTTAGCTTTAATTGTAAATTGTTCACCCCGACCATATTGGCGTCCCAGCTTAATCTTAATTTCTTCAAAAGCGGGACTTCCTATTTCATAAATCGGTTTTACTCTTGTACCACCATCTAGCTGGAATAATCCTATTGCATTCATAATATACCAGGCACTCATCTGTCCTTGATCCTCATCTCCGAGATAGGCGTTAGAAATCCCTTGTCCGTAATAGCGCTCACCGATAGACCGGCTCCATTTTTGTGTAAGCCAGGGCTTTTTCAACCAATTAAAGATATAAGCGAAATGCATGGACTGCTGATTTCCCTGAACAACAGGATAATCCCAATATTGATCATTTGGCCCATTGTAGCGCCATTTTTCACTTTCTCCAAAACCCCATTCCAAACGTTTTAAAAAGACATCCTCACCAATCATTTTTGCTAATGCTGGAATATCCTGAGGTACAAAGAATGTCAGCTGCCAGGCATTACCTTCCACATAATGATGATTGGCCCCTGATTTAAATGGATCAAAGTCAGGATACCATTCCCCCTTCGCATCTTTCATCCTTGCATAGCCGCTTTTAATATCTATCGCATTCTTCCACCAGCTTCCTCTATCGTTAAAATAGCTATATTCCTTTTCTTTTCCCAATGATCTCGCGAATTGGCCTACCGTCCAATCGTCAAAACTATATTCCATTGAATTAGAGAAACGGCCCAGGTCATACGGAACATACTTATACTTCAAGTAAACATCTAAGTCCCGATTACCAGCGAAGCCACCTTCGAATTTTAGCGGACTTGTTGTCTGCATTTTCTTGACCGCTTCAAATGCCTTTGAGATATCATAATCCCGTATTCCCATCTGATATGCCCCTACGATCAAAGGAACCTCATGTTCAGCAACCATTACTGGAATATATTCCATCCCGGCAGGTCCTTTTGCCAGCCAACCATTGACATCATACATAGCCAACTGTGACCGCACCCATTTATTCGACCATTCCGGGGCAACTAGATTCCAAAACTGATTTAAGTTCCAAAACGTATTCCAAAAAGCATCACAGCCTAAGGCTAGATCACCCGGACGTTTCATTGTTCTGATTACTTCATCAGAAGATCGCCATTGTCCATTGACATCACTAAATATATTGCGGCTAGCCAATGTACGATACATATTTGTATAAAATTTCTCTTTTTCCAAATAATCATCACTCTTTATCTCCAATCGTTCCAATAATTCATTCCACACCCGATGTTGGTTAGCGACTACACGGTCAAAAGACCAGCCAAACGGATCTGAAAGTTCGGTTTTCAGATTTTCTGCTGCGTTCGCCACACTGACATAAGAGATTCCGGTCCGCAATTGGACCTCTCTGTCTTTGCGGACATCAAATTCAACATACATACCGGCAAATTGAGCGCTGTCAGCAACCAGATCAGACTGATCTGTTATTTTACCGTCATGCCAAGTTCCAAAATTGATAATTGGTTTATCAAATTCCATGACGAAATAGACAACATAATCTTGCTTTGCATCTGTAGACCATACATTTTCTGACAACTGGCTACTGTAGCCAATAACCTTATTATCAGAGACCTTTTTTAGGGAAAGATCTTTGATCTTATAATCATATTCTCCGTTCACTTTAAGATCAATCATCACACGGCCGGTATCCGATTTATGATAAGTATATTTCTGGAAACTGGATCGCGTCCCCGCAGTTAATTTTGCATCAATATCCTGGTCAAGTAGATGGACGGAATAATACCCTAATGGAGCCTGCTCACTCTTTTTATCTATTGCTGAACGGTAACCTGAATGTACGCTATATTGATCCCCTACATCCGTTTTCAATTGACCAGCTGTCGGAAATGTCCCCAGTCCAGCCATCGTCCATTCGTGTATATGGCTAAAGGTTCCAATGGATTCTATTGAAGGCTCGTAACCTGCTTGCCAACCAATATTCTGATTATCCGGGCTAATCTTTACCATCCCAAATGGCATCCATGGCCCTGGAGCCAGCATCCATCTGGAATGTGCTGCTCCCATCATGGTATTGACATAATCTGAAACACCACCTAATCTTTTGGGAGAACGTTTTATCGAAGACGAACGGATTAATTTATCGTTGACATATATTGCATATTTGCTTTGAACCTCTTTCGAAGTATAAGGCATTGGGATTTCAAGCCGAGAGAACCCTTTCTCATGGGTTTTCTCATAGATCTTCTTTCCATCCAACAATATTTTTACTCGTTCATCGTCTTTCAATTTCAATAGATCGATGAGCATATGCTGGATGCGTTCATTTCCGTTTGACAGCTCAAATTCCGATTGTCGTACGCTTTTTACTATTGAAGTGTAATCAGTTAACAATTTTACCTGTACAGGGCCCAATAATTTAAAAGAATCAAACTCAACCCATCCCCCCTTTATTACTGTAAAGGTCACTTGATTAAATCCTTTAGAAATAAGGTTTTCAGGTAATGGAATCCGTATTGTTGAAGTCGCTGACTTCACATTCGTACCAATCGGATCACTTTGTCCCTCCCCATTATTCAGATCGTAATTATAGGATTTGCCGTTGACAGAGATCTGTAAGGTCGGCTTATTTTTGGGATCGCTATTTGCTAACTTAACTTCCAGCGCCCATTTACCACCTTCTACTTTACCGCTCACTACACTATATAAATTTAAAAAGTGAGTCCGCAAACCAGAAGTTCCGCCTGTCCCGCCCCATTCATTGGCAGGCCCCGGCAACACGTAGGGAAGATCCCGTGATAAGGAAGACTGTCCTACAATAAAATAATTATCTTCATAGCCGAAATCATGTTCAAGAAACTTCTTATAATCGTGCGGAGCTAATGCGAATTCATGACTGGAGCCATCGGGATTACCCAGTTGCCAAATGGTATTCTCCTGCCCCACAACAACTTGCTCCAAGATTAGCAACAAGCCTGTGAGAATGAAAGTAGGGAAATGTATTTTCATAATGTATGAATTTTAGAATAAAATATATTTAATCCTTTGCTTTTATTCGCTCGTTACTTTATATACTGTCCTTATGAGAATTAAAATGAATAGCAAAAAATCATCTCGAACCAAACTAAATTACCAATAAAAACAATATTGTATATACATGAAAAATAACAAAAAAGTAGTCTAAAACTAATTAATAAGCCAAAAAAAATAATTATGTATACAATATTACTATAAAAAAGAATAAACACCAAACAAAAACAATTTAAATGTACATACATAAAATAAGATGTTAAAAAGCTGTTGATTCACGTATTTTATCTCTACAATCGGACACCTCATAGAAACAGTGTTTGCCTCATCTTTGTGATTTTAAAGTAGGTTTAAAAAATGAAATTGAAATATAGATCTATTTTAAAATCGTCTTTGATCAGAAACTTCTTTTTTAATCTTCCAAAACAAAACTTCAAAACCTTCATTGCAGTTTTGAACCTTTCATGTTTGTAATAAAAAACTAATGATAAACAACATTCAGTAGTTGCCATTAACGATCACCTACTCCAGGAAACATTAAATAGACTATAGGGTAAATTTGGCTGGATATTATTCTTAAAAATCTATATTTCAAGAAATTATAAATAAGAAAAACTAAACATAATGTATTTACTCATGATACCTTCTTAGCGTCAGCTACCGGAATTACCCGAAACTTTCCGAAAATCTCTTATCATGCAATAAATAATATTGGTTTTTTCAGTCCGATAGGTTATATTTATATAATTAATTGCTAAGACGGTGCAAAGGTAATGAGTAAAAACAGTAATCCTATTATCTAAATCACATTCTACACATTTGTGTAGATACCTTTAAGATAATAAGATAGACATTTAACGCTTAAATGCTGTTATGGAAATTATACAAAGGCTTGATTGTAAAAAACAATAGTGTACATAGAAATCGTGATTATGTATTTGTTTTTGCATAACACAGCAATTTCTAAAACACAATAATATATCATTTTTGCCATTAATACTATGAAGATTGAGATTGAAGATTTTTTTAAGCCGGTACACGTTAAAGATACCTTTAGCAAAGATGATTATGAAATTATAGATGCTTTTATAAATTTTGCACAGTCTTTGAGCAGATTAACCTATCAAAGTATATACCTAATTGACTATTCTAAAAAGAGCTTTCTATTTGTGTCTGACAACCCCATCTTCTTATGTGGAAACTCTCCGGCTGAAGTTTTAAAGAAAGGTTATCAACATTATTTTGACAACGTACCAGAACAGGATATACAGTTATTAAAAAAAATAAACGATGTTGGATTTGATTTTTTTGAAAACCTTTCGAAGGAGGAAAGATTAACACATTCCATATCCTATGATTTCCATTTGAAACAATCGAATGGGAAACCTTTGTTAATAAATCACAAACTTAAGCCGATACTTTTAGATAAATCTTCGAACCCCTGGATAGCGCTTTGTGTTGTTTCCATTTCTTCGCACGCGAATGCAGGAAATATTAAATTTAAGTCTGATGAAAATGGAAAACAATTTGAATATAATTTGGAAACAGATCGTTGGGTCGAAGCTCCGCATGTCAAACTTAAACCTCGAGAAAAAGACATTCTTTTATTTTCTGCCCAAGGATTGACTATGGATCAGATAGCAGATAGGCTTTACGTTTCGATCGACACAATAAAATTTCACAAAAAGCAGATATTCTCCAAGCTAAAAGTAAAAAGTATCACAGAGGCCACCGCTTTAGCAATTGAGCAGTCTTTATTTTAATTAGCATCACGATCCTTATCATGCTTATAGGGAGGTATTTTTTTTGCTATATCAAAGATTTTATGAGCGTCTATTGTATTGCCAAAACAATACTGTGCCAATTTATTCTTTTCTATAAAAGAATCTAGCCATGTTGTTTTTATATATATAGGCAACGTTTCCGAATATAAATAAATAATTGGAATGCCTAATTGATAAGAAGGTATTCCTAAATTAAACAATGTACGAACCAATTTTTTATCACATTCTGCAATAACTAACCCATTCCCTAAATAAAATGGAGGAAAAAATGCATCAAAAAGCATCTTTTTGAGAATACTGATGCGCTGCCCCATGATTTTTTGTGAAATAATGAAACGCCCTATATGCCAAAAATGATCAATCTCAGCGATCAGGAGATTTTCCTTTTTTATTGAAAACAACTGTTGAATTGGCAATGTAGTTTCCCTATCCCAATAAGTAATACGAATAGAGGCTTGTATGGCATGTTTTTTTGTATCACGTATAACGTAATAAATTGATTTATCAAAAAAAAGCAGGTCTTCTCGAATCAGATTCTCATATTGGCGTGAGTACTCTTCATCGGGAGCATTATCCAGATGAAAGAATTCTCTTGTCGTTCCTAAATAAAAATGAATGAACTCTGAAAGTTCTTTCTTCTCAAGTTTAGTAAAGTAATAATTTTCAGACGTCCAATTCATGTAGATAGCAACCAAGAACTATAAAAATAAAGACTTTTATTCTAAATTTTTAACGCCACAATGTGTTATGTAGAAAAAGAAAAATAATATATTTAACGCTATAATTATTTTAGAGACAAATAATAAGATTCAGGAAACACTTTTATCTCTTTTTCTGTAGCGATATTAAACACAAGCTGACAGACCATTCCTGACAGCACATATAGTCCCAATGACAACTGTGGCGGAGGAGAATCCATTGCTATTTTACCATATTCTGAAAGAAAATCTTCTAGCCATTTTGTATCAATATTTTTTTTTTGTAACCGATCAACAATATATTGTCCAACATTTATCTCAAATGCATGATGTTCTTTATGAAGTGATCTCAAATTACGGCTTTCCGGTGTAATTACAGTTAAAAATCCAGCCCAGCCCAAATTATAAGGATGAACAACAGGTACACTTTTTTGTGCCATATATTCATCAAATAAAAAAGGAATATCCGAAGAAAAATCCAGGGCATTGATGGCAACTTTACAGCTTAAATCAAGACTATATAAATTGTTCCGGTCTATAAATTCGCTATAGGCCTTAATATTCGCTTCAGGATTAATGGATATCAATCGCTGTTTTAAAGCAATAGCCTTATTGACACCAATATCGTCCGTGACATAATTCTGTCGATTGAGATTTGTTAGTTCTACAGTATCACCATCAATTATTGTCAAATTTTCAAAGCCCATCCGCAATAAACACTCGGCAATATAACTACCTATACCGCAGCCTCCAATCAGCACCGGAAAATTCTTAATACACTTTTGCTCCTCCTCTTTTATATGAATGATATTACGTTCGTATCTCAAACTCATTATACGATAAATTTGTATCTTATAAAGATAGGACTATAATTTAAAAATTATTGTCTCATCTTTATCAATTAATCCTAAAAATTATTTCCTAAAACATTGCTAGGACTCCAGCTTTAATATCTTAAATGATTCTATCATTGCCTCCCAATTAGAATCTACATAAGAATCCTATCTTAAACGATTAGTCGCTACAATAAAATACAAATAACCTATACTTTTGCTCTCTTAACGCATCAATATTAATCATGTCTTCATGAGCTTAACAATGAAAAAACATCCAAACGAAAATTATCGTGCTCAAATTGTTGATTATAATATTTAGGAAATAAGCAGTGTGAAAACATTATTTTTCAATTCAGAAACGTATAGATATTTTATATGACAAAACTATTTTATCCCATTTAATTTTGGAATATTATCCTGATATTAGCAAGTATCCGTTTAGGACATTAATAGCAGAAAAAAAATGAAAAGCTTATTGATTTTACAGCAAACGTAAATGGACTATGGAAAAGCAGGTAAATGCAGGTGAGTTTGTAGATAGATTTATGACGGGTAGTCTGAAACACCTTAGATACCAACAGTCTCCAGTTAAGATATTTCAGCTCAGTGAAATTGCGCCCTATATTAAATTTCCTACTCCCCCTATTTTCTTGGGATATAACCTCTTGGTACATATAACAGAGGGTCATTTTAAGCACAAAATCGGAGCGAAAGAATATGTGGTAAAAGCACCTGCGATTCTCACGAGCAATTATGGCAACATCTCCACTATTAAATCTGTTGACAAATCAGCAAAGGGACATTGCGTATTAATCAATGACAATGCAATGACTTCCATATTTAGGGAGCAGGAGATTCTGAATATTTTTAATATTTCCCCATTACTTAATCTAGCAAAACAGGATAGCGCAGATCTCAACGAGCTCTTCAAGTTACTTTACAATGAATTACTTTCTGAGTCACCCTATAAAGAATTGTTTGAAAGTTTACTAAAATCTCTTTTACTAAAGATAATTAAGCTATCTTCTTCCAATCAAGCGCTCAACCGCAGACAGGAAATTGCAATGATGTTTAAACAGCTTGTGCACAAAAACTTCAAAAAACAAAAACATATTGGTTTTTATGCTGATAAGCTCGCTGTATCGACCAATTACCTAAATCGTTGTGTATTTTCGGTATTCAAAAAATCATCCAAAGAGCTAATTTTAGAGGTCCTCATTATGCATAGTCAATTTCTTCTGTTTGAATCGAATAAAAGCATTGCTGACATCTGTTATGAACTCGATTTTTCGGATCCTTCTTATTTCTCTCGACTATTTAAAAAAATCGTAGGAACTTCACCAACTTCTTATCGAAACAAGGCAACCTAATTTTTTAGACATGCACGATTTGTCCTATCTTTTATACGGAAGTGGACAGGCTAATCACAATGATATGGGTTATTTTTGTTTAGCGATCGGGATGTAGGAGTAAATCACAGCTATCTTAAGGATATATCGTATACATCTACTATTGCAAATGTTTTATCATTTAATCAATAACTAGCGATGTCTAACGTTTTAGCACACACAAACAAGATGCAGGATTTCGATTTATATATCGAAAACTTCAAAGAAAGATTGTCAAATTTATTCCATACGGAGTATGACTATAATAACCTTAGCTTAACACGTGGTTTACCACCTCAGTTTTTAAGTGAAATCATGGAAATGAAACCATTGTCGGTCGCTATTCCAGAGCATCTTGGTGGCCGCGGGCTACATGTAAAAGAGTGTCTAGGCGTGCTAGCTGCTGCTTCTTATGAATCACTATCCCTTTCTCTGATCTTTGGAATTAATATCGCGCTATTTTTAGAACCATTTGCCAAATATGGCAATCCCTTACTACAGGAGAAAATATTTCGCCGCTTTTTAGACAATAAAGCCATGGGCGGACTAATGATCACAGAACAAGCTTACGGAAGTGATGCGCTCAATATGCGTACATTTTATCAGCAAGATGGGGATAAATATCATATTAAGGGCGAGAAACATTGGCAGGGCTTAACGGGTGCTGCGGATTTTTGGCTGGTCACTGCACGAAAAAAAAATGAAAATGGGGAACTTATACGTGATATAGATTTCTTTGTCACCGATAATTCCATTGCCGAGCAAAAAATCGAGGTATTAAAAAAATACAATAGTCTCGGTCTATATGCTATTCCTTATGGCATCAATAAAATAGACATCGAGGTACCGATAGATTACCGATTAACCCCGGAAAGCACAGGTATAAAACTCATGTTGGACACCTTACACCGAAGCAGACTTCAGTTTCCAGGTATGGGTATGGGTTTCATAAAACGTATGTTAGATGAAGCCATGAAACATTGCACCGAAAGACGCGTCAGCGGAATTCCTTTAAATGAATTGGATTCAGTCAAGTTTCAATTATCGCGTTTACAGGCAGCTTTTACAATATGTTCAGCTATGTGTGCTTACAGCAGTTCGATTAGTTCAATTCATAATGATCTCTCTGGCCACAGTGTAGACGCCAATAGTGTCAAGGCATTGGTGACAGATCTCATGCATGAATCCGCTCAGATCTGTGTACAATTGTCTGGAGCAAATGGCTATAGACTGGATCATGTCGCTGGTCGTGGCTTAGTAGATAGCAGACCTTTTCAGATTTTTGAGGGTTCAAATGAGATGCTCTATTCTCAAGTCGCTGAGGCTATTGCCAAACTTATGCGAAAAAATAAGGAAAATAATTTGCTTTCATTTCTGAAAAGAAATCCCGCAACAGAACTAGCGGCTCCTTTCTTCTCCTCTATTTTAAATTTCGACTTCCCGCTTCAACCCAAACAACGTGAAATGGTCACCCTTGGGAAGATCATTGCCCGTGTGGTTTGCTTCCAATATGTATTGCAAATTAGTAACGCAGGATTTAATGAAAAAATGACTGAAATCGCACGCCAGCATGTCAGTATGGATCTGTATATGTTAGTAGGTCAACTTTCCAATAACAATAATGCCGAACCGCTCATGAATTATGACGAAAAGGCTGACTGGATGAATTTCACTTCCGTATAACAAAGATAGAAGGGACGGCCAAAAAGACCGCCCCTTCTATCTTTTAAACGTTTTTCTTTGTCTCAAAGGTTCAGTGTCCGGCAAGGGACTATATTTAATTGGCTTTTCTTACTACAAGGCTTTGGAGAACGTAACACTTCTTATACTGTTTCTTTGCCATTTTACTGCCATAACACTAACGGATAAGCGACGAAACAGCAAAGCAGAAGTAAGCCAGCTCCCTAACAGCTCCAAGGGAATAGCAAAGAACAACCAAAGAATAAGCACAGAAATAACAAGTTGAATATCTGAAATGATAATATATGCAAATACATGCTTTTATTATATCTTTTCAATATCCCACTCCCAAACACTGTGGTAATGTCCGATGGCCTCTGCGTAAGCAATAAATTTCTGATAAAAGGGGTGAATACTGATCGTTGCACTGTCGCCGATGACAACCAGTTTTTTTTTAGCTCGTGTCATAGCAACATTCATCCGTCGCACGTCTGATAAAAAACCAATTTGCTGTTCGTTATTGCTTCTTGTCAAACTGATATAAATAATATCTTTCTCCTGTCCCTGGAAACTATCGATGGTCTGCACCTTAATGCTAGCAGCATATGGCTGTAATTCCTGGTCTTGCTCCAACATTTCTTTTAATAAAGATACTTGCTTTCGATAAGGTGCTATAATTCCAATACTAGGGCATTTTTCGATTGGACAAGATTCTACCCAACTTCCAATAGATGTTTTTAGATGAGATTTTAAAAAACTTGCTTCACCAACATTGCAGATTGCGCCATCGCTTTCTTCCTCTTCAAAGCCCGCTCCTGCGGTATCAATATATACGATCGGTTCGCTATCATTCGTTATCGTCCAGTGTGCAACTGAACGGTCTGCTTTCAAACGTCCTTCGTATAAAGCCAAAGAGGGGTAATTCATAATCTGTTCATTCATTCGATATTGCGTATCGAGCAAGGAAACTGCTTGGGGGAATTGCCTGATCAACTTTTCAAAAAGTGTAGTACTAAGTTGATGATCAATGCTCCTATTCGATTTCACCGTTGGTGGTAGTTGACAATGATCCCCAGCCAACACCAATTTGTCGGCCTTTAATATGGGAATCCAACAGGCAGGCTCTAATGCCTGACCTGCCTCATCGATAACAACCGTTTCATATCTTCGGTTGCGGATGACATCCTGATTAGCACCCACCAGTGTCGCCGTTATTACCTGAGACCGGTCGAGAATATCCGTCACTATAAAATCCTGAATCCTATCGACATCTTTTCTGATTCTATAAGCTTCATTAAACAGCGCTTTCCTTTGCTCACGCTCAGCCTTACCAAAATTACGTTTATATTTTTGGGCCATCTCTCGATAGGTTCGAATCTGTTTTTGTAAAGATTTTATATCTTTATTTGCGTTATGTCGATCTATTTTATTGTCAAGAGTTAACGCTTGAAGATGTTCGGAAACTTTAACCGGATTACCAATTCGGGTGACCAATATTCCTATAGCGTCCAAACGCTCTGTCAATAGATCAACTGCTGTGTTACTCGGCGCCACAACTAATACTTGCTTGTTATTACTCTTCAACAACGCTTTTATGGACTTAATCAGCGTAGTCGTTTTCCCCGTACCCGGAGGACCATGCAAAAGTGCGATATCTGTTGTATCTAATACGCGCTGAACAGCGCTATTCTGGCTTAAATTGAGATCTGGGTGCTCAAAAAATAGCTCCTTTTTTCCAGTAGCATATAATTGTTCACTACCAATAAGCTTTCTGATCAATTTACCTTTCCCCTGGTCTGTTGCAAGTTCCTTTGCCTGGCGCAATGCGCTGGCCATTTCTCGATATGAATGCTCGTCAAACAGTAAGTCCACACCAAGTTTTCCCTTCCTACTCCAATCTGGTAATTCATCTATACGAAATGAAATCTGCATACTATCTTTATTGATTGACGATATAACACCATCTATCCTGTCCGCTTTTGGGTCGTGGTTTGAAAATAGTGAAACAGCCATACCAAAACGAAACCTATGTTCAATATCGAAGTGATTTGTTTTATTTAAGCTAACTGATAAATAATCACCTCGTCCAAGCTCACTGTCTGTTATCTGAATAGGAAACCAAGTCACTCCCTGTATCCTTCTCTCATTTAGGCCATTTTTCAGCAATAATGCTTCATGCTGCATCTTATCATATTGCTGCTCTTCATTTAATAAGGAAATAAGTTCATCAAAATAATTCATATCAGTACATTCGCTTTGATCCGATACAAAATAACAGTTTTTTTAAATACTTTGATGGTCAGGTCATAAATGTTGTCCTAGATTTTCGAGCAAATCGAGGTATTTTCTCGCTAACAATAAACGCTGATCAAGAACTTTTCAAACTGGTCTGCAAAAGTCATATTTATTTCCTATCATTGAGTATAGAGATTTGTTGATCAATTTTTCAAAATTTAAGTGATTAAAATGAGTGCGATATTCTTACATGATAATGAACAAAGCTGGACGGATTTAGGTAATGGTGTTAAACGTAAAATTCTGGTATTTAACAATGAATTAATGTTGATGAAAGTCCATTTTGAAAAAGGTGCGATTGGCGCGCTACACAGACACCCTCATACACAGACATCTTATGTAAGCGCTGGAAAGTTTAGATACCACATTAATGGCACAGACAAGATTTTAACTGTAGGTGATTCTTGTATCATTTACCCTGATTTAATCCATGGCTGTGAGTGCCTCGAAGAAGGCGAATTAATAGATTCTTTCACACCACATCGAGAAGACTTCATTAGCACATTGTAGCAAGTAAAAAGAGAAAATTTAACATAGCTAACAAAACAATATCCATCCCAAACCATCGTTTATTTACTTATGTTTAAAAATATAATTTCTTTCTTCTCAGCAAGAGTATTTACGCTACTCCTCAGTCTTTCTTTTTGCGGATTTTCATCTTTGCAAGCCCAGGAAAAACCTTTATCCATTGAAAAGATCAACTCACAACTTTATCTTTATACGACTTACAATACTTTTGAAGGGACCAAATATGCTGCTAATGCGGTCTACTTAATTACCAAAAAGGGAGTTATTCTATTTGACACTCCTTGGGACTCCACTCAATATCAACCTCTTTTGGATAGTATAAAACAAAAACATGACTTACCTGTCATTGCCGTTTATGCTACCCATTGGCATGAAGACCGTGCTGGAGGTTTTGCCTATTATAATCGATTAGGAATCCCCACCTATGCGACGAAAATGACCAATGACCTGCTAAAAGCAAATCAAAAAGCGCAAGCGACACATCTCGTCAAAACCAATAAGACATATAATGTAGGTGGTCAATCCTTTGTTTTAAACTTTTTTGGAGCCGGGCATTCGTTGGATAATGTTGTTGTCTGGTTTCCAGCTTATCAAATTCTAGATGGCGGATGCTTTATCAAAAGTTCGGAGGCAAAAAATTTAGGTAATATTGTTGATGGTGACGTCACAGCATGGAAGCCTGCATTAGCCAGATTATTAGCGAAGTATCCCCAGATAAAGATGGTTATTCCTGGACATGATGGATGGAAGGATAATCAGCAGATACAACGTACTGAAGAATTACTTACCGAGAAGCAATAAATAATAATACTTAAAAAAATAAAAAATCAATTTTTTATTTACAAAAAAGGTATTATCTTAGCGACAGAAAAAAACAGGAGGGGCATTAGCTCATCTGGCTAGAGCGCTTCGCTGGCAGTGAAGAGGTGATCAGTTCGATCCTGATATGCTCCACAAACAAAAGAGGCTACTTTTTGCAAGTAGCCTCTTTTGTTGTTTTTATACATTGTTCAGTTTCCCGAAGCATCATTTCAATTTGCGGCAGTAATTCCTATTTGTAAGAATTAACTGATTTAGAAATTTTCCAGGCACCATTTTCTTTGACAAGCGTAATCAAATCGGTCTTAGAGAAGCCGTCAAATTGCATAGTCACCTTAGCAATGGCATAATCAGGTAATTCCTCAACGATTTGTGTTGTGGTTTGACAATTCATTTTTATTCCTTTTTGTTTTTTCAGGAACGCAATCATATCAGAACGACTATGATTCAAATCCTGTTTACCGCATATTTTTTGATTAAAATCAGCGGTAAATAATTTGTTTAAATTTGCGACTTGACCTTCTGTCATTGCACCTACGTATTCGTCAATAGCGAGATCGGCGGTGATTAAATTACGTTCTTCCGGTTTAACCGAAGCCATAGCGCATGTAGAGATTGCGATCATCGCTGTTGCTACAAATGTTTTTACTAAAGTTTTCATATCTTTTCTATTTTATAAGGTATTAGTATATTTTCTTATTCTATTGTCGCAGGCAATCTAGATTTGTTGCGCTCTTTTTTATTTATTTTCTAATTCAAAGTTAAGACAACTCATGTGTTGATTCCATTACATTTAGATTAACATTACATTAAAATCGGTAAATGCTGCTTTTTTGTAGGTGAATAAAATTCGGCTTCACCGATGTATCGATAAAACTCCACAGAAAGAATAATTTGTTGAACAGAATATTGCAATTCTGTCCAATTCCTCTTAGATTGCATACTTTCATGGCACACGACGACAGACGACATACTTTTTGTTATATTTATACCCTTTTGACGGTTTCGTTGGTAATATTCCAATCTACATTATATGCACAACGACCTGTTAATGAAATAGAAATTACCAAGCATATTGCTGATACCAGTAAACAGCGCGACCTGATCGATATTGGCAAAGCAATCCTTAACATACAGCCACCACAATCTGTCGATAGTACCGGAAAAAAGTTTTACTTTTCATTTCTGCCATTTTCGACAAATGTACCAGGAGGAGGACACGCTTTAATTACGAGTACCACAGCAGGGTTTTATCTTGGTGAGCGTAAAAGTACCTATATGTCTAAAGTTACTTTCACTCCATACACCAATTTTGGAAAGCGATTCGGCCTCCCCATCCGCTCCTATGTCTGGTTAAAAGATAATACTTGGGTTATCGATGGTGATATCAGGCTATTAAAATACCCACATGAGACTTGGGGAATAGGCAAAGAGCATCACGGCGACCAACAGATCAATTTGGATTATACTTATTTTAGACTATATCAACATGCGCTAAAAAGAATCCACGGCGGACTGTTTATGGGCATTGGCTATGATCTGGATTACCGCATGAATATCAAATCCACGAGTGCGATCCCACTTGACGAGTATACCTCCTACCCTTATGGCACGGATTTAAAAGATCATACTGTTTCTTCAGGCTTGAGTCTCAATCTCATTTATGATACACGTGCGAATTCTATTAATACCTGGTCTGGCAACTATGCCAATCTACAATTCCGCCTTAACCCTGTTTTCATGGGAAGCGATCAAAATTGGAAGTCCTTATTCCTTGAAATCAGGAGATACCATCGCTTGACCCAGGATCCGAATAAGCAGAATATGATTGCTGTGCGTAGCTTTTTCTGGACTGTATTCAATAGCAAAGCACCTTACCTCGATTTACCTAATTTGGGTTGGGATCCTTACAATAGTTCCGGAAGAGGGTTTCCCGTAAGTCGGTTCCGTGGCAAATCGTTGTATTATCTGGAAACAGAGTACCGCCGTGACATCAGCAGCGATGGTTTATTCGGTTTTGTGGCTTTTATAAATTTCACAACCGTCAACGGACCAAAAAATAGCATGTTTGCAGACTGGAACATCGGTACTGGTGCTGGCGCCAGAATTAAATTTAACAAGAATTCGGGCACCAACATCGGCATAGATTATGGTGTCAGCACCAATCACCGTGGGGTAAGATTGACCCTGGGTGAAGTATTTTAACACTTAACTCAAATGATAACTTTGATTTTTAAACTCCATGGAGGCATAATACCGATACTTCTCATTATCTAATGGATAATCCCAACAGCCCATTCGATGATAGATCTCACCACCAAAACCAGTTTTAAATCTATAAAGTCCGTATAATGGATGTGAAGGATCTGCCTGAGGTGATACGCCAAAGAAATCATATTCCGCACAGCCTTTCTCCTTTGCTATCTGCATGGCACGCCATTGCAAGGCATAAGTAGCCATATAATTGCGATTCTCGGAAGCGGAGGCACCATAAAGATAGGTTCCCCGATTTGCAGCAATTACTAGAAACATTGCAGCCAAAGGTTGATTGTCCACCTCGGCAACCAGTAAATAAACATCTGCTGGAGACAAAGTATCATTTGCCTTGGCAGATAGTACAATCTTGAAATAGTTGATATCATGCAAGAAAAAATTATTACGAAGCGCAGTCTGCCGATATAACTCATACCAGATCTCCAGGCTCTCTAAACCAAGAGAACGAACCTTTACGCCTTTCCTTTCAGCCAAATGAATATTGTAACGCGTCTTTGATTTCATATTGGCCAACAGAAGATCTTCTTCTTTTCTAAGGTTCATAAAAATGGTATTAGAGGGAAGAATATCTGTATTCGCTTTATGAAAATTCCAATTTTCAGTATTAAAATTAAAGCGCATTTCCTGAATACGTTTTTCAGGAACGCCTAACCAATTGCCGTAGAGGTCATAACAGTCATCATCTTTTGCCCAATGGGATTCCCAGGACAGATCATATCGTATCATAATACAATTGGGCGGCAAGTAAGAACGTAAACTCTCCGAAAGCTGCTCTAAAAACGACCCTTGATTTTCTTCTGATGGTTCTATTTCAGGACCATATGGTACATACGCGATGCTATGCTCATGATCCACTGCCTGAATAATAATCAATAGATCCCCTACAAAATAGGTATCGTCTTCCACTCCGATATAAAGATCAGAGTGCTTCGATTTGAAATTAAAAGCCTTCGATTCTATCCCCTGCATCTTTTTCACAGCAGACCAATAGGCTGTCTGTTGAATAATACCTGTCTTGTAGAGACCACTTACTTCTTTGTCATTTATATCTGCTATCATAACATTCCTATTGTTGTCGTATATTTTCAGAAAACACGATAAACCTTATCGATTTCAACACCCAAAAACGGCAAACTTAGCCAAAATACCCGGTTACGCGGGCTGTCATTTGTCACTTTGTTGTTAATTTTAAAAAACAGTGAATGATTTCGACAAAAATCATCTTTTTCACATTATTTAACGGCATTATATTATCGACTTGGTTGGTATTTTGGCTCAAAATTTAGGATATTTGTAGCCTAACAGCTCACCGACAATGATGGACAATAAAGCGATCTCTAAAATTTTTAAATTGTGTAGCCAATTAATGGAACTTCACAACGAAAATCCATTCCGAACAAAGGCTATGGCTAGTGCATCTTTTAAATTGGACAAATTGCCATTTCGTATTGATGACGCCTCGCTTGAAGAATTGAGCGCACAGCCTGGCATAGGAAAAAGTACCGCCGAAAAAGCGAAAGAGGTCGCACAAACCGGAACGTTTAAGGAACTCCAGGTCCTATTGGCGAATACTCCATCAGGAGTTGTTGAAATGTTAACCATAAAGGGTCTTGGTCCAAAAAAGGTTCAGATTATCTGGCAAGACCTTGGGATTGAAAGTGTAGGCGAACTACTGTATGCCTGCAATGAAAACCGTCTAGTTGAAGCCAAGGGATTTGGATTAAAAACGCAGGAAGAAATAAAGAAGTCCATCGAATTTTCGATATCCAATCAGGGGTGGTTCCTATACGCCAAAGTATTGTCCCAAGCTGATACATTCTACGCTATTTTAAAAACACATTTCCCCTCGTCTCTCCTATCCTTTACCGGAGATTTTAGAAGAAAATGCGAGGTGTTAAGCACAGTGGATCTACTCATTTCCGAAAGTATAGAAGCGGTGGAGAAATTCCTAGGTGATTATACATTGGTGGAGAAAACAGAGAATTCACTGGAAATTACCGATGAATTAGGTTTTACATTCAAGGTGTTCAGTACGAATATTAACGATTTTTATCGCGACCTCATTCTCAGCACTGGTTCGACGGCCCATTTGGATCTTTTATTCAATATCCTATCTGATCTTCCTTCTCTCTCCAGCGAGGAAGCCATTTACCGTAACTTAAGACTTGATTATATTGAACCGGAATTACGTGAAGGACTGGACGAAATTGAACGTGCTCAAAATCATACACTACCACAATTAATACAATTTAAAGACCTTAAGGGAACGCTGCACAATCACTCAACTTATAGTGATGGTGTACATACCTTGGAGCAAATGGCTCTTTATTGTAAAGATGCATTAGGTCTCGAATATCTCGGAATATGTGATCACTCCAAAACGGCTGTTTATGCAAATGGTCTTTCCATCGAAAGATTGGAAGAGCAATGGAAAGAAATTGCCAGCTTAAATGAAAAACTAGCACCTTTTAAAATCTTTAAAGGGATAGAATCCGATATTCTAAGCGACGGATCACTGGACTACCCCGATGAGGTACTAGCACAATTTGACTTTGTTGTCGCCTCTGTTCACTCCAACTTAAAGATGGATGAGGAAAAAGCAACCGCCAGATTGATTAAAGCAATTGAAAACCCATATACAACAATTTTGGGACATCCAACAGGCCGTCTTTTATTAAGTAGATCGGGCTATCCACTCGACTTTAAAAAAATAATTGATGCCTGCGCCGCGAATAAGGTCGTCATTGAAATTAATGCAAATCCTTTAAGGCTAGATTTAGATTGGAGATGGCATCGCTATGCTGTGGAAAAAGGTGTATTGTTATCCATTAACCCCGATGCGCATCGCACTGAGGGCCTACTGGACATGCAGTATGGTATTTTTGTTGCACAGAAAGGTGGCCTGGAAGCAAAAAATTGTCTGAATACATACTCCTTGACAGATATTACAAACTATTTTTCCAATCGTAGATCTTAATAAAGCTTATTATGTCGCATAAAACCAATGCAGTCCGCTTGTTGGATACGGCAAAAGTAAACTATGAACTAAGAGAATACGAGGTGGATGATCATGATGTCAGTGCCGAACATGTTGCCTTGTCATTGGGTCTATTACCTGAAACACTTTATAAGACTTTAGTATTGAAAGGAAATATAGACCCTTACATTGTTGCTGTAATTCCCGGAAATGCCCAACTTGACTTAAAAAAGATCGCTAAAGCATCAGGTAATAAAAATTGTGAAATGCTCCCTATGAAGGATCTCCTAGCTGTAACGGGCTATATCCGCGGTGGCTGCTCACCTATTGGCATGAAAAAACTATTTCCAACATTTATCGAGGAAGCAGCTCAATTGGAAAAAGAAATTTCTGTGAGCGCAGGAAAACGAGGCCTTCAAATGATATTAAATCCCAACGATTTAGCAACGATGACCAAAGCGATCTGGTTCGATTTGATCAGTATTTAACATGACCATCGTCCGCGATGTCAGCTCTTTCGACCATACAACAAAATACGTTTAAACGGATATATCGCGGGGAATCTTGAAAAATGCTGTTTAATACATGTCTTAAAAGCCTCAATAAAAACAGGTCGTTTATCTTCGTCCAGCCGTTCAATATAAGGGATCAATGCCGATCCGGAAATAAAGTCATAAAGGACCTCCGCTTCGGCAGCAATAATTGGGTATATACGAAGCGATAGGTTCAATTCCTCCAAGCCCGAATGAAAGAAAATCTGTGCATAGTCATCTATACTTAGCACCGATGAAGCCCTATTCCAACCATCCAGATAGCTTCGGTAAGGTTCTTCACCAGCCAGCTCAGATAGCAGTTTATTCAAGATATTTTCCGGCTGGTAAGGCATCTGAACGGCCAACTGCCCACCGCTACTCAATTTGGAAATGAGATGCGGAAAAAGCTTTTGGTGATCATCCAGCCATTGCAATGCCGCATTACTGAATATCAAATCCCAGGAACCCACTGTCTCCAGGAATTTTTCAACACTACTATTTTCAAATTTTAGGTGTTCATGTTCAAGTTTACGGCTCATCGATAACATTTCCGGAGATGCATCTATTCCAAGGAATGTAGCTTGAGGAAATTTATCGCTTAAAATAGCTGTTTGCTCGCCGGTTCCACATCCGAGATCCACTGCTTTCATCATTGCTTCCGAAGCTATTAGTTCGGATAAATCAAAAAAGGGTTTAAAGCGGATGTCTTTAAACTGATTATAGATATCTGGATTCCAAGGCATAATATTTTTTATTTAAATCCCAATGGGACAATACAACAGCTGTTATTTAAATAGCTCCAAAATTTCAGCAACATCAACTTTTCCAAAATACGAAGTTAGATCTATAGCTTCCAACAGCAGCCTGATTTCTTCCAATTGATGTTTTTTCCCAACCAATAGTTGCTCCAGTTCATGAATAGATTCAGAAGCAAAAAAATCCCCAAAAATCTTGGCATGCTCAATATAACCTTTATGTACATCTAAATGTAATTCTATAAAACCGGCGGGTATCTTGATTGCCTTTTTAAAATTATAATTCGGAGAGAAACCGAAATTCCAGTCCCAGGTTTCATATTTTTCCTTCACCAGATGTTCGATATTCTGGATATCAATTGCAGAGAAATGAATGACCTCCGCATCAGGATTTTCACGCTGCATCTCTGCGATCAATAGTTCCTTAAATTTTACCGTTGTAAAACCCTGAGGTAGATAACCGATCAGATTTGTTACCCTGGCACGGTTGGACTTGACAGCTTTATCGACAAATTTAAGCGGATTTACCTTCAATGCATCACTCAAAATCTGCATCTGTGAATCAATTAAAATAGTACCATGCTGAACCATTTTACCATTTTTTGCGAGCTTAGCATTTCCACTAAACTTTTTTCCATCCACCAACAGGTCATTTCTTCCCTCCAGTTTTGCCGGAATATTCAATTTATTTAAAACAGAAACAATGGGTTGCGTGAAAGTCGAAAAATCCATAAAATCGAGATCTCCCAATAGGGTGTGGAAGGAGAAATTGAGATTCCCTAAATCATGATATACGGCACCACCGCCAGACATTCTCCTAACGACCTTAATCTTATTATCATTTACATAATCAAGGTTAATTTCAGCCAAAGTATTCTGAAATTTACCTATAATAATTGACGGATCATTCATGTACAATAAGAAAATGGGTTCTTTAGGATATTTCGTGAGCAGGTATTCCTCAGAAGCAATATTGAAATAGGCATCATGTGAAGGCGAATCAATAATAAACATCGTATTTTTATATTTTCTTAAAATTAACAAGAATTTAAATGCCTTGATTCATCTCAAACTCATAATTTTCATCAATCCCGCGTTTTGTCAGTTTCCTATTACAACAATCCTAATTACCGCCAAGAGATTTCAAATGACGCTAAAAACAATATAGTTTTCAGGATTAGGAATGCTTTTAGACAGCCCAGTCAATTATTGATCTTTGCTCCCTTATTATAAAACCAATTACATATAATCGCCTTACTAAACACCCGATGAATTTCTAGCAGATCCTATTTTTTCTTCAAGATTTTTGATAATCAATGCGGAAAAGTCTTCTTTTACAATCTCTTCTGTTTGGCATAAAGCGCCCGGACTAAAAACATTAATTTCCATAATACGATCGCCCACGATATCCAAACCAACAAAATACATTCCATCCTGTATCAATTTGTCTTTGATTTTATCAACCATTTGCAGCAGCTCAGCCGAAATGGCAGCTGCTTGGGTTTTTGCTCCCTGATGCACGTTGCTCCGGATTTCACCTCCTTGCTGTACACGGTGAACAGCTGCATATTTTCCATTGATTGAAACAGGTTCACCATTCAGTAAAAAAAAGCGAATATCCCCACCAGCTGCTTCAGGGAGATATTCCTGACCAATCACGTAACCATCCCGCGCGATTGCTTCTACCGTCTGCTTCAGATTTTGTTGATTATCTTTATTGATCAAAAATACGTTTTTTCCACCTGATCCTTTTAGGGGTTTCAAAATAATCAGTTTATTTTGCTGTTCAAAAAAATCAACTACATCCGTATAATTTCTAGTTACAATTGTCTTAGGACGGATAGATTCGTCAAAACCTTCGAGATACAATTTGTTACTTGCCCTACCCAAACTATCCGGATCATTAATGACCTGTACACCTTTTTCTTTTAATAGGGAGGCAAATTGCAGTGCTGATGCCGCTGCCCAAGGCCGATTCACCATATCCAACACGGGGTCAAATCTGAGCCAAACGACATCCATCTTTGTCATATCCATTTTTGTCTTTGCCGTCGCCCTTAGTATCTCCATTAATACCTTGGTCGATGCAATCTGTTGTACAGGCAGTACCTCCCTTACATGGGCAGCAATATGGGCAGATTCATAATAAAAATCGGCCAATCCAATGTAATAAATCTCATGCCCCATCTGGTGTGCTTTCAATGCTAGCAGCGTTGTTGTGAAACGTTCAGTTTCTTTATGAGTTTGATTAATAACAAATGCTATCTTCATATATTGTCGCTTATTATTGTATCATTTGAAATATCCCCTTACTCTTCTTGAGGTTGGTTAATGCATCGATATAAGGGGACGTTAAGTATTTAGGCGTCAAAACCGGTGCATTCAGTATGCCTTTGAGCATTAATTCTTCGACTATCGGTATATAATCTTCTCTGATCTTCCCCATGGTCAATAGGCTGAGATCCCGGCCACTTTTTATATAATTTATCAATTCGATCAGACCACTGAGGTATAAAGCATCTTTTGTTAGCCCACCGCTTCTAAAAACACGCATGGTCATTTGAAACGCAGTTTCAGGTAAAAACTGATATTTGTCCACCAGCAGTGTAAACGTATCTAAAAAAGTGTTTCCCTGCTGCATGTGATATACTGCTACGACCCGCCCAGCTAGTATGCGCAACCTATTATTTGTCAATCCGCCTACGAGATACTCGGCCAGTACCGCAAGTCCCTCCTGAAGCTTTTCATATCCAGGAACACCCAATCTAAAAAGACTGAAGGGCTGCTGTTTACCATTATAATAGGTAACAATATGCGTCCCAACTTCATGTTGGATCAATGCCTGTACCCTATTTCTTGGCAAGCTATACTGTTTGCTGATATTTAGTACTCCCTGATTCACCATAACTCCGTAGATATCATCCCGAAGCCGTACAGTGGTCGCAAAATTTGTATCCTGGCTTTTTAAATAATCAAGTTCTTCTTGCGCTAGCTGCGCAAACTCTTCTGCATAAACAATATCTTCTTCCTTCGTTCTATTTTCCCTATCCGTCACAGTAATTGTCAAGATCGCCTGTGCCTTCTCAAGCAGTTTTTCATTGACTGTACCAAAGACCTGCATACTGCCGAGCAAAAAACCTTCTTTTCCTCTTTCGCTTAACATACTCATCATCTGATCGAGCTCCTTGCGTTTATCTCGAAATAGATAAGCAATCGATGGGTCGTAAAGGTCTTCAATATGCAAATTATACAGGTTGCGCTTAATAATATCGGGATCAATGGGCATAGGCCTATAACGGAAAACAGGCACCTTACGATAACTCCCTTTTCTAAACTGTAGCCATGCATCATAGGAATTCGTCGGTGTTATCAACAATAGAAAATCAAACCTCTGGCTTTCACGTGCCAATTTTTGATCGATTTCCCAGGCCAATGGAAGCATCTTTTTGGGATGACTTATTTTAAAAGAAGTCGGTTTTGACAGTGTGTGTATACGAATGAATTCAAAAAATGTTTTGGACAGGCTTCGGGATATCGCCTCACGAAAATGACGTAGATCAATAGGTAGTATTTGCTGGTTCACTCCCAAGAGATACTTCGGTTTGATTTCCAAACCCATATACAAGATATTGCTATTTAACTTATCCAGTTGAATGCTCGCCGGTGAAAGACTTTGTGTCGCATTGGTTTTCGATTCTGTCACAATCTCAACTTTAGCAATAGATTCCTCTGTTTCCAATTGTTTCCCCAAATATTGAGCAATGGACTGTACATTCTTACGGGCAATATGGATTTGAATGTCTTCTTCTTGGCCAGGTCCTGCAGTCCATGCCTCTATAATGAGGCAGGCCCCAAATTCTTCAACGAGCTGATTGAGTATTGGAGCGATCCAATCGGATACATTCATCTCTGGATCCTTCACTCTAAAATAGGCTGGTTCAGATTTCACCAATTCCGCTAACATCGGATCTTGACTAAAAAACTGTCTATAAAGAAATAAGTAAGGAACAACCTGATTAAATACCATTTTATTTTTTGGCGGTATCTGAACGTGGAAAACCTCCTTATTCTTGATCTTTTTTAGAATGCCTATTAGCTGCTTTGCATTATCTTTCATAGGCAAAATAGGATTCAAGGGTTTCAATACTTTGCATTAAAAGCTGCTTATACTCCTGTAGCTTTTGAGGGAAGACTTCTCCCGTCCATTCATTCATAAAATCCTTGCGAAACTCGATAGAGAAAACGCAACCCTTATCGCCAAATTGCTCATTTAAATAAGATGACAAAAAGCCGCCCTTAAATTTGATATTTTCACGCACATCATAAGTCTGTCCATCCTTACTATTGCTAAACACATCTAAAAGCAAAGTTGTCAATTCTCTCCATTTACTGTTATTGTGCGACGTACCGATATTAATCTGCGGATTGTTTATTTCGTCAACAATAGTCTTTGGGCCAGCACGGAGCGCATTGTAGCTATGAATATCATAAATAACAAAATAACCATAACGATCAATCGTATTTTGAATCTGCTGTACTATTTTTTGATATACCCTATCATAAGATTCGTACAACTGATCCTTAAACTGCTGTGGTAAATCTGTTTTCCATACTTTTATTCCCCAAGACCGTTCAGGGGTCAAATAAATTGCCCCATCCTTATTTCGATTTAAATCCAATTGGAATCTTGATGTGCCACAAACGAAACGATTAAAGGGCAGTTCTGCTAAAATTGCAGTGTATGGATCTTCTTCCCTTAACCTATCATCGGAAGAAATATTCAAATACGGCTCTAAATCTGCGTCTACATGATGACCATCGTGGATGGCGAAAGCCCAAAAAGGACTTCTGTAATTTTCAAATTGATAAAGATATGATATGGGCATGTACGTTATATTAAACAGTTTACTGATTATTGCTTACGATAATGTAACGCTTAATAGCAGGAAAAGGTTTGAAAAATAAAATACTATGGCATCAGGACAATGACGTTCCATTGTATTTACACTATAAAGCGTTAAAATTCGTTAAACCAAAAGGCTAATCGATATATTGGCATTCTTCTTGAAAGTTACTTACTAGTTTCATAAATTTAGGTTAATAATTAGTTAGTTTATAAAAAACCTGTCGGTTCCCGCCTACAGGTTTTTTATTTTTCTAATTCGAAAAGAATATACATACTGAGAATATTACTGAAATTCAATATAGAAAATGCTAAAAAATGTTAAAAATCTAAAAAAGTAAAAATAGTTGAAACATTTTATCTTAACATCACGTTATACTTATACTTTTCATAAATTTAGGTTAATAATTGGTTAGGAAAACTCCTGTTGCTCCCCGCTTCAGGAGTTTCTGTTTATCAACACATTAACAAATAGGCGATGCGAATAATTGAAGTACATAATAATGCTTTAGCCTATCTACGATTCAATGAAACTTAGTTTTAAATAATTGGTAGGCGGCCATTTATATAAATAAACAACTCCAAACGTACGAGAAATTATAAGTTAACAAAAAAATGACATTTTATTCATCTTAGATAAATAAGTTTTGGCACAGGTGTTGTACTGTTTTAAATATTCATAAATTTAGGTTAATAATTGGTTAGTTAAAACACTTGAAGTTCCCCTCTTCAAGTGTTTTTCGTTTATGAAGTTTTACTATTATCACACCAATTGTTTGAGTGCAATCTCATAAGCTCGGGATGATAATTGCGTGCAGTCGGGAGAAGAATCCCTTATTTTTTTCAGCGCTTCGAAAATCACATTTGAGACGTCTGAAAAGATGGCATCATCACTCATCTCAATATTTCGCTGCATTAAATAAGCAAATACCCTGGCCATACCACAATTGGCTATAAAATCAGGGATCACCGCGACACGTCGATCCGCAAATTCCATAACAGGTCCATAAAATATTTCCTGATCAGCAAAAGGTACATTTGCACCACAAGCAATGACTTCAAGCCCGTTATCCAAAAGTTGCTGTATTTGATCTTTGGAAACCAAACGTGAAGCAGCTGCAGGCACAAAGATTTCGCTCTTCAATCCCCATATTTCCTGCTGCATCTGTTCAAAAGAAATCAAATCCGGAGCACGGAGCTCATTACCTTTTCGCGTCAGGAATAATTGGGTAATATCTGCCTCGCTAAAACCATCCCGATTGATCAAACCACCGGCACGATCAATAATTCCGACAATTTTTACTCCCAATTTGGATAAATAGAATGCCGCCGCTGCAGCAACATTTCCCCACCCCTGGATGACTGCACGTTTTCCAATACAGTCGCGCCCGAAAAGCTGATAATAATGACGAATGGATTCAGAGACTCCATAGCCAGTGATCATATCCGCAACCTTGTATTTACGCTTTAAATCCGGACTATAAGTATTGTCCTCCAAAACTTTAGAAACACCATAACGCAACTGTCCTATTTGGTGGATACGATTACTCTCATTTACTTTAAAGTGCCCGTTCAATATACCTTCCTGTGGATGCCATAGTCCATATTCTTCTGTCAGCGGAATGACATCATGGATCTCATCGATATTGAGGTCCCCGCCTGTGCCATAGTAGTTTTTTAGTAATGGCGTCACCACTTTAAACCAGCGGTCCAAAACTTCATTTTTTCGCGGATCGTCCGGATCAAAATCAATTCCGGATTTGGCCCCACCAATCGCTGGTCCTGAAACAGTGAACTTCACCTCCATTGTTTTGGCCAGGGATTCTACCTCATGCCGATCCAGGCCTGCACGCATACGTGTACCACCACCAGCTGCACCGCCTCGTAAAGAGTTAATGACGACCCATCCCCGTGCTTCAGTTTCGCTATCCTTCCATTCAAATATAATTTCTGGACTTCTATGCTCAAATGCCCGCAATAATTCTTTCATACCCAGCATGTCCTTATAGATTACCTCTCCGTTCTTGTTCACGTTCGATTGCTTCAAAAAGCGCCTTAAAATTGCCGGCGCCAAAACTCTGTGCACCTTTTCGCTGAATAATCTCATAGAATAAGGTAGGTCTATCTTCTACAGGTTTGGTAAAAATCTGTAGAAGATAACCCTCTTCGTCACGATCCACCAAAATACCCAGTTCTTGGATAATCCGGATTTCCTCATCTATTGCTCCAACCCTTTCTGGTAGCATATCATAATATGCTTCGGGAGGAGCTCCTAGAAATTCAACCCCTCTGGATTTAAGTTCCCGCACCGTACTTACAATATCCTTTGTTGCCAATGCCGCATGCTGTACACCTTCGCCCTCATAGAATTCAAGATATTCCTCAATTTGAGATTTCTTTTTGCCTTCAGCGGGCTCATTGATCGGAAACTTCACATAGCCATTGCCATTGCTCATTACTTTGCTCATCAAGGCGGAATATTCCGTATTGATCTGTTTATCATCAAAGGACAGAATGTTTACAAAGCCCATGACATTCTGATACCATTGGACGGTTTCATTCATTTTATTCCAACCCACATTGCCTACACAATGATCGATATAGAGCAAACCGGTCTCTGCGGGGTTATAGTCGCTTTCCCATTTTTCATATCCGGGCATAAATACGCCAGCATAATTTTTCCGTTCGACAAATAAGTGTACGGTCTCACCATAAGTGTATATCCCTGCAGTCCAGACCTCCCCTTGTTCATCTTTGAGAAGTTGCGGTTCTTGATAAACCTTTGCTCCCCTTTTGGTCGTCTCCTCAAATGATTTGCGGGCATCATCAACCCATAAAGCCAATATTTTAACACCGTCGCCGTGTTTTTTAACATGCTCAGCAATAGGATGGTCTGATTTAAGGGCTGTGGTCAGCACCAGCCGTATTTTATCTTGCTTTAAGACATAAGATGCACGGTCTCTAATACCGGTCTCTGGCCCTGCATAAGCCTCCGACTGAAAACCAAAGGCAGTTTTGTAATAATGTGCGGCCTGCTTCGCATTCCCCACATAAAATTCAATGTAATCGGTTCCATTAATAGGTAGAAAATCTTGCGCTTGGGCAATCTTCTCTGCAAATGTATTTGCCATAATGTATATAAAGGTTATTCGTATTTAATTTAACTCATCCAGGATTTAAAGTAATCGGGATCTTCAATTTTTAACGCTTCTTCGGTAAGCATCAGGGGACGGAAAGGATCGATCATGACCGCTAGTTCCTCGGTTTTAACTTGTCCAATACTTTTTTCGACCGTACCGGGGTGTGGTCCATGCGGAATACCGCCCGGGTGTAATGTAATCTGTCCTTTTTCAACCGATTTCCGGCTCATAAAATCACCATCGACGTAATACAATACTTCATCTGAGTCTACATTGCTATGGTTGTAAGGTGCCGGTATAGCTTTTGAATGATAATCATAAAGACGCGGGCAAAAGCTACACAGCACAAAACTATCCGTCTCAAATGTCTGATGGACCGGTGGCGGCTGATGTAATTTCCCGGTAATCGGCATAAAATCATGAATCGAAAATGCCCAGGGAAAATGATAACCGTCCCAACCAATAAAATCAAAAGGGTGGCTTCCATAGATGTAAGGATAAATCAATCCCTGTTTCTTGATTTTCACCTCAAAATCACCAAGCTGGTCAAAAGTTTCCAGATCCTGTGGTACACGGATATCCCGTTCAAAAAAGGGAGCATGCTCCATCAGCTGACCAAATTCATTCCGATACCGCTTTGGCGTACGTACCGGGGAAAACGATTCAACAATAAATAATCGGTTGTCAGTCTGATCAAATTCCATCTGGTAAATTGTACCCCTTGGGACAACCAGATAATCACCATACTGAAAAGAAATATTTCCGTATCCTGTCTTGAGTTTCCCTGTTCCATGGTGCACGAAAATAATCTCATCGGCCTGACTATTTTTATAAAAATAATCGTTCATGGATAATCTGGGGGCAGCCAGCGAAATGTGTAGATCCTGGTTGACCAGAACAGGTGTGCGGCTTTCCAGATAATCATCTTTGGCCTTAACCTGAAATCCTTTTAAACTGGTATGTTTAAGATGTTTTTCACGGGCAATCTTTGGAGTAACATCATAGGGTTCACGGATCTGTTTGACCAACGTAGGCGGGTGGCAATGATACACGAGCGAATAAAGACTGGAAAAGCCATGGGTAGAAACCAATTCTTCAGCATAGAGCGTATGATCGGGCTTTCTAAAGACAGTATGTCGCTGTGTTGGAATTTGCCCTTGTTTAACATAAAATGGCATAATTCTACGATTTAAAACGGTTATAAAAAATAAATGAATATCAACGTTGCCAATAGCATCGATTGGCAAAAAATTCGAGGGGATTAGTATTGGGCAAAAATGATATCAGCTATAATTGCTCTATTAAAAGCAATATAGGGCATGGATGACGCAAAGCGATGTATTCCACGATTGATCATTTTTACTAGTTTATAATGTTATAATAAAGGTAAGAATATTTTTCTGTTTTCAAGCGAAGAAATATTTTTTTCAAAACTTATACGATATATTTGTGTCGCATTCAAAGATTGAATAACCAATAGAATATTCCGATATGAGAATTGTTACGTGCACGAAAAATGGCCAACATGAATTAGGCATTATAATCAATGACCGGGTATACACCTGCTCGGAGATAGCCCTTTCCCTTCCGACCGATATGGCTGATTTTTTGATCCGTGGAGATGAAGCCATAAACGATTTAGTGTATTATCACAGTGCATTGCTGGAGGGACGTATGTCCAGACCTTACCAGTTATTGCAAGATAGTCAACTTGTTGCACCGATACCTCATCCGACATCAGTGCGTGATGCCTATGCTTTTCGGCAGCACGTAGCGACGTCAAGAAGAAACCGCGGACTGGATATGATTCCGGAATTCGATGAATTTCCCGTTTTTTACTTCTCCAATCATCAGGCCATACAAGGTCCCGGCCCGATACAATGTATGCCACTGCATCTTGAGCAACTGGATTTTGAACTTGAAGTGGCCATCGTAATCAATAAAACAGGTATAAATATCCCTGCCTCAGAGGCTGATAAATATATTGCCGGATACATGATCATGAATGATTTTAGCGCACGAAAACTCCAGATGGACGAGATGAAATTAAGCTTGGGGCCCGCCAAAGGAAAGGATTTTGCTACGGCAATTGGTCCATGGTTAGTCACCAAGGACGAATTGGAACCCTATAAAATTAAATCTTCAGCGGATCATATTGGTGACCGATATAATCTCGATATGTCATGCCGCGTGAACGGTCAACAGGTTTCTTCCGGTAATTTTGCTACGATGCACTGGACATTTGCCGAAATTATCGAGCGCGTTTCCTATGGTGTACGTCTCTTTCCGGGTGATGTGATCGGATCGGGAACAGTTGGAACGGGATGTTTTTTAGAACTCAACGGCACTGGGCGCATGGAGAATCCCGCTCATCAGGATCAATGGCTACAGGTAGGCGATCAGGTCGAGCTAGAAATAACTGGCTTGGGCAAACTTTCCAATTCCGTAGTATTATACCAACAATAAATCTATTCAAAAAATGAATTCTTCTTTCGATACAGTCACTTTTGAGTCCTCGGCTGATAAAGCGATCATTGATAATTTAATCAAATATGCCGTTGCACCTCGTCCCATCTGTTTTGCGAGTACCATCGATGCGGCGGGCAATGTCAACCTGAGTCCTTTCAGCTACTTCAACCTGATGTCACACCAACCACCAATATGTGTATTCTCACCCTTGCGTCGCATGCGTGATGGCAGTACCAAGCATACACTGGACAATATTCAGGAAGTCAATGAGGTCGTCATCAACATCGTAAACTATGCGATGGTACAGCAACAGTCACTGGCCAGTACAGAGTACAGCAAGGAGGTAAATGAATTTGACAAATCTGGGTTTACACCAATCCCATCATTACATGTTCGCCCACCGCGGGTCTCGGAATCTCCGGTTCAACTGGAATGTCGTGTAAGAGAAGTGATCGCCCTGAGCGACGAACCCGGCGCAGGAAATCTCGTTATTGCAGAAGTACTCTATATGCATGTGCACAAAGAACTCTTGCACAAAAACAATACGATAAAACAAGAGGAACTAGATCTGGTCGCTCGTCTCGGCGGCGACTGGTACTGCCGTGTAACCAATGAAAACCTCTTTATTGTTCCTAAACCACTCCGCAGTCTGGGTATTGGCGTAGATCAGCTGCCCGAAAGTATTCGCCTTTCCAAAGTACTTACCGGAAACCATCTCGGATTATTGGCTAATGTCGAATCCTTACCAGTTCTAGAGCAAGCCACCCAAGAGGATAAATATTTAAACTACCTCCGGCTGAATTTTCAACAAGGTTCACCGCAATTGACACAAAAAGTACATACTTATGCTGCACAATTGTTGGATTCAGAGCAATTGAACAAAGCATGGCAAGTACTATTAAGTTTATAAAAAGTACTCAATATTACAGCACATGGTAGTAAAATAGGGAAGTATAGGCAGACTGCTGCTTTAGCCCGTGCATACCCTATTTTTCCATATTTGGAATCAATCATTTCACTCAATAATTATTTAAGACTTCCTCTTTTGCAACACGTATACCATCAGCAATAAGTTTTTTCAAGCTGGGTCGAATCGTAATAATAGCTTTAAGCTTACCTTGGGCACTTTCAGCTAAATCGTAGGCATGATTTGCCCAGGCGATCTCATAAAGTTCTACCAGAGCGAGCCAGTTATCTGTTATTTCAGCAGACAACTGATCAAAGATATCCGTCCAAAGCTCCGTATCAAATGATCCCGACCGCTGTGCTCGGATCAGCGCATGCAAGGACAGTAATTTTGAGTATTCATTTTGTGTATACAATAAAGCCGATGGCTCCGCGATCTCTTCGACAATGGACTCATAAGCATCTTTATCAGCTGCACCTGCAAAGACTGAAATGATCTCTGCCCCCACCGCCATATCATAGGTCCCCCATTGAGGTTTAAAATAAATTTCCTCGCGATTATTGCGATAAACTTCGCAGTCTTCAAATGAAATCAATACAATCTTACTCTCCTGATGCACAACCTTCAAAACAACGCCCTCAACCACGATCCCTGAAGAATAACGCAAAGAACATCGCTTTCCTTGACTAATGCCATAAGCGCTCAATTCTTCGTCTGAGAAGTTGGCCAGATCTTTGTTGCTGTCTGTCAGGTAACCAACCGGAGATCCAAATCCTTCCCGATGATAGTCTATCCCCTGTCCTTCCAATTGTTTCCCTGAAAAAGCCAGCGCTGTGGGTCCTTCTGTTTGTATATAGGAAACAACTTGATCTGCATTGGCGGTTTTAAAAACACCAGACACCTGCAATCCGGAACGATAGACAGCCGTACACACTGCCCCACAGTCAATCGCTTTTTCTAAACTTTTCTTGCCACCAAGCCGGAAGGCCATGGTAGCTGCAAACTGGTTTAGCACATCCATTAAATGCTCAAAATCGGGGGTAACAAACAGTTGGGGTTGCGGCTTGGTAATATCATAGGAGTACAATACCGCGCTTAAGTCATAAGGCAGCTTGGGTACCGATTTTTGCATACAGCTCGCACTCTCACCTATAGAAGACAGTAGTCCAGCTCCATAGATCTTCGGATCATCCAGCGTTCCAATCAGCCCATACTCTACCGTCCACCAGTGTAGCCTGCTTAATAAAGCCATTTCAGAAGGTTCACCCATATTATCCTGAACGGTCTTTAGATGATTTTCCGCATCTGCCAGTTCGGCCTCGCTAGTACCCGCATGTTCTTTTAAAATGGATAAGTGGCGAATCGCCTCATATAATTCAAAATCCTTACGGGATGACAGTGCTTTTGTACCAATTTCACCAAAGTATTGCAAGTAAACAGCATAATCCGGTTCGCCTATGATAGGCGCATGCCCCGAAGATTCGTGAATAATATCCGGTGCTGGTGTATACTCAATATGTTCGAGCTGCCGTATATCCGCCGCTATAACCAATACCCGATGTGCCTGAAATTCCATGAAAGCGGCGGGTGGTATAAACCCGTCCACCGTCACTGCGCCCCAACCGATCTGCTTCAAGCTATCGTTCATCTGTTGTAGATCCGGGATATGTTCGATTGACAAACCCGCTTTCTTTAACCCCGGTATATATGGATAGTAAGCTACGTCTTTTAAGAAAGAATAATTCTGACGCATGACATAGCGCCATAAGGCTTGATCCAAAGCCGTGTAACGCTCGTATCGTTGTGCGACTACATAGCGCTTTAAATGTTTGGGCAGCTGCTCCAAAACAATATTATTGTATGTTTCCATTTATAATCGGCATCAAAGTAAAGTCGGAGACTTTGTATGAAGATAAAAATTATTTATGAGTTCCGAAAGAACAGATCTATATTTTTATGCTTATTTACAAAATAAATAAAACATATAAAGACAACAACCTTACTAAACAACTTTAAAAAAACCTCTTTTTCCTAATTTAATTCTAAAACCAACATCCAGACCAACAAACTTATCAGGATCTGTACATTTGTCTAAATCGATTTGAACAGCACCCTCAGCAATTAATCGGCGGATAGCGGATTTACTCCTATTCTTTTCTAAAAAATGACAGAGATCAACAAGTTTTACAGCACTGCCCAATCGCTCCTGTATAAGCTTTAGTGGAACTTCTTCAAAACTTTTATCATCTAATGTTTTTCGTTGAAATTGCCTAGCGAAAAACTCTTTTGCTGCCATAGCAGCTTGTGGTTGATGATATTGATAGACGAGATTATGTGCAATAAGCTTTTTGATTTCCATGGGGTTTTCGCCCATTTCTAGGCGTGATTTTAATAAGGCTTTTTCCACTTGGCTAAAGTCTGTAGTAAGATCAATGTATTCCGTAATTAAGCTGTCCGGTATGGACATCACTTTACCGAACATATCGTTAGGCTCGTCCAAAAGTCCAATTGTATTGTGTAATGATTTACTCATCTTTTCCTTACCATCCAAACCTTTGAGTAGTGGCATACATAAAACAACTTGTGGATCAAGATGGAAAGATTCCTGCAGCTGGCGCCCCATTGTGCAATTGAATAGTTGGTCAGTCCCGCCCATTTCTATATCGCTCTTGATATGCACCGAATCAAAGCCTTGCAATATCGGATAGATGAGCTCATGCAGGCCGATGGGCTGGTTTTCGGTAAAGCGTTTGTGAAAATCATGTCGCTGCATGAGCTGTGCTACCGTCACTTTTGAAACAAGCTGAATCACCTCCGTAAAATTTAATTTGTCCAGCCAGTCGCCATTAAATACTACTTTTGTCTTTGACATATCAAGAATTTTGGACAATTGAGTAAGGTAGGTGGCCGCATTATTGCCTATCTCTTCCTGGTTCAGCGGTTTGCGCGCTTTATTTTTTCCCGTCGGATCACCGATCCGCGCAGTAAAACTACCTACCAATACCACAACCTGATGTCCCAGTTCCTGAAATTGCTTTAACTTTTTTAGTACCACAGCATGTCCCAGATGAAGGTCAGGAGCGGTAGGATCAAAGCCTAACTTAATAATCAACGGACGCCCCGCTTCTTTCGACTGTTGCAATTTGGATTTCAATCCTCCTTTCGGCAACGTAATTTCAATGTTTTCTTCTAAATTTGTTAACATAATGAAATAAAAACAAAAAAGCCCGAACGTTATGTTCGGGCTTAGCTATATAAATAATTGAATTTTTTAAATTTTAATACGCATAGGTTCCCGAACTACTATCGGGAGATAATAATTAAAGAAAAATGGAAGACGTAATATGTTGTTCATTTTCTTCATTGACAAGACAAAGTTAACGCAATATTTCTAAAATCCAAAAAGTCATAGCGTACAATAACTTTACGACGAACAGATCACAGCTACACATTATCGCCATCTCTACCTTTCACTTCTTCGACTCCACTTTTTTCCAATAGTTTACCTTCTGCATTATATACATACCTTTCAATATGCCCATTTCGCTTCTTTCTATCAACGATTTTCTTTACCAATAATTGATTATTAAAATATTCCCGGCAGTTTGATTGGTTTAATAGATAAACACGCTCCACGAGATTGTTATGTTGATACAAGTCGGTATAGTTAATCTTCTCTTTTATATAGGTGTGTTTAAGAAGTTGACCCTCTTTATTGAATGATTTTGATTCTACAACCCGACCGACACAATCCAATTTTGCTTTATAAAGTAACCTATTATCCAAACTGTAGTCCGCCTTACTATGGTCAAATTCATTTTCAATGGTATAATAGGTATCAAAAAAAGTTTTCACCACTTTCTTCTTACCAGAATTAGCTTGATAGACTACAGTCTTCTCTTGACTAATTTTACCTTTCCGAAAATTACGCTCTACACTTAAAGTATCTGAAATCGTATACTGGAAATCCAATACTGCCTCTGCTTTTACATCCATTTGCTGCATGACACCATGCCTAACCTGAACCAGAGCGCGTTTGCCGTCCTTTTCGATCTTAAAGTTGCCACCCACCAAACCTTCTTGGTCAATCGTAATAAAAGCACTTGAAGGGCCCATAAATTGATTTTGCTGCAGAATATATTTTCCAGGCTTCAACTTAATTGTGCTTCCTTTTTCAATTACACGAATAGTATCCTTTGGAGACTCCGATAAATGTAATTGAAAAATATCCTTATCCAAACGAACATACTCCTGCGCAATAACCGTTTGCATTGACCAAACCACTGTTATAAATAAGAAAAAACATCCTTTTACCATATTGTAATAATATTGTTGCAAATAGATTAATACAATTATTACACCAAAAATCTCAGCACCGATACCTTACGCAAAAAATCCATTAAAAAAGCTGCAAACCAACACAAAATGCCAATAAAAAGGGAGAAATATCGTATAGATAAATCTCCCTTATACTGTTCATCAAGAAGCTGTCCTATCAGATGGACTCCAGGTATTGCGCGTAACAATAACCTTCCTCGTTGTTTTTGGTTCTCACTAACCACCATTGATCGTTTGCTTTGCTAATCAAGGTGATAATTTCACCTTTTGCGGCTTTACCAACGATAGGCTGATCTGTTCCAGGACCCTTTCTAATATTTAAATTACTATTTTCTGTGATTACTTTCACTTGACTTCCAGGCACTTCAGTCGCTACGTCAACATTTAAAACGACATCGCCGGTCTGAAAGTTTGGATCAATATTGCCATAAATTTCCCACAGTTTATTTTTCACATCGGCAGTAGGTGCGGTACCTCTAATTTGAAGCACACCGTCCATCTCAGCGTAATTCAGATCGTTGACTCCTGAAGATTGCGCGGTATCCAAAAGAACTTTATATTTTTCTTGTAATGACATAATTTTTGCTATTTATTTTTTAACAACAATACCACTTAAATCCACTTTTTTGGGATTCAGATTATCCAAACCTTGTTTCAGTGTTACAATCTTTGCTTGCTCTAACGTACCTGTCACCGAAATAACGCCATCTTTGACACTGGCTTGCACCGACGGAAAATCTTTCATGAAAGTGTTTACAGCCGCACCGAGTACAGCATCGTTATTCGATGTTTCAATTGGTGCTGGAGTGGTCGCTACTGGAGCACTCACAATAATGTTATTTTGAATGGACTTCACATCCTTATCCCCCGCGGTCTTCGCGATCGATTCGATTTGTTGTTTTTCTTCCTCTGATGCTACTGTGCCGCTGAGGATTACTTTTCCCTTCTCGACCTCAACATCTACGGTTTTACGTCCTGTCAGTGCATTTTCAATCTTCTCCTCCAATTTATCATCTGATAAACCTGATTTACATGCAGAAAAAGAGAGTGCTGCGGATGTTGCCAAAAGACAAAATGTTAGTTTGCAAAATTTCATATATAAATAATTTGTTTTTTTAAAGGCCAAATGGAATATCCAAATTCTATTCTTGAATGTTGTATTTTCAATCCTGCATATTCATCAGCCCTATATTAATTTATAATTTCCAACAATATCCTTAACAAACAGACAAGCCAATTGTTTGTCAGATAATTTTTAAACCTTAAATCACTTGTTGGATCATAATTATATCATTAATTTTAAAAGCAGCGGGTGTGAATGGCATAGGGGCTACATAAGGATTCAATCGATAAATATTCATTATGGGGTTTTTGAACAATATTTTTGGAAAGAAAGAAAATAAAATAGATAATATACAGGATTTCTGGAATTGGTTTGTAAAACACGAACGGACCTTTTTTCAAATTGTAAAAAATAGCGATCATATCGATCAGAATTTTTTCAGCAAGCTCTCCCCAAAAATCGACGCACTTCGAAAAGAACTCTACTTTTTAACAGGCATGTATAACGATGTAACGGCTGAACTTGTCATCACTCCTGATGGGGTCGTAAAAAATATCGCATTTGTCGAAGCATTAATAGATGCAGCCCCTTCCCTTCCAAACTGGAAATTTACTGCTTTAAAACCAGCAATCGAAGATATGGAGAAATTCAAAATATCGATGTATGGATTCTCCTTTGATATTAACGAGATGCATTTCTACCCTATCGAACACATCTATCGCCCAGATGATGTCGACATTGTTATCACTCATCCCGAATACACAGAGGAAAACAAAGCTAACATCGCTCACGGGGTTGAAATATTCTTAGATAATTATATTGGTGAGCTAAACTCAATCATCACCATAGACAATTTAAATGTTACTTCCAGCAAGCAAGCAACGGGAGAACTCATTCCACTGATCAAATTAAAAGACTATTTGATATGGCGGGAAAAAGAATTTGTCGAAAAATACACGGATATCAGTCACGAAACTGAAAATGATTCCTATACGGCTTTTGAGGGCATGCTTGAAAATGATTTACCTATTTTAGCCATAATAAATACGACACTATTGGACTGGGATGGAAAGGCATCACATCCTTGGATCGTAATATTACGGATCAATTATGATGGAAATGCGACAAATGGCATGCCTGATCAGACAACATATGACCTGATGGATAAATTCGAAGATGAACTAATGGCAAGTCTTCCGTGTGATAGTAGTTTTCTCAATATTGGCAGAGAAACCGCGGACAACTTAAGGGAAGTGTATCTTGCATGCACCGAATTTCGAAAATCATCCCAAACGATAGATCAATTAATAATGCTGTATCAGAATAACCTCCAGATAGACTATACGGTCTATAAAGATAAATATTGGAAGTCTTTTGAGCGGTTCAACAGGACAGTGGAATAATAACATTCATTGAATCTTTACAGCGACTCCAATTTTCTTACTAAACGCAATAGCGCTAGGTAAGGGCTTTCCGATGTGATTAGAGATTTTAACCAGGCAATGAATCCCAAAACAAATAAATCCTGATTTTCGGAGTTGTCAGCCATTGCGTCTATATCTGCTACAAAAGCATTATTCTTAACAATAACTGGATTCTGCAAATACTTTTCGACCAGTGCCAAAAAATTAACAACACGACCTTCACGCACTGTTTCCAGATATTTTTTATATCTGCGCTTAAAGCTTTTCACACGCGAAACTGCTAGCTCAATATCCCCAAACTGAATATAGATCAATATTTCCAACAAACCTTTACGAATTGTCCATAGCATGCCCATTTTTTTCTCATACCAAGCATCCGTTCGGATCATTTTCCTCAATTCTGTCAATGCAAGCTTATCTTGAACTTGTGTCAAAAACATAACCAGACATAATTGTAAATCTGCAAGATCACTTTCATTAGACTTCGATGTTGACTGTTGGATCCCAAACCTTAAAATAGCAAGGGCTTCCACTCCCTCGCCCATATAGTGGTAGTTTAATGCCTTTAGCAAATAACAACGTAAGTGAAACTGAGCATAAAGAACATTTGTTGAAGAACAGCTTTGAATTAATAGCTCCAGATACCTTAAACTTTCGTGAAATAACCGATTCCGCAAATTGAAGTTAGCGAGATAATAGAGAATATGTAAGTAGTAAAACAAGTGATGAACCGAATTTACCTTTTGTTTTGTTATAAATTCGTCACTCGTTTTCAGGAATGATCGCACCAACGTATAATTCTGATGTAAGGAAGCATATTCATTTGCAATAAATAATATCTGATAAAGTGACTTAAAGGACAATAACTCCCCTAACGAAATTTCATACTTACCGATTGTATCAAGCACTAATTTATTCAGATCAACAATCTTTCCTTTCAAATGGATGTCTTGCAATTCTGCCCTCAAAAGCGCATAAGCTATTTGAAACTTTGCTTCCTGCTGCATCTTATACTGATTCCCCCTAAAACGATCGATCAGTAATTCCAAATTAAAGCTAGGTTCTAAATATGCATATTGCAACCTGACTTGGAGGATTTCATTGAGCAAACTAAATTGTTCAAGAAACAGCGCCTTATTTTCGGCCCGCTGAAGACATTTAAACCCAAGTTTTATCAGATGATTTTCTAACAAAAAACGCCCCACTACAAGCAACCTTAAGGCTTCATGCGCCTCACTATTGTCTCGCTCAAAGGTCCTGTTTGAAATATAAAATAGGAGACTATCATGTAATCTTTTTCTTAAAGCATGATAAGCATCGTTATTTCCCGAAGATTGATAGAGTTTTTTTAATCTATTTATATCATCAGTTTCCAAAATTTCAAGCAACCTGATATTTTTGACATCGTTCCGTTTATTTTTCTTTTTCAAAAACGTTTTAAAGTTCTTTATATCTTCTTTATTCAATACACCAATGAGTTCTACAATTGCATCCATATCATCGAAATTTAACAGAAAATCAAATCTAACAAATAAAAATATATCATCAGTATTTCCAATAAATTGGTTTTATATAATGTAGAATCCTATAGATATTTGAATCAACAAAAACAACAATAAAAAATTAAAATTATGGAACCGCTAAAAAACATGATTGAAGAAAAAATTTCGAAAAAGGATTCAAACACAAGAAATCCTTTCAAACCTACTGGAGCATTCATTGGTGCATCCTGGACAGCTCTCCTGGTAGGAACTATTGGTTATTGCATTGGATTATGGAATGCAACCATGGCACTAAATGAAAAGGGATACTACTTTACAATTCTATTGTTTGCCTTATTTGCTGTTATTTCTGTTCAAAAAAGTGTCAGAGATAAAGCCGAAGGACTTGCTGTAACCGAACTATACTATGGTTTAAGTTGGTTTGCGACAATTGCTGCCGTAGTCTTACTTGTTGTGGGACTATGGAATGCAGAATTGCTGCTTAGCGAAAAAGGATTCTACGCTATGTCTTTTTCATTAAGTATATTCGCTGCAATAGCCGTTCAGAAAAATACACGGGATGCCAAACTTATCGATGACAATGAAATAAAACTTTAGCGGTTTGTCTATCCTGTGGCCGCTGGCTAACATGCCGCAGGATTTATTGTAAACCATGTTTTTACTTATCCTCCTGCTTCTATGCGCTTTTTGCTGTAATATTTCCCCTATCGTATTTTCGGTATACTCTTTAAGTAAGTCCACATGTTTTACGTTACGTATCATTGCATTTTATACTCCTCAATTTTTCGATACAATGTGGCTACACCGATCTCCAATAACCGCGCTGCTTCTGCTTTATTCCCATTCGTATGCTGCAGCACGCGCTGAATGTGTTGACGTTCTATATTGGCCATGGAAAAACTGGAGGATAACATATCGTCCGCTTTCGAGCTATTCGTTGCAAAAGGAAGACTTTCAACCTCAAGCTTTCCATTTTCGCTTAATATGACACTGCGTTCAATCACATTTTTTAATTCACGGATGTTTCCACGCCAAGCATTTCGTTCAAGGGCAGCAATAAATTCAGCTGTCATTTGCAAGGGTTTGAGATTCAATTTTACTGCAAAAATATCGGCGTAATATTGGGCCAACAATCGAATATCTTGAACCCGATCGCGCAAAGGTGGTAATTGTATCGTAAAGACGGATAGTCTATAAAATAAATCGCTTCTAAAATGTTCGGAGTCAATTTCAGCTTCAAGATTTCTATTGGTAGCAGCAATAATACGGACATCCACTTTCGTCGGTTTGGAATCACCGACCTTTAAGAATTCACCTGTTTCCAATACACGTAAAATTTTAGCCTGAAGTTCAATCGCCATCTCTCCGATCTCATCCAAAAAAATAGTTCCCAAATGCGCTTCTTCGAATAGACCACGTTGATCTTTTGTTGCTCCTGTAAATGCTCCTGCTTTATGTCCAAACAATTCATTTTCCAGCAGATCTTTTGTGAAAGCCGCACAATTAATTGCAACAAAACTCCGCTCCTTCCGCGGACTAGCTTGATGGATCGCTTGTGCAAAAACCTCTTTCCCGGTCCCAGTTTCCCCCGTTAAAAGTACAGTCGTATTGGTTATGGATACTTTTTGGGCAAGAGCGATTGCAGATTTAATTGAAACAGAGCTACCTATAATCTTATCAAATGAGAGCCTATTACCTAACTGTTTTTCCAACTGTTTTACGCGTCGTGCCAACGCAACTTTCTCACAGGCCTTATAGAGCAAAGGAATTATTCTGTTGTTATCATCACCTTTGGTAATATATTCAAATGCGCCATTTTTAATCGCCTGAACTCCATCTGGGATATTCCCATAGGCAGTCAATAAGATAATTTCAGCGATAGGAAAACGTTCCTTGATTAGTTTTGCCGTTTCCACACCATTACCATCAGGCAGCTTAACATCACATAATACAACATCGATGTCGAAAATGTCGAGCTTTTTCAAGCCAGATTTTATATCGGAGGCCTCGATTACCTCGAATCCCTCCAAAGTGATGATCTTAGCAAGTAATTTACGAAGTTTCTCTTCGTCATCTATAAGAAGTATTTTATTCACTATTTTTTTTTCAAAATTACGATTTGTTCAATGCAAATAGCAATAATATCCTCAAAAATTAGTGCAAGGCCGTACATCTTGGTATCCAGTATAAGGAAATTGCTATAGTTCAAAAAGTTTTTTGAGATCAAAAATAAACGCGTATATTTGTCCTACCACAACACAAATAAACTGTATGTAAGATTAAAATTCTTTATAACGTAATCAATACCGTCGGTAAATAACTTGCCGAGCCGGTCTGTTTTAACATTTAAAGAATTTACCATGATTTCATTACAACAGATATCTTATATACATCCGAATAAAGATTTATTATTTGAAAATATAAGTCTTACAATCAATGTCCACGAGAAAATAGCATTAATTGGCAACAATGGTGTTGGCAAATCTACATTATTGCGCATGATCGCCGGTGATCTATTCCCTACTACAGGCAGCTTGCACAGCGACACCCGCCCTTTATACGTCCCGCAAGTTACAGGACAGTATGATGAGTTTACCGTCGCTCAAGCTTTGGGCATTGACAATAAACTAGAAGCATTATATGCGATTTTAGAAGGCGACGCTTCAGAAGAAAATTTCAATAATCTTCAAGATGACTGGACGCTGGAAGAGCGCTGTCAAGAGGCTTTTGGCTACTGGAATTTACCACAAATTCATTTAACCCAGAAAATGTCTGATCTCAGCGGCGGACAAAAGACTAAAGTGCTGCTCGCCGGGATTCAAATTCACGCATCTGAATATATACTCTTGGACGAACCCAGCAATCATTTAGACATGGCTAGCAAAAAATTGCTTTATCGTTGGATACAATCTTCAAAGCAAACCATTGTGGTCGTCAGCCATGATCGGATGCTACTCAATCTCCTGGAAGATACTTTAGAAATGACCGCAAATGGTATAAAGCGATACGGAGGAAACTATGCCTTTTACGAATCGCAAAAAGAAATAGAACGCAATGCGTTAGAACAAGACATACACCAGCAAGAAAAAGCAGCCAAAATCGCGAAAGAAAAAGAGAGAGAAACCATTGAAAGGCAAAATAGATTAAACAATCGCGGTCAAAAAAAACAGGAGAAAGCGGGTGTGGCCCGAATCATGATGAACACGCTACGGAGCAATGCGGAAAAAAGCACCGCAAAAATCAAGAGTGTGCACCAAGAAAAAATTGGAGATATTCAGTCCAGTCTCCAAGAACTCAGAAATACGAAAGCAGCATTGGATGAAATCAAAATTGATTTAGGAAACAGTATTTTCCCGCTTGGAAAAAGCCTCATCAAAGCTACCAACATCAATTTTAAATACAATTCAATTGAACTCTGGAAGGAAAATATAGACTTACAGATAATCAGTGGAAACCGAATTATTTTAAAGGGCAACAATGGCTCTGGCAAAACCACATTAATCGAATTGCTCTTAGGCAAGCTAACTCCTACACAAGGTCAAATTGAAAGACATAACTTTAGCTTCATCTATCTTGACCAAGAGTATTCACTTATCGACCAGAAGTTGAGCGTTTACGAACAGGCTCAAAATTATAATAGTGCATCGTTAGCGGAACACGACGTAAAAATCAGACTTAACCGTTTTCTATTTGGGAAAAATGACTGGGACAAATCTTGTAAGCTCCTGAGTGGTGGCGAGAAAATGCGCCTGATTCTTTGTTGTCTAACGATTAAGCAACAAGCTCCGGATTTGATTGTATTAGATGAACCTACCAATAATTTAGATATACAGAATATTCGCATCCTTAGCCGTGCCATCCGGGACTACAAAGGCACACTAATTGTCATTTCACACGATGAAATATTTCAGCAGGAGATCGGAATAGATAGCGCAATAAGCTTAAAAAATTGAGTAAAATAAAACAACAGCCGATATTTCATACAGCAGCAATATCGGCACATTCGCCCCGCGTGTACCTTTATCAACCTCGCTATATTTAAATTGATAGTACAGTGTTTTGTAACAATCTCATATTCTTTATTTAGAAACATGCTAAAACGATAAATTAAATTGAAAAAAAATAAAATTTTATCAATATATTCACGATGATTTTAAACATGAAACAATAACCATCAATTAATTGAACCATCCCATAGATATAAAAGTTTCCGAGGAAATTGTATCTCACAGGCTATTCAATTAGTTACTCAATTTAATTATGTCAAATTATCAAATTAAAGAGAACCCCGAATTGTTTGACGCGATCGTAGTTGGCTCTGGTGCTGGTGGAGGTATGGCCGGATATATCCTGGCGCATGCAGGTCTCAAGGTATTAATGCTAGAGGCTGGTCCATTTTATGATCCGGCAAAAGATTCGTTACAGTTACGTTGGCCATGGGAGTCCCCCCGAAGAGGAGCAGGTACCACACGACCTTTTGGCGATTTCGATGCCGCCTTTGGTGGCTGGCAACTTGAGGGCGAGCCTTACAGTAAAGTCAATGGCACCGAATTCGAATGGTTTAGAGCGAGAATGCTGGGTGGTAGAACAAATCACTGGGGGCGCATATCTTTGCGCATGGGACCTGATGACTTCAAACCTAAAGATGGGGTCACGGATGAATGGCCGATCACTTATGATGAAGTGAAACCGTTTTATGACCGGGTAGACCGTATGATAGGCATCTATGGCACAGCGGAGGGTATACATAACGAACCCGATGGTATTTTTATGAAACCGCCCAAACCCCGTCTTAACGAATTATACATCGCAAAAGGCGCGAAGAAAGCTGGCGTACCTGTTATTCCCGGACGTGGTGCTGTGCTGACTGAGGTCTCCAAAGATATCAAAGACAGAGGTACTTGTTTCTATTGTGGGCAATGTGGCCGTGCATGTAAAGTATACGGGGATTTCTCATCGTCGTCTTGCCTGGTAATCCCAGCAATGAAAACGGGTAATTTAAAGGTGATCGACAATGCAATGGTACGGGAAGTGTTGACCAACGATGAAGGATTGGCGACTGGTGTTTCCTATGTTGACACGAAAGATTTACAAGAATATACCGTGAAGGGCAAGACTATTATTCTTGGCGCCAGCGCCTGCGAAAGTGCCCGAATTATGCTGAACTCAAAATCTAAAGCACATCCAGGTGGTGTTGGTAATAGTAGCGGCCTAGTAGGAAGATACCTACATGACTCAACTGGTGCCAGCCTGTCAGGCTATTTACCACAATTACTCGATCGCAAAAGATATAACGAAGACGGCGTCGGAAGTGTCCATATCTATTCACCATGGTGGGAAGATAACTCAAAACTGGCTTTCCCACGAGGTTACCATATTGAATACGGCGGCGGTTTACATATGCCGTCCTACGGTTTCCTAAACTGGGTACCAAAAGTAAATGATGCCGGAAAAAATGCCGATGGAAAAATCAAAGCAAAAGGTGGTTATGGTGCAACACTTAAAGAAGATTTCCGTAGCTACTATGGGGCAAATGTTGGCATGGCCGGTCGTGGTACAGCATTGGCAAGAAAGGACAATTACTGTGAAATTGACCCTAGTCAGGTTGATAAATTTGGAATTCCAACACTGCGCTTCAATTATAAATGGGCTAATGAAGAAATAGCTCAAGCCAAGCACATGCAAGAAACATTTCAATCCATTATGCACGAAATGGGAGCTGTCATCACATCTAAAATCCCAGGTGCTGATACCTTATATGGCTTAGAAGCTCCAGGAAAAATTATTCACGAAGGTGGTACGACCAGAATGGGGAACGATCCGAAAACTTCGGTATTGAACAAGTGGGGACAAGCCCATGACTGTAAAAATCTCTATGTGGTAGATGCCGGACCATTTGTACAACAAGGTGACAAAAACCTTACATGGACAATTCTAGCTTTGTCAATGCGTACAGCAGAATATATACTACAAGAAAAGAAAAAATTAAATGGTTAAAACATGAATAGAAGAGAATCTTTAAAAGCATTAGGCTTTATTGCTGCTGGATCAGGTCTTTTAACCGCAGCTTGTAATTCCAAAGACGCCCAAAATACAACAGCGACAGCTAATGGCGAAAAATTACCTGGTGTCCAGGATTTTGAATATGAACGGACAGCGCAATTAAATGCAGAAAAGTTTTTTGACGAACATGAAATGGCAACAATTACTGTTTTAGCCGATATCATTATTCCAAAAGACGGTAAATCTGGTAGCGCCTCGGAAGCAGGAGTTCCCGATTTTATAGAATTTATTGTCAAAGATCTGCCTGACAATAAAATCCCCATGCGTGGTGGACTACGTTGGCTGGACCTTCAGTCTAAAAGACGATACGGTAATGTATTTATAAAATGCGATGTAAAAGATCAACTTGCATTAGTGGATGAAATTGCTTATCCTGAATTGGCGAAACCAGAAATGCAACAAGGGGCCGCGTTTTTTTCATTAATGCGCAACCTTACTTCTTCGGGATTTTATACGAGCGAGATTGGCATCAAAGACATCGGATATGCGGGTAATAAACCCGGTGTCTGGAACGGTGTTCCAGACGATGTACTGAAAGAGCATGGTTTTGATCCAAGTAAGTTTTTTGGATAATAAAAAAAATCCTTTCCAAGGCTTTTGGAAAGGATTTTTTATTGAACAATACACTGGATTTCTCCACAAATAGCTGTATTAATTTAATTATTGTTCTTGCGTTACCTCAGTTGGCTCTGGGGCTTTATCGATCAATTCCATAAACTGATCCAACTTCGGTGTAATAATAATCTGTGTTCTACGGTTGCGTTGTTTTCCAAGAGCAGTTGTATTATCAGCAATAGGGTTATATTCTCCTCTACCACCTGCTGTCAATCGCTTAGGATCCACTCCATATTTTGTCTGCAAAGCCTGGACAACCGAAGATGCTCTCAATGTACTTAAATCCCAATTGTTCCGAATATTTGGTTTTGAAATTGGATCTGTATCTGTATTCCCCTCTATTAACACTTCATAATCTCTATAGTCTTGAATGATCTTCGCTATTTTACTTAAGGTCATATCGGCTCGATCACTGATTTCATAACTACCCGACTTATACAACATATTATCTGCAAGGGAAATATACACAACACCTTTTAACACTTGAACATCAACCTCTTGCAATTCTTCACGACTAAGTGATCTTGTCAAATTGTTTGTTAATACCAAATTTAACGAGTCTGATTTGTTCTTTGTCTCAACAAGATGTTTAATGTATTTATTTGAAGCGTTGATTTCATCAACCAATTTGGAAATATTGACATTTCCTTGTGAATTTTGATTGATACTCTTATCTAGGGAACCTTGTAAGGCAGCATAAGCCGCTTTAAGATCAGCATTATTTTGTCGTTCTGAAGCTAATTGGTCTTCCAAACTCTTAATCCTTGACCGACTTTCAGTCAATTGAAGTTGACTATCCTGATATTGTGTTTGCAAATTTTTATAATCCGTCTGCAAACCAACATATTTTTTTTTGCTGACACCACATCCCGTAAAAAGTAAACTCGCGGTCAGTATGGACATCGGAAAAACTATATTCTTCATAGCATTCTAAATTTTGTAGATGTTGAATTAATTCTTTAAACTATCGTAAAGCAATATTTCAGCCAAAAAAAAAACATCTTATCGAATTAACATCCTTTAACGTCTATTGCGCGAGTTCCTTTAATTCAGCTATCGTGAAAACTTGTCCCCCTTTCAAATAAGGATTTGCCCCTTTCAGATAATTGTAAATAATCGATTTCGCTTCTTCATTGGGCAATTTATGGAGATTTTTGACAAGGAAATTTTTGTCTTCTATGATATTTTCTTTATAACCCAAAAAAGATGGTGCGTGAACCTGTACGCTCCATCGAATAAACCTTGCTTCAATATGATTGGGATTATTTTTGATCATTTCCTCCAAATGCTTTTTACCTTCTTTAAACTGGCTAATTTTCTTAAATGGATTGCCCATGTGTTTAGCCATTAATATCTCATAAGCCGCACGATAAACCTTTTCTGTGGTAGATTTTGCCCCTTCATCAAGTATATCAAAATTACGTTCACAAAGATCCTCGTCCTTTACTGCCTCAGCATAATCTTTTCTTATCTTATCAATATTCAGCTGCTGTCCCAATCCTATCTTTGCTATTGTAAATAGAAATACTGTCAATACTATTCGTGTCATCATAATTATAAATCAGGCTATTTCAAAAAAATCATTTTCCGACTTAAATTACTAAAAAAATCGAATCCAAATATTAATTTTCAATTATCATACCACAAAGCCTAACACATATGTCGTTATATGACTACAATAGGTTTTTTCGAAACTAAAATTCTTTCTTAAAGGATATTTTTAACCCATTTTTGCGCCATGAAATTAGCATTAACAACGAGCCCTGTATGGCTTAAAATAAGTCTATCCATTCTTTTTGGTGTTTTATTGGGATGTTTATTGGGAGAAATGGTTTTCAACCTTTTAGTGTCTTAATTTACCTCAAAATGTAGCAAAAATAAATTAGATTTTGTACCGCTTTCAAAGAAATCTTGCGCTCATCCTTGCCCAAAATAAAATTATTTTTAGTATATTGCTTATACCAATATAAATTTAAAAGTGAGCTATGGAGACAAAAGCAGAGTATCAGATTTGGGACACTATAGTCAATAGTGCAAAAACTAAATTCGATTATAAGCATATTCGTGCGATGTTCAAAAAGGAGGACGACGAAATTACCGATAAATTTCTATTTCATGTTATAGCAGGATTTGCCTGTGGAGAAAACCATCAAACAATCTCAACTAACTTATTCAATGAGTTGCAAAGCATCAATTTTGAATGTAATGAGCAGCAGATTGATAAGTTTATTTCTGACAAACACGTTAAATTTAGCCCAGAGATTTATGCAACATATCTTGCATTTTCGATGTTGGAAGATGGTGAAGATATCGATAATATTACTGAAGTCATTAATAATCTACTACAAATAGATAAATAATATTTTTAGAGGTATCGTTTAATTTTGGCCAAAAACTTATATTCGTAAACAAATTACGCCTAAGTTATGCGCCATTTTTTAACACTATTTTTAATATTTTGTTCTTGTTCGAATATTTTTGGACAAAATTTCGAATTTGGCAGAATTTCTATTTCAGATTTCTCGACCACCCCATTGGATAGTAATGCAAATGCTATTGTCCTCAAAGAATTTGGGCAGAGCTCAGTTTTCGTCGATGATTACGACCATCGGATAAAACTAATGCATGAATACCATGTGCTTATTCGTGTAAATAATAAAGAGGGATTTAAAAAAGCTAATTTCGAAGTCCCATCATATAAAAGAGGGAGCTATATCCGTGATCACCTAGACGAACTGAAAGCCGTTACCTACAATTTGGAAAACGGAGAGGTGAAACAAACGGCACTTGAGAAAAAGAAAGTATATACAGAAAATCACTCAGCTTATCTGGAGCTTAATAAATTTACTCTACCTAATATTAAGGAAGGCTCCATCATAGAAGTTTCCTATCGAACACTCGAACAGGATCTATTTAATTTTAAGACCTGGGAATTTCAGGACGATATTCCCAAGTTACAAAGTCAATATATTGCCATCATACCAGCTTCTTTTACATACAATGTTGTATTACGGGGTCCCTATAAGCTCGCCGACCAGAAAGGGGAAGTTTTAAAAGAATATATCTTTCTGGACGGAATGAGAATGGATTGTTCAAAGATCACCTATGCTATGGCCAATATTCCGGCTTTTGTGGAGGAGGACTTTATGACTTCCCCAAAAAATTTCAAGTCCGCAATATATTACGAGCTCGAATCTATATTCTATCCTAGTACCGGAGTCAAAAAAACATTTAGTAAAACATGGAAAGATGTCGACACAGAATTAATGAATGAAAAGACCTTTGGCGGACAGTTAAAAAAGACCGAACTCTTCAAAACCACTCTTTCGACACTTCTAAGTCCAAATGATACTAAATTGGTAAAGGCAAATAAAATCTATGACTATATCAAGAAGCAGATAAAATGGAATAACTATCTGGGAAAATATGCAGAAAGTGGGGTCGAAAAAGCTTTGGAAAAAAGAACGGGCAATATCGGTGATATTAACTTATCTCTGGTCACTGCTTTACAAGCTGCAGATTTAGATGCTTATCCAATTATCTTATCCACAAGACGAAACGGCAATCCTAATTCTTTATTCCCCGTATTGTCCGATTTTGATTATGTAATCGCCTGCGTGGACATCGAAGGTATAAAATACAAATTGGATGCATCGAATATCTATCTTCCATTTGGCTCATTGCCACTACAATGCCTCAATGAACGCGGCAGAATTATATATTCCAAAAAAAGTTCAGATTGGTTTCCGTTAACTTCCGAGGAGATATCCGAACAATATTATACATTAACTGGAGCGTTGAATGATCAAGGCCAAATTGAAGGGACACTAACCATCAGAAGTCAGGGGAATAAAGGGCTACTAAAAAGGCAGCATATTGCCAAATTTAACTCGCTCGAAGAATATTGGGAAAAACTGGATGAAGAAATGCCTAATATTAGCTTTACTAACGCCAAAATTGAACATCTTGAACAACTCGATCAGGTATTGAACGAAGAATTTGATGTTATATTAGAAGTTAATAAACAGAACGGAAACAGTATATTGTCACTCGCTCCAAATATTATCGATCGCATATCTTACAACCCGTTCAAAATTCAAGACCGCACTTATCCAGTAGATATGGGATTTAAATCAAAGATTCAATACAATATCCAATTGGAAATCCCAGAACAATACGAAGTAAATGATAAACCACAAAATGTATCACTAACCCTACCTGAGTCCGCTGCGAGATATAAATATCTGACACAGATGAATGGCAATAAATTAGAAGTGCTGGGAAGCCTAAGCTTTAACAAAGCTATATTTACTGTAGATGAGTATTTCTCCTTAAAGGAGCTTTATTCACGTATTATACAACAACAAAAATTAGATATTAGATTAACCACAAAAAAATGAAAACATTAATTGCCAATTTAATCTATTTCCTCTTTCCAATAGTGGCAATCGGACAAGAAAACTACGATATTGCCAATATTCCAAGTGCGTTAAAAAGCCGGGCCGTAGCCACGATCAGGAATGATAATACTGTGGTAGAAGTAAAATCTCCTGAACAAGTTATGGAGATTGTCACTCGGGTGATTACCGTCTATAACAAAAATGGCGATTACTATGCAGCACTGCCAATACATTATAATAAATCGAATGAAATCAAGAGCATTAAAGGTGCTATTTATAATGAATTGGGAATATTACAAAAAAAGATAGCGAGTAAAGATTTTAAAGATCTTAGTGCAGTCGACAACAGCACCATGTTTGCTGACTCGAGGATGAAACTCTATGTTCCAGATTATCACAGCTACCCCTATACGATCGAATATCAATACGAAGTAAAACATAAACAGAACTTAATCATCCCTTCTTGGACCCCTGAAGTTTCAAACAATGTATCCATTGAAAAAAGCAGCTACCAATTTATAAGGCCGATTGATGTTGAGTTCCGGATGGAGTCAAGAAATTATAAAGGCAATATTAAGGAGGAGAAAACTGATAAATCTGTAAGTAAAATCTGGAATGTAGAACATATTCCTGCTAAAAAAGAGGAATCTTATAGTCCAAACTCCAATCTGAAGCGAACAAGTGTATTAATTGTCCCCAAAAACTTTCTTTATTATGGAAAGGAAGGCAACTTCAGTGACTGGAAAGAATATGGAGACTGGTTTACAACTAAATTACTAGACAAAAAGCAAGATCTTACCATAGCCTCAAAACAGAAATTTATATCACTTACAAAGAACGCTTCGTCAGATCAGGAAAAAGCAAAAATCTTATACGATTACCTTCAAAAAAATACAAGATACATCAGTATTCAGATCGGAATAGGTGGACTTGAACCTTTTCCAGCGTCTGAGGTTGACCGTTTAGGTTATGGTGATTGTAAGGCCCTGGTGAATTATATGAGAAGTATGTTATCCGCTGTAGATATACCTTCTTACTATTGTATGGTTGAGGCCGGTAAGCGCAAGGAGAACTTTCACAAAACATTTGCAAATGTACAGGATGGCAATCATGCAATCTTATGCGTGCCTTTCAAAAACGACACTACTTGGCTGGAATGCACCAGTCAGAACCTTCCTTTTGGATTCCTTAGTAATTTTACGGATGATAGGGATGTCATTGCCTGTACAGAAAATGGAGGGGTGATTATGCATACACCAAAATATAGCAATTCAACCAATCTCCAACTTCGCAACGCCGATCTGACACTCGCTGAAGACGGCAGTATAAAAGGCGTTTTAAACACAAAGTTCTATGGCACGCAATATGAAAACCATATGGAGGTACTTTTAGCAAACAACAATGAGAAAACTAAACTATTGGCCGAATATTATAATATCGATAACATCAATTTCGACCAGGTAAAATACACTGAACACAAAGAAACGAAACCATTCGTCGAAGAGGATCTAACAATTTTTATTAAACACTACGCAGTGAAAAACGGCAATAAAATGTTGATTCAACCTAATATTTTCAATACACAATCCAGTATTTCGGAGAATAAAAATCGTACGGAAGATATCTTTATAGAACGTGGCTTTATAGATATTGACAGCATTAGCATTGCGCTACCAGATAACATCGTAAAAAATATAACGCCTGAACGAAAGATTATCGAAAAACCATTTGGTAAATATGAATTTAAATCGGAGATAAAAGAAAAAAAATTAGTTACTTATCGAAAATTAGAATTATTCGAAGGAAATTATCCCGCAAGTAACTACGAAGACTTCTTCCTCTTTCATAAAGAGGTAAGTAGTTCCGATAAAGGACGCTATAATCTAGGCATATTGTAATCCTATCCTAAAATATTTACCAGAATATGAATTTGCCTAACAATCAAAATAAAGCAATTATTGTATATTAGCCACATGACAGAATACGCGGCAATTTTTGACATGGATGGGGTTATAAGCCACACAAATCCCTTTCATGCAGAAGCTTTCAGGGCTTTTTTTAAAAACCATAACGTACAGCAGGCTACTGAAGAAGAATTTGAACAGCATATGTATGGCAAACACAATAGCTATATCATGCAACATTTTTTTAAACGTCCAATATCTCCTGAAGAATTACGTACGCTTGAATTTGAAAAAGAGCAGCTTTTTAGGGTGATCTACAAAGAACATGTCGCCCCTATTAAAGGCTTAATAGAATTTTTGAAAGACTTAAATGACAAAGGCTTTAAACTTGCGGTAGCTACATCAGCACCCAAGGAAAATATGGATCTGATTTTGGATGAGTTAAAGATACGAGATCTTTTCTCATCAACATTAAGCAGCGAAGATGTAAAATTACATAAACCACATCCCGAAGTTTATTTGAAATCAGCGGAAAATCTGGGTATACCGATTGAACAATGCATTGTATTTGAAGATTCTTTTTCAGGTATTACAGCGGCAAAGAATGCAGGAATGAAAGTTGTCGCTGTCTTATCAACACATAAAAAAGAAGAGCTTCCTGTCAGTGATGCTTATATCAGAAATTATACTGAAATTTCTGTAGCAAATGTGAAAGCAATCGTGCAATAGAAGAATCTTTACAACAATCTATTACCTGTTCGACAGCTAGATCATTCAGTAAGCTAGCTTCCCTGATTAGGGTTTATAAATTAGGCATTTATTTTATCTGTAAAGGATACATAAATATAATAAGGGCTTNNAAGCCCTTATTATATTTATGTTAATCTCTTTTGAGACCAAATTTCTCAATTTTACTATAGAGATGACTACGCTGTATATCGAGGTCATCAGCAGTCTTGGAAACATTCCAATTATTCTTTTCCAATTTATATTTTATAAATTCTTTTTCTGCATGATCTTTATAATCTTGGAACGAGTCGAATGAATCCATATCTAACCCATAATTTGCAGTCCCTCTCTCATAGGCAACTCCACCCACAGGTTCACGTGAAGGATTGGCGAATGCAACAACATCTTTATCAGTAATAGATTTATCACTCAAAATAATTAAACGCTCAATCATATTACGCAATTCACGGATATTTCCTGTCCAAGGAAGATGACTTAACTCTTTCATTGCGGCAGTGGTGATTTCCTTAACAGGAATACCATATTCCATGCATATTTCTTCACAAAAATTTGTCGAAAGCAATGGTATATCATCAACGCGATCTATTAGCGCCGGCACATGGATTAAAATCACCGAAAGACGATGATACAAGTCCATTCTAAAATTCCCATCTTCTATTTCTTTTAACAAATCTTTGTTAGTTGCGGCCACGACACGTACGTTAACATCAATTTCCTTATCTCCTCCCACTCTGGTGATTTTATGTTCTTGTAACGCACGCAATACTTTGGCTTGGGCAGAAAGGCTCATATCGCCTATCTCGTCCAAAAACAACGTTCCGCCGTTGGCCTGCTCAAATTTACCTATACGTTGTTTAATTGCCGAAGTAAAGGACCCTTTTTCATGCCCAAACAACTCTGATTCAATTAATTCCGAAGGAATCGCAGCACAGTTTACCTCAACCAATGGTCCCTGTGAACGATTGGATTTTTCATGCAACCAACGAGCTACAAGCTCCTTACCCGAACCATTTGCTCCTGTAATCAATACTCTGGCTTCCGTTGGAGCAACACGATCTATGGTCTCTTTGATCCGCTTAATTGCTCCTGACTCACCCAATATATCTTTTGTCTTTGAACTACTGACTTTACGTTTTAATACTTTCGTCTCAGTTACAAGCGAACTTTTATCCAATGCATTTCGAACCGTAATAAGCAATCGGTTTAGATCCAATGGTTTTTCTAAAAAATCGAAAGCTCCTTTTTTTGCCGCCTCAACTGCTGTCTCAATCGTGCCATGACCAGAGATCATAATAAAGGGAATGTCTGGACTAGCCTGATGCGCTTCGGAGAGCACTTCCATCCCATCCATATTATTCATCTTGATATCACATAGAACCAAGTTGATCTTTTCTTTTTTTAGAATATCTAATCCATCACGACCATTGTCAACATCCAAAATCGTATAATCTTCATATTCTAAGATATCACGAAGCGAACTTCTAATGGCGCGTTCATCGTCAATGATTAAAATTGTACTCATAAATTCAGCATTATGCTATTTTCAATTACGGAAATCAATATAAGGTTTTTTTAGCAATTAGCGAAAAAGAAGCAAACCTTGTAAGCCGGGTTCTGTAGACCACCGAAGTGGAATTTCTATCATTTATCTAGATTTGCCATCACTGACAAACTCAATCAACCTACCCATTACGAATTCCAATAAATTGAAAGAAGACGAGCAGCCTTCAGATTTCGTAACCTATTTGGTCTTTCAACACACGAGGTTTACCGTAATATATGTTACCATACAAGACCGTAAGCTCTTACCTTACGTTTTCACCCTTACTCCGAAAAGCGGTATATTTTCTGTGGCACTTTCTGTCTGCTATTTTCATAGCATCCTTCCCGTTAGGAAGCGTGTCGCTCTATGTTGCCCGGACTTTCCTCTCCTCCCGAAAGAGCAGCGATAGAACCAGTTTGCTTCTGCGCAAAAGTAGCTATTTTACTTGGATAAACAGCGAATTTCCTTAAAAATTCAATGATGCTCCTTTCATGCGTTGAAGACAGTTAAAAATTACGCAGTCCCTTTGCGTAGATAACATAAAGTTTGTATTTTCATCTAAACTTCCATCGGCAAAAATATGGCATTAAATAAACTCGCGCTTATCCGTTACAAAACAATAGACAACTGTCTGCGTCTAAGACACCGTAAATGGACTTTAGAAGACCTAATGGAAAAGGTTTCTGATGCACTTTATGAATTTGAAGGAATCAAAAACGGTATAAGCAAACGGACTATTCAAGGTGACATACAATTGATGCGAAGCAACAAGCTAGGGTATAATGCGCCTATTATTGTCACCCATCGTAAATTTTATACCTACCAAGACCCAGACTATAGTATAAGCAACTCTCCTATTTCTGTCGGAGATATGCAAAAAATGAAGGAAGCTGTTGAAGTTTTAAAACATGTTACTGGCTTTTCAAGCTTCGACGAAATGAGTGATATTATCGCACGCCTTGAGGATAGTATCCACGCTAAAAAGGATAATCAGCCTTCCATTATCCAAATGGAGAGTAACAACCTTTTGAAGGGCTTATCATTTATTGGCCTCCTCCACCAAGCTATTCGGGAAAAAACACCACTTCTCATCAGCTACCAATCTTTTAAGGCAATACAAAAACAGGATCTGGTCTTCTCACCTTATCTCTTAAAAGAATATCGTAATCGATGGTTTCTTATTGGACACCATAAAAAAAGCGAAGGTTTGATGACATTGGCATTGGATCGAATTGATACGATTGAAGAAATGGGCAAAAATTCATACAAAGAATATACAGGAATAGATTTTGAACGTTATTTTTCAGATACAATCGGCGTCACAAAATCACAAAAAGATCGTGGTCAACGCGTTATTCTAGCGATAAACGCAAAAAACGCACCTTATGTAGAAACTAAACCAATACACTCTTCCCAACAAATTTTAGATAAAAAAGAAGATGGCTCAATCTTAATCCGTATTGATGTTGTGCTTAATTTTGAGTTGGAAAGGGAAATCTTGGGTTTCGGTGAATCCATTAAAGTACTATCACCCAGAAATCTACAGAGCAGAATAAAACAGCGCTTGGTCGCTGCCTCACAATTATATACTGAAAAATCTCAGGACGAAACCGCTGCCCCATTAAATGGTACCGAGGCAGTATCGTCGTTGCATCTGTGAATGATCCAGTATGGGCTGCCTGTGTAAATTCTCAATAAATTAACTAGATATCTTGGGCAATTGCATAACCACTTGCCCAAGCCCATTGGAAATTATAGCCACCAAGCCATCCCGTAATATCGACGGTCTCTCCACCAAAATAAAGACCTTCAATTTTTTTTGACATTAAAGTCTTGTTATGAAGCTCCGCCGTCGACACCCCACCACGCATGACCTCCGCCTTATCATAACCTTTATCACCTGCAGGCTTTACCTTAAAGCGATGAATAGTGTCAACGATCAATTTAGCATCAGCTTTACTTAGAGACGCAATTTTGGTATCCAATACCAAGTATTTCCCAAGTGCATCAACCAATTTTCTACTAAAATAATCGTTTAGCAACTGTGAAACAAGTCTTTTCCCTCCGCTTTGGCGCTCTTGTTTAATAAGATTATCCAAATCAAAATTAGGCAACAGATCAATGCTAATCTCATGCCCCGGCCGCCAATAACTTGATATCTGAAGAATTGCTGGGCCACTTAATCCCCAATGCGTAAACAGCATGTTCTCTTCAAAAGACATTCCAGCAACAGATACCTTGGAAAACACCGAATTTCCGGACAAAGAACTATACCAATCTGCATCTTTTCCTGTAATTGTCAAAGGCACCAAAGCAGGGGCAGTGCCTACAACTTCCAGACCAAACTGTTTTGCAATACGTAATCCAAAATCAGATGCCCCCAATTTCTGAACTGGAAGCCCCCCTGAAGCAATCACCAGCTTTTTAGCGTTATACTGATACTCTCCTCTCGGATTTTCTACATGAACTGTAAATCCGTCAGCATTTTTTTCCACCGATTTCACGAGCGTGTTGAGCGCTATATCCTGTTCAGTTTCATAAAGAATTTTTGAAAATATGGCTACAATATCCTTAGCTTTATTGGTCTCTGGAAACAATTGTCCCAAGGTTTTTTCCTGCCCTTGGATACCATATGCTTCAAAAAAATCAATGGTATCTTCGACGGTCCACTGCTTAAATATGCCGTGCAAAAAATCCGGGTTCTCAGAGATAAAATTAGCGGTCGTTGTTCCTGTATTTGTGTAGTTGCATCTTCCGCCACCTGAAATCAAGATCTTGGCGCCAACCTTTTCATTGCGCTCCAATAGTAATGTTTTCTTTCCCAGCAGTCCAGCTTGTGCTGCACACATTAAACCACAGGCACCACCACCAATGATAATTGCATCGTATGTATTCACAGTTTTATATTAATAAGCAATTAATTGATCTTCCGTTGAAATGACCCGTCGTTCCGATTGACTCTGGTAACCAAGTTCGATAATCCGAATTACATCTCGAGCCTGCTCCGGTGAAGCTATTAAGGTAGTCTTCCCTAAAATAGTATCGGCAACATTTTGATAAAACTCGGGATAAGAGCCTTTTTCTGACACAATAATTTCCTCCACATCCTTACCATTTTCAATAATATTCAGTTTACCATAAATACTTGACTCCTCTTCTCCCCAATTGGGGTCTTCATCAGGGAACTTACCATCCCGCAATAATGCTTCTTGGGGATCAACACCATTTTTTACAAAATTTCCGTTCATACCAAAGAGGCGATATCGTGGAGTCGGTTCTTTCGCAAGCATTGATCCTTTGAGTGAAACTCTCAAATTATCGTAGTACAAAATACAGTCAAAATTATCAATGGTCTTTGCGTGGTCCCGTTGTATCGCAAGATCTGCAAATACAGCATTTGGTTTTCCAAATAATTGCAAAGCCTGGTCGATAAGATGCGGCCCTAAATCGTAAAATATACCTGATCCGGGCAAATTCTCTTCACGCCATGCATTGGGTCTCAAATAATTCCGAAAACGGTCAAATCTTGATTCCAGATTTACGATCCGTCCTAATCGTCCACCTTTTATAATTTTCTCTACCGTTCGATAATCCGAAGTAAATCTCAGATTATGATAGGGCGCAAGTACCAAATTTTTTTCTTTGGCGAGCGCAATTAACTCATCTGCCTGTTCTATCGTATTTGTAAACGGTTTTTCGACAACGACATGCTTTCCAGCCTCCAAAGCACGTTTTGCCATTGGATAATGCATATCATTTGAAGTAGCAATCACGACCAGCTCGATGGTTTTATCAGCAAAAATTTCATCAGCAGACAGTGCAATTTCCGCTTGCGGAAAGCGCTCTTTCAATAGCATCTGTTGCTCAGCCTTGCGCGCAGTAACTTTAACAAGTTCCAGTGCCGCGATCGAACGCATAACAGGAGCATGAAAAACCTGTCCTGAAATACCAAAGCCTATAAGGCCAACACGAATCTTACTCATATCGTTACATTCTTTCCGGCACACATATACCCAACAACCCCATTCCTTTGGCGATAACTTTCGCTGCTGCAGCGGACAGATGTAATCTGAAATTCTTTACATCATTGGCTTCGGCTTTCAATATAGTCTCCTCGTGATAAAATTTATTATACAATTTAGCAACTTCATAAATGTAATTTGCCAATTGAGCTGGGCTAAATTCCTGTGCAGATGCTTCAATAGTTTCGGGAAAAGCACCCAACTGCTGAATCAAATCACGCTCATAAGATGAAATTGATGGAAGTACTGATACCGGGCTATCCGCATCAAATTCTGCCTTACTCAAAACCGATTTAATACGCGCATGTGTATATTGGATGAAAGGTCCTGTATGCCCCTGAAAATCTACCGATTCATTGGGATCAAACAACAAACGTTTCTTCGGATCTACCTTTAATAAAAAGTATTTCAAAGCACCCATCCCTATGGTATTATACAGTGCTGCTTTGGCATTTTCTTCCAAACCTTCGGTCTTTCCGAGCTCTTCCGTACGCTCTTGTGCTGTTTTGAGCATTTCGGCCATTAAATCATCAGCATCCACGACCGTTCCTTCCCGTGATTTCATTTTGCCAGAAGGTAGGTCAACCATACCATAAGACAAGTGAAATAAACCATCAGCCCAAGACTTACCCAGTTTTTTTAAGATTAAAAACAATACTTTGAAATGGTAATCTTGTTCGTTGCCAACAACATAAATAGATTCACTCATTTTGAACTCATCATATTTCAGCTGTGCAGTACCTAAATCTTGTGTAATATATACAGAAGTGCCATCACCACGGAGAACTAGCTTTTGGTCTAATCCCTCATCCGTCAAATCAATCCAAACCGAGTTATCGTCTTTTTTAAAAAACACGCCTTTTTCCAGTCCCTCCTGAATAATATCTTTGCCTAACAGATAGGTATTCGATTCGTAATAATACTTATCGAAATCTACTCCCAGCTGTTTATATGTCTTTTCAAAGCCGGCATATACCCAGCTATTCATGGTTTTCCAAAGTGAGATTACCTCTTCGTCGCCTGCCTCCCACTTTTGAAGCATAGACTGAGCTTCTTTCATCAGCGGTGCATTCTTTTTTGCCTCATCTTCAGATTGCCCCTCAGCTTTCAACACCTCTATTTCTTTTTTATACTCCTTGTCAAAAACGACATAATACTTACCGACAAGGTGATCACCTTTCATGCTTGTGGATTCAGGCGTCTCTCCCGCACCAAATTTCTGCCAGGCCAACATGGACTTACAAATATGGATACCACGATCGTTCACCAAATTGGCTTTGATCACTTCATAACCATAGGCTTTGAGAATTTCAGCAACAGAATACCCTAATAGATTATTCCGGATATGCCCCAAATGTAAAGGTTTATTCGTATTTGGCGAAGAATATTCAACCATCAACTTCTTTCCATTAGCTGGAAAGATACCAAAATCTTTGGCAACAATCGTATCATTCAATAAAGCAACCCAATAGTCATCGGAAAGTACAATATTCAAAAAACCCTTTATCACATTGAAGTCAGAGATTTCAGCAATATGCTGCTGTAGATAGGCACCGATCGCTGTCCCCGTCTGTTCAGGAGATAATTTCGAAAAGCGGGTTACCGGAAAAGTCACGATTGTAATCTGCCCTTCAAACTCCTTTCGGGTTGCTTGTAAAGCTATTTGATGTTCTAAAATATCTGCATTGTAAAGCGTTTTAACAGCCTGCACAGTGACTTCAACAAGTCGCTTTTGAATAGAATTTCCCATTTAATGATTTTGTAAATTTTACAACTTCCTGATAGTGAACTGGAAATAAATCACATTCCTTATTTAGGTATTCACCATTAAAGTATATCTTTGCAAAAATAATAAAAAATGCAGAGCTATCAGGAATTTCTTGACTTAAGTGTTGGTTTTCCGCAAGACGGATTCGAAATCATCGACGACGAATTGTATTTCCACGATTTGAATTTAATGGAAATGATAGAAACGTACGGTACGCCGTTACGTTTTACCTATTTGCCTATCGTCAGCAAAAAAATTCAACAAGCGAAAATCCTTTTTCAGACCGCTATTCTGAAACACAACTATCGCGGATCTTACAAATACTGTTATTGTACCAAATCTTCCCATTTCAAGCATATCGTAGAAGAAGCCTTGAAAAATGATATCCACCTTGAAACTTCATCTGCCTTTGACATGCCGATGATCGATTCACTGGAAAGACAAGGCACCGTAACAAAAGACATTACAGTCATCTGTAATGGATTCAAAACCTATCAGTATAAGCAGTATATTGTTGATATGATCCACGATGGTTATACAAACATTATTCCTGTCTTGGATAATAAGGAGGAATTCAATCTCTATGATGATGAGATTGAATTAGATGAACCATGTGCCTTAGGGATCCGGGTCGCTTCAGAAGAGCAACCAGATTCTCAATTTTACACCTCCAGATTGGGCATTCGCCAAGAAGACGTCATCGACTTTTACAATAATAAGATTGTTGACAACCCAAATTTTAAGGTTAAGCTACTTCATTTTTTCATTAATTCGGGTATATCAGACACACCGTATTACTGGAATGAGTTGGAGAAATACGTCACGCTCTATTGTAAATTCAAAAAAATAAATCCTGATTTAGATACTTTGGATATCGGTGGCGGCATGCCTTTTAAAGATTCATTGGTACATGATTTTGATTATGAGTATATGGTCAATGAAATTGTCAACAGGATCAAACAGATCTGTGCGCACCATGAAGTCATGGAACCAGATATCATTACTGAATTTGGTAAATATACAGTCGCTGAAGCATCGGGAATCCTTTATAAAGTTTTGGGACGTAAGCAACAAAATGATCGCGAACGTTGGTTTATGATTGACGGGTCTTTCATCACCAATTTACCAGATGTTTGGGCTTTAAACCAAAAATACATTTTATTACCAATCAACAATTGGGATTCGGAATATGAACGGGTAAACTTAGGTGGAATCACCTGTGATGGTCAGGATTACTACAATCAGGAAGCACACATGAACTCTGTTTTTATGCCAAAAACACGTAAAGTGCAATATTTAGGATTCTTCCACACTGGAGCTTATCAAGACGTTCTGAGCGGCTACGGAGGAATTCATCATTGCCTACTCCCTTCACCAAAACATGTATTGGTACGTCGAAACAGAGATGAAACATTTAATTATGAAGTATTTGGAGAGGAACAAAACTCCAAACAGGTAATGAAGTTATTGGGCTACCAATAACTAAAAAATTATAAAAAAATCCTGTCAGTTGACAGGATTTTTTTATTTCGCTACCCAAGCATTGAAAAACTTCAGAACCTTTTCCTCATCGTAGCCTTTCTCTTTTTCCAAGCTACCGCTCTCCTGTACATGAAGCGTCTTTCCATTTTTATCCAATACAATAAAAAATGGGTAACCTAATTTATTTCCCTCCGGCGCATATTTTTGAAAAACCGCCTCATTCTTGTTTTCTTTCGAATAATTTAAATGGTAATACAGAAAACGCCGCTTTAGCAAATCATCAATACGGGCATTCTTATGAATGTAGTCATTAAATCGTAAGCACCATACGCACCAATTCCCTCCAGCTTGAACAATGATATTCTTTTTTTCCTTCTTGGCCAGCTGTAGTAAGCTGTCAATATCTCTTTGTGCATCAGCTTCTGGACGGTAAGGTTTAGAAAGTTGTTCCTGAATTTTCGAAGCTTCTTGAGCAAAAGCAGTTGAATAGACGAATTGACTACCCAAACATATACCTATCCCCCAAAACAATATTTTAATCCTTTTCATTATTCAACAAATTATTAATGATCTAAAATTACAAAATCATTCCTCTAAACCAAAACATAAGCCTATCATAATGGTTAAACATTATATCGTCCTTAAAAAACACGACGTAATAAGAGGGCGATGATAATACGGCCATTATATTACTTTTATTTTTTCACTAAAGCCAGTAACAGGAAGCATTTGAAAACATTAAAAACATAAATAACAAAACAAAAAGAAATAAAAGAAAACTTAAATTTTTGAAATATTTTTAACAAAAATCCTTTAAAATATCACAAATATACTATAACTTAGTATTGATCTGCTACAAGCACTCATACAAAAAAAATCTTACTTTAAGACCAAAAACGAAACAAAATGAAACAAGGAGAATTCAAACGGTCAAAATTAATAGAAAGAATAAAAGACACAGGCGAATGGGATGTTATTGTCATAGGAGGCGGAGCTAGTGGCTTAGGGGTTGCACTCGATGCATTGAGCAGAGGATTCAAAACCATCCTATTGGAACAAGTTGATTTTGCAAAAGGTACCTCAAGTAAAGCGACGAAACTTGTCCATGGAGGAGTACGCTATCTTGCACAGGGAGACATTTCCCTCGTCAGGGAAGCATTGCATGAAAGAGGCTTATTGCAGCAAAACGCTCCACATCTGGTAAAAAATCAATCTTTCATAATCCCAAATTACAGTTGGTTTGATGGGCCTTTTTATACCATCGGCATGAAAATATACGATTTCTTAGCTGGAAAATTGAGTTTAGGGAAATCTATGCATATTAATAAGGAGGAAACACAACGGCGGATTAGTACTGTAAGAACAAAGGGACTCTATGGCGGCGTTGTTTATCAAGATGGCCAATTTGATGACTCCAGACTAGCTGTAAATGTTGCACAAACCTGTATCCAAATGGGGGGCGTAGCACTTAACTATATACGAGTAACTAATCTCACCAAAAGTAGCAATGGCAAAGTTAATGGCGTTATAGCACAAGACACTGATACCGGGGAAGTATTTACGATCCAAGGAAAGGTGGTTATCAATGCAACCGGAATCTTTGTTGATGATATCCTAAAAATGGATAAGCCCGAAGCGAAACAAATGGTGAGACCAAGTCAAGGCGTACATCTTGTTTTTGACAAGTCCTTTCTTCCGGGCGATGACGCAATCATGATACCGAAAACAGATGATGGCCGGGTTCTTTTTCTTGTCCCGTGGCACAATCGTGTTATAGCAGGAACTACAGATACTCCGATCGACGAACATAGCCTTGAACCAGTAGCACTTGAACAAGAAATCGAATTCATTTTAAAAACTGCAGGACGCTATCTTACCAAGCAACCTACCCGTCAAGATGCACTTGCGGTATTTGCCGGTCTTCGCCCCTTGGCAGCTCCAACTGGAAATTCCAACAAGACCAAAGAAATTTCCCGAAGTCACAAAGTTATTGTCAGCGATTCAAACTTACTGACGTTAACCGGAGGAAAATGGACAACCTTTCGTAGAATGGGTCAGGACACAGTGGATAAAGCAATTAAAATTGGCTGTTTACCTAAAAAGGAAAGCAATTCAGCGACACAAAAAATTTATAGCGCCATTCCTACAAGCGACCGGAGTAATCATATGTACATCTACGGTTCCGACCAAGAAGCCATACACGCTCTTGCACAAGAAAATCCTATTTGGAATGAAAAACTAGTGGAGCACTTAGAATTTAAGAAGGCCGAGGTGGTTTGGGCCGTGCGCAACGAATTAGCGCAAACGATAGAAGACGTACTTTCGCGTCGTGTACGCATCCTATTCCTCGACGCCAGGGCCGCAATTTTAGCTGCTCCTGAAGTCGCGAGGATACTCGCGCTTGAATTAGGCAAAGACGAGAATTGGCAAAAAAATCAGATCGAAAATTTCGAAAAAGTTGCAAAAAATTATATCTTAAACTAATACAAAATAACCAGCAGTAATCAATTATGGAACAACAATACATCTTAGCAATGGATCAGGGCACAACGAGCTCCAGAGCTATTATTTTTGATAAGGACAGAAATATTGTTTCAATTGCGCAAAAAGAATTCACGCAAATATTCCCAAAACCAGGATGGGTAGAACATGACCCACATGAAATTTGGTCTACTCAAGCAGGTGTTACAGCAGAAGCGACAACAAAAGCTGGATTAAACGGAAAAAATATCGCCGCCATCGGAATTACCAATCAGCGGGAAACTATTGTTGTATGGGAAAAGGAAAGCGGCAGACCGATTTATAATGCCATCGTATGGCAAGATAAACGCACAGCTGATTATTGTGATCAACTTCGCCAATCTGGCAAACATGAAATGATCCAGAAAAAAACCGGCCTCATCCTCGACCCTTATTTTTCGGCAACAAAATTAAAATGGATTCTTGACCATGTAGATGGAGCAAGAGAAAAAGCTCAAAATGGTGAGCTAATCTGTGGTACAATTGACACCTGGCTCATATGGAATCTTACACGCGGCGATGTTCACATAACGGATGTTACCAATGCTTCACGCACACTTCTATTCAATATCCATACCATGGATTGGGATACAGAACTTCTTGAATTATTTGACATCCCTGCGGCAATGCTACCTCAAGTGAAAGAAAGCAGCGAAATATATGGTGAATCGAGAACAACTATCTTTGCGCATAAAGTCAAGATAGCCGGAATTGCGGGAGATCAGCAAGCCGCCCTTTTTGGTCAGCAATGCATAGAGAAAGGCATGGTAAAGAATACCTATGGCACAGGATGTTTTATGTTAATGAATATAGGTAGTAAACCAATTATGTCCAAAAACAATCTATTGACTACCGTAGCCTGGAAAATCAATGGAAAAACAGAGTATGCATTGGAAGGAAGTATATTTATTGGCGGTGCATTGGTTCAATGGTTAAGGGATAATCTAAATATTATCTATAAATCAGCAGATATCGAACAATTGGCACTTTCCGAAAAAGATAACGGTGGGATAACCTTTATTCCAACTTTTGCGGGTCTAGGTGCCCCCTATTGGAACGCTAGAGCTCAAGGCACTATCTTTGGCCTGACACGAGCAACAAACAACGGACACATCGCTAGGGCTTCGCTCGAAGCCATTTCGCTCCAAACTAGGGATGTACTAAAGGCCATGGAGGCTGACAGCGGCATACCAATCAAGGAGCTTCGTGTAGATGGTGGAGCAACGGCCAATAACCTTCTCATGCAGATCCAAGCCAATGTACTGAATAGCAATGTCATTAGACCCAAAATCACTGAAACAACAGCTTTAGGAGCAGCTTACCTCGCTGGATTGGCCGTTGGTTTTTGGAAAGATGAAGAAGAACTTTCAAAATTTTGGGCACAAGACCGTCTTTTTGAACCAGAAAAAGAACAGGAAGAACAAACCCAACAAATTATTAAGCAATGGGCGAAAGGCGTTAAAGCATTGCAATTCTGGACAGAAAACTAACCAATACTTATGAACCATTATTTAGCAGAATTTATAGGAACAACACTCCTCCTACTTCTTGGAAATGGTGTCGTTGCAAATGTAATCTTAAAAGGAACAAAAGGGGAAAATAGCGGCTGGATTGTCATTACCACAGGATGGGCCTTAGCCGTATATATTGGCGTCGTATTTGCCGGACCTTATACAGGCGCTCACTTAAATCCAGCAGTGACAATAGCCATGGCACTCAATAATACACTACCCTGGATAGAAGTCCCCGGTTATATTCTCGCTCAAATCGCAGGGGGATTCTGCGGCGCATTGTTGACCTATATCATCCATAAAAATCACTTCGATGCCACAGCTGATCCTACCACAAAACTGGGCGTTTTCGCTACCATCCCAAATATTCGTAATAGGTTTACAAATCTGGCTAGTGAAATCATTGGAACTTTCGTCCTAATTTTTGTAATCTTTTTTATTACAGGACAAGATGTGACCATCGACGGAAAGACTGAACCTATTGGAATGGGCTCCTTGGGTGCTATACCAGTCGCTTTTTTAGTTTGGGCTATTGGATTATCATTAGGAGGCACTACAGGTTACGCAATTAATCCTGCCCGGGATTTGGGTCCACGCCTATTCCATGCACTCTGGCCAATTAAAGGGAAAGGAAGTTCGGATTGGTCATACGCTTGGGTACCGATTATTGGCCCCATTACAGGAGCAATCTTAGCATTCATTCTCTACACCCTAATAAAATAATAAAGGGATTCAAAAGTTGAATCCCTTTATTATTTTACGCCCGCTTTGGTTTTCGATGACCATATTCGCGATCCCGTTCAAAAGTATTCATGTGACGTTCTTTTTTTACAGGATAAACATCGTCAATAACAATCAAAATACCTTTTTCTTCAACTGTACCAAACTCATCATTTCGCGCAGTACCAAAAGACTTCATCGTCGGAGACAAGTTCATGTAAGTATTGATCAAAGGTGGAATATTTTCCCCTAACGCTCTGACATGACTATTTAATATTTTATATCCTTCCTTATAATCCAATCCATCAAAAATGCCCACAAAACGGTCGTAATCATTTTTAATTTCGAGATCAGGAAGCGGAACAACCAAGTTATCGTGATCAGGGAAGTAGTAGTCCATGAAGTAAAGCAACATATCTCGTGCATCCTTATTGTAATGTGGATACATCGTTACTTTTCCAAAAAGGTATTTAATTTCGGGGTTAAGCATGACCAAAGCTCCCAAACCATCCCATAAATTATCGAGTGAAAAAATACCTTTTCTATTATCAATTGCCGGCTGATATCGAGGCTGAACGAACGATCGCCCCAGCTCAATTGTAAAGGGTAAATAATCTTTAGCAAACTGGTCAGAAAATTGGAAATAATGAGCTGTAGATAAATTAGGAATACCCTTTGATTCCCCAGCATTAGCACATTTAATGACCCGATAGCCCGCAACAACTTCTTCATCTTCGGGATTCCACGCGATCAATTGATCATAACAATCCTCACATGTATCATTCTCGTCAATATCAATTGAAAGTCCTGTACCTCCTCCTGCGCTACGGAATGTCAACTCTCGTAACCGACCAATTTCACGCATAACATTTGGCGAGTTATGATAATTGATTAAGTATATCTCGTTATTTCCATTGTTGGTATAGCGTAAGAAAACTTCTTTATTCAATTCGGCTTTCAATAGTTCTCTATCAACTGGAGGTATAATTTCTTGCATAAATTCTATTTTTCTTGAGCTAATCCATAAACCCTTCTTTTCACTTCTTCAGCCCAAGTCTTTTCGTTTTTTGATTGATCAAACGCTGTATAAGGGATTCTCTTTCCTACTATAATGTTAACGGTGTGCCCGCGTTGGGCAAACATTTCATCGGGTAAATATAACATTTCAATGTTTACCTTGAGACCTATTTTTTGTCTAAGCCTTGCAAAATTATAAAAAAACTTAGAGTTTTTGCCGTCAATCAGTACCGGAATGATATCTTTTTTATATTTTTTCGCTTTGCTAATAAAACTTTTTTTCCATTCTAGATCTTCGATACGTCCATTATTTTGCTTTCTTGAAACCAATCCTGCCGGAAATACAAGCAGTGCATCATCTGCCCCATACGCTTCCTCAATTGCAGAAATAGCCTGTTTCCCCTGACTTCCCAATTTATTCACCCCCACAAATAAAGGTCTTAAATTACCGATATTTAACAAGATATCATTAACCAAAAATTTCACATCTCGACGGTGCTTACCAATGGCATGCATAAACGCAATGCCGTCCAATCCCCCCAAAGGATGGTTGGAAGCAAAAATTACAGGATCAGACACCGGAATATTTTCCGCACCATATAGGTTGACCTTTACCCCCAAATCATTGATGAGTGCATCCACAAAATCCAATCCTTGCAAATCAGCAAAGCGTGTCATAATATCATTGATTTCATCCTCGTGAATAATTCTCTTCAAATAATTTAGCAGGAAGGATGGAATCCATTTCGCTAGCGTCGCATTTTTTTTGTAGATAACTTCGCGTATATCAATAAATTTTTTATTCTCACTCGTAATCATCAATCTTATTTTTCTGACTAAAAAATCCCTACCTACCCTTTGTAAGCATATATCAAATTGCTGACAAAAATACTAACAGAATACTAATAAAAGTACAATTTTAAACATTAAAATTGTACTTATTTGCAATAATGTGATTACTTACTTTTATTTTATCTGTCAAACTAAAAAAGTCTTTCCCCATTTTAGACAGCTCATCTACAAAAATTTCCCTTTTACATCATTTTTTTTATTAAGTTTGAGTATGTTAATAGGACAATTTCTTTCAAACGCAGATTTCAGCATTCAAAAGACTGATTCAATACAGCTGGCATTGGAAAAACTACAAGACATGCTTTGCAAAGAATTGGTGGTTTTAAATGGCGATGAATATATTGGATTCGTCAATGAATCCAATTTATTGGATGCCGACGATGAACAAGCTCCTATTTCCACCATTAAGATTAATACAGCTCCGATACAGCTTAAATTTAACCAACACCCTTATGATGCGCTGGTAATGACTACCGTATACAATAGTTCATTGGTTCCTATCTTGGATCAAGATAACAAATATATTGGCGTTTCTACACTATTGGATATATTAAAAGCCATCGCTTTAATTCAATCTCAAAACGAATCTGGAGCCATTATTGTATTGTCCATTGGACTACATGACTTTTCGCTCTCCCAAATCGCACATTTAGTCGAGAGTGACAATTGTAGAATTCTTAATTGTGCAACGAAAATAAATCTTGAAAGCGACTCGATTGAAGTCACTTTAAAAGTAGATAAAACCAATATTAATTCATTGCTCAATTCATTCCTAAGGCATAATTATATCGTCATGGAAACACATAATACCGTTGCCGCATTTGATGACACAGCCGAACGCTATCAGCAGCTTATGAATTACATCAATATTTAATGAATTAAGAATAGTTTTTTTCTCATCTTTGCCCCATAAATTCAAAAAAATATGAGAATTGCGATATATGGACGAGAGTTTCAACCCTCCGTTATAGCACATGTGAAGCACTTATTTAAATATCTCGTTGGCAAAAAAGTCGACATTTGGGTTTATGACCCTTTTTATAAGTTCTTGACAACGCAGTTTGAATGTGGATTTAATTTCCTCACCTATCATACGTATGAGGAAATTAAAGACAATATTGATGTCATGCTCAGCTTGGGCGGAGATGGAACAATGCTTTCTGCGGTTTCGCTCATCAAAGACTCCGGCATTCCCATTGCGGGTATTAATTTTGGGCGATTGGGCTTTTTGGCCTCTATCAACAAAAATGATTTTGAATATGCAATAGAAGACATACTAAATCACCGTTACGATATCCAAAAGCGTGTTCTACTATCAGTGGAGTCCGAACAGATCAATTTATTCGAAGGGAACCATTATGCCCTTAATGATATTACGGTATTTAGATATGATAGCTCGGCCATGATTACCGTCAATGCGCAAATCAATGGTGAGCTTCTCAATTCCTATTGGGCTGATGGATTGATTATTGCCACCCCTACTGGATCTACGGCTTACTCATTGAGCTGCGGAGGACCAATCATTATGCCCGAAAGCGGAAATTTTGTCATTACACCAATTTCGCCCCACAACTTGAATGTGAGGCCCATAGTTATCTCAAATCAGTTCACTCTTGAACTTGAAATTGAAAGCCGAAGTGATCAATATATACTTAGCTGTGACTCAAAAAACACGTCTATAGATACGTCCGTTAAATTGACAATCAAGCAAGCACCGTTTGCGATCAACCTAATTCGTCTTCCGCAAGAAAGTTTTTTCAGTACCCTCAGAGAGAAGCTGCTTTGGGGTATTGACGTCAGAAACTATTAATCTTTATCATATTGTACTTCTGAATTTCCAATTAAAAATCGATATTTGGAACAAATAGAGACAGTAACGATACAAAAGGTATCCATGAGGAAGTTTCAAAATAATCAAACGAATCAACCTTTCAAGGTCAAACATTCGCTTGAAGATAATATATAGAAATCAGTAATCTGGTTTTTAACACTCAAATAGGCTGTAACTAGGCTAAAAGTGTTAATTTATTGAAAATAGCAACAATGAGCTTTTTAGATCAAATTGATAAAATTAAATTACCCCAGCATATTGCCATTATCATGGATGGTAATGGCCGTTGGGCAAAACAAAAAGGTAAACTCCGTGTATTCGGACACCAAAATGGTGTGAAAGCAGTGAGAGAGGCATTAGAGGGCTGTGTTCAGGCCAACATCAAATTTCTAACACTCTACGCATTCTCGGCGGAAAACTGGAATCGGCCAAAACTAGAAGTAATCGCATTGATGGAACTTTTGGTCTCCTCCTTAAAAAAAGAAATCAAGACATTTCAGGAAAATGGTGTTAGATTAAATGCAATCGGAGATATCAGCAAACTCCCAACAAATGCACAAAAAAAACTTCAGGAAACTATTGACGCCACCAAAGACAATACACATTGTACATTAACCCTTGCCCTGAGCTATAGTTCACGTCAGGAAATTGTGGAGGCCACCCGAAATTTGGTTAAAAAAGTAAATGCAGGTGAAATAGCTATTGAAGATATCAACGATGATGTCTTTTCCGCTAATCTCTATACCCGAGATCTACCAGATCCGGATTTATTGATCCGAACCAGCGGAGAACTTCGAATAAGCAATTTTCTTCTTTGGCAAATCGCTTATTCCGAACTATGCTTCTTAGATAAGATGTGGCCAGAGTTTACGAAGGAAGATTTATTTAAATCAATTGTAGAATATCAACAAAGAGAAAGAAGGTTTGGAAAAACAAGTGAGCAGTTATAAATGATTTTATTAAATTTGTCAACTGATTTGAATAAAAAGCAAGCTGGTTAAATTTTCTTAATTAACAAAAATTAACAACTGATTGGTGTACTTTAGCGCCAATAATTCAAGATAAATGAAGCGTATACTACCCGTAATACTATTTTTTGGTCTCTCATCAATGCAACTTGTCTACGGACAAGAAAAAGGTGCGTTCAACTTAAATGACCCCGAAAAAATCAGTTATCTCAACCCTAAAAACTATGTAATTAGTGCTGTTGATGTAACCGGAACACAATTTTTGGATAAAAACGTATTAATTACCATATCTAAATTGTCGGTAGGTCAATATTTGGAAGTGCCAAGTGAAGCGACTGCAAAAGTAGTAAAAGATATGATGGCTCAAGGCCTCTTCGATGATGTCGAATTATGGGCAGACAAAATTGAAGGCGAAAACATCTTTTTGACCATCCGCGTAGTAGAACGTCCTCGTTTGACCCGTATTGATATTAATGGACTAAGCAAGAGCCAAACTGAAGAAGTCCGTAAACGTTTAAATAGCAATACCGGTAAAATCGTCAATGAGAATTTGATGAACACCACACGAGCAACAATCCAACGCTTTTTGAAAGAAAAAGCATATTTATATCCGGAGATTAAACTTAAAACAGTCAAGGATTCGGCACAGGCCAACAACGAAATCCTGATTGCTGATGTGGATAAAAAACATAAGGTAAGGGTAAAAAAGATGACCTTTACGGGCAACGAGCATTTTTCACAAAAAGAGCTGCGGAAAATGGCCAAACCAATCAAACAAAAAATGTGGTACCGCATCTTTGGTCCAGGTAAATTCAAGGAAGAGAAATATAAAGAAGGTAAAGAGAACCTAATCAAAAAACTAGCGGCCAAAGGTTATCGCGATGCGGAAATCTTAAAAGATACTATCATCCGAGATGGTGAGAAAAATGTGTTGGTAAATTTTGATATTTATGAAGGCCCTAAATATTACGTTGGTAATATTGTATGGACAGGAAATGCAAAGTATTCGGACACCTTATTAAATAAGATTTTAGGAATCAAACGTGGGGATGTGTTCTCGGAAGAGAAACTAAATACTAAATTATTGGGTGGAGGTCGCAATGCAGATGATATTTCATCTATCTATATGAACGATGGTTACCTAACATTCTCTGTAGATCCTGAGCAGACACGTGTATATAATGATACCATTGATTTAAATTTACGTGTATACGAAGGTGCACAATATACAATTAACAACGTTATTGTGAAAGGTAACGATGTTACTAATGATCGGGTTGTGTTACGTTCCATTTATACCAAACCAGGACAAAAATTCTCAAAAGAACAAATTATGCGAAGTGTTCGCGAAATTGCTCAATTAGGAAATTTTGACGAACAAAAAACAAACCCTGTTCCGACCAACTTAAATTATGCAGAAGGAACGGTAGATATTGTTTACAATGTGACAGAGAAACCCTCTGATCAAGTGGAGCTTTCGGGAGGTTATGGAGCTGGACAGATCATCGGTACGCTTGGATTAACTTTCAATAACTTCTCTACAAGTAACTTCTTTGATAAAAGTTCATGGAAGCCTCTACCTCGTGGTGATGGTCAAAAATTAAGTGTACGTGGTCAGACTTCTGGTAAACGTTACCAATCGTATAGCTTCTCATTCTCTGAACCCTGGTTAGGTGGAAAAAAACCGATCTATTTTGGTTTGAGTGCCTATACCTCAAGTTCATCTTATGGAGGATTTAACTATTATACAGGTGAGCAAATTGTAAAAGATTCGGAGCTTAACCGGATTTGGATGACGGGTATAACCGCGACTTTAGGTAAGCGCTTGCAATGGCCAGACAACTGGTTCCAAGCCAATACTTCATTGTCTTTCCAACGGTATAAGCTTCAAAATTATGGCAATTACTTCTTGTTCGACAACGGTACTGCATATAATATCAACTTGACACAAGAATTTAGCCGTAACTCGATCGATGCTCCAATCTACCCTACATCAGGTTCGAACATCAAGTTCTCGGTACAATTGACACCGCCTTATTCATTGTTCAATAACGTTGACTATAAAAACGGTACACCGCAAGATCGTTACCGCTGGACTGAATACCACAAATGGAAATTCGATTCGCAATGGTATGCAAAAATTGTAGGAAAATTAGTTTTCAAAGCACAGGCACAGTTTGGTTTCTTGGGCAAATATTCCAACAAAACTGAAATTTCAACGTTTGAACGTTTCAAACTGGGAGGTGATGGTATGCAGGGATTTGATTACCTTCAAGGTTCAGAGATTATCGCTATGCGCGGTTATGCAAATGGTGTAATTATTCCAGAGGGTACTCAAAATGTAAACGTAGCACGAAACTCCGGTAGCCCAATCTATACGAAGTATCAAATGGAATTACGTCACCCTGTCATGTTAAATGATCAAGCAACCGTATACGTATTGGCATTTGCCGAAGCAGGTAACACTTGGAACAAATTCACTGAATACAATCCATTTAAGGTACGCCGTTCAGCCGGTGTAGGTGCCCGTATCTTCTTACCGATCTTTGGTATGTTGGGAATAGATTATGGACACGCATTTGACCCTATCCCTGGATTACCGAGCAGTACTTGGAAACAAAACTTCACATTTAGTATTATGCAAAATATGGGGGGATTTTAACCTAGGTGATCCCATCACGAATATAGTCTTAAACGATTTAAAAGCTATCTGCAATTTCTGCGATAGCTTTTTTGTTTACTAAATTTGTCAAATTAATTTTCAGGATTAAGATGGATGTATTATAAATCTTCTTATATTGGAGATAGCTTATTCTAAGTAGCAAAAGTTAGCTATACCGCTCCCTTTAGAAATACATGACCAGAATCGGCCAACAAGTTAAATAGTGTTAAACCCGAGAAATATCTGTTAGATTGCATCTTTTTTGTTATTTTTGAGCCGTAAATTTATGTAGGACGGTTTGCCAGATTAAACTTTTGAGCTTATCCATTGTCATAAAGTAAATTAATGTTAAATAATAAATTATAGTCTATAAAACTTACAGGAAATATGAAAAAAATATTGTTAGTTATAGCTTTTGTAGTCGTAAGTGCTACAGCGACATTTGCGCAGCAGCTTGCATATGTAGATTCAGAATATATCCTAAAACATGTCCCAGAATATACCACTGCACAAAAACAGTTAGATGATCTTTCTAAACAATGGCAGGCGGAGGTAGATCAAAAATATGCTGAAATAGAAAAGTTATATCAGGCTTATCAAAAAGATCAGGTCCTATTAAATGAAGATATGCGTCGTCGCCGCGAAGACGAAATCGTTACTAGAGAAAAAGAGGTAAAAGATTATCAAAAACAAAAATTCGGATTTGAAGGTGAACTTTTCAAAAGACGCGTGCAATTGGTAAAACCTATTCAAGACCGTGTTGCTAAAGCAATACAGGATGTTGCTTCTGCACAAAATCTAGATTTCATTATGGATAAAGGAAACGAGTCAACTTTCTTATATGCGAACCCAAAATTGAATAAAAGTAATGAAGTCATTACAAAATTAGGCTACAAACCCAATCCTAGTCTTGCAAACTAAGCTAGAGTTTGTTATCATTGTGGACACAAGTAATACAAATAGTAATTAATTAGAAAACTAAAAAAATTGCCATAGAGATGGCTTATTAGATTAAAATGAAAAGCATGAAAAATTTATTAAAAGGTGCGGTTGCTATAGTGGCAGTATTTTTCTCAACTCAATTCGCAAATGCGCAGCAAAAGCTTGGTCACATCAATTTTGCTGAAATCATTCAATCCACTTCAGATTATAAAACAGCTGAGGGTCAGTTGAAAACGTTGAGCGACGGTAAAACAAAAGAAATTCAAGATATGGTTACCATTTATCAAACCAAACAAAAAGAGGCTAATGATAAATTGCGTAACAGAAGTGAAGCGAATAAAGAAACTGTTGATCCTGAAATCAACAAACTAGGTCAAGAATTGCAAGATATTCAATCACGTATTCAAACTGCACAACAAGCTGCACAAGAAGAATTGGGCAAAAAAGAAGATGAATTAATTAGCCCTATTCAGAGAAAAGTAGCTGAAGCAGTAAGCGTAGTATCTAAAGAGAAGGGTATGGCTTATGTATTTGATATCTCAAGCACAAACATTCCTTATTTCCAAGGCGGTGAAGATCTAACTGCAGCTGTGAAAACAAAATTAGGTATTTCTGCTACGGCAGCGCCTACAGCACCAGCGAAAAAATAATAACATTATAAAAGATATAAAAAAAGGGANNTCCCTTTTTTTATATCTTTTACCATAATTCAGACCCAACGTAAACAGCTAAGAAAGCTTCCGACCGGCCCCCGAAGACATACTTTAATAGTATGTCAACACGAATAAAAATCTACAACACGATTTACTTGCTTTTACCAGCTAAAATTAAGATATTGTACAAGAAAATACATATCTACCTAATGAAAACTTCATGGGCGTAAATTTGTTTACTAACGAACGAATATGACATCTAATGAAGCTTCGTTGCTAAAAATGTTTAATTGCATGAAATTATCGTGGAGTTAAATCGCCTCAAAGGCTTATACAATTTAATCTATGGTAACTTCAGTGGTATTAAAACCGCCGAAGGCGGCATAATTAATGCCTTTGATAACAAATTGGTAATGAATAAACAAATTATTCTAATGAAAAAGAAAGTAATTGAGGATCATCCAAAGAAACAAAGAAAAGTGACATCTGGCCCTATCCGGGACAAAGAACGTACCAAGGCACGGATGATCGCTGCAGTAGGAAAAGTCATCCAAAAGAAAGGCTACCATGCATTAAACGGCCCCAATATTGCCCTGGAATGTGGCTTGAATAAAGCGCTAATCTGGAATTATTTTGGAGGTCTTGATCAATTGGTGGAAGCGTACCTAACACAAAAAGACTTTTGGCAAATTGGAGACAAAGGCGTGTTGGAGCAAATGATATCAAATCCAGAAGATATTGATGTTGCTTTGATCAACGAACTACTTAAATCACAGTTGAACACATTTTTAAAAGATAAAACCAAACAGAAAATCATCCATTGGGGACTGGGTGAGAAAACAAAAGCACTCAAAAATATAGCTGATCGCCGAGAAGTTCTTGGCGAAGAATTGTTCAAGCACATTGATCCAAAATTTGAAAATTCTGAAACTGATTTAAGGGCTACACTAGCCTTATTGGTTAGTGGGATCTATTATTTAAGTTTGCAAGCTAAATCGACAGGCAGCACGTTCTGCGGTATCGATATCAATACAGAAGAAGGAAAAGCCCGTATTGAAAAAGCAGTTGAAAAGATTCTCAAGCAAACATTTGCGAACGTAGAATAGTTATACAAATGATCTCAGCTTCCAAGAACCACGACAATTCTTGGAAGTTTCCTACACAGCATTTCCCATCTCGGTCAATAAATTCCGACAGAAATGACGTAATAAATCTCATTTTTTGATTTATTTTTATTATGTTAGCATAACAAAAATAATATGGTATATTTGTTATATAACCAATAGTCTAGCATATGATAGGTCAACTAATATTTGCAATTTGTTTTTTTGGTGCACTATTCTTCTTCGCTAAGAATGCACGCCAGATCTATAATAATATCAAATTGGGTAGAGATGTAGATCGTTCAGACAGGCCGGCAGAACGTTGGAAGACAATGATTTTAGTTGCTTTTGGACAAAAAAAGATGTTCAAAAGGGTTACCCCCGCCATTCTACACCTATTTGTCTATTTAGGCTTCGTAATTATCAATATTGAAATGTTGGAAATTATTATCGATGGCTTATTCGGAACCCATCGGATATTTTCGTTTTTGGGAAGTTTTTATAATTTTTTGATTGGTTCATTTGAGTGGCTGGCCCTCGGGGTATTATTATCCTGTCTGGTATTCCTTATTCGAAGAAATGTCATTAAGATAAATCGTTTAAAGAGTAAAGAACTTAATAATTGGCCTAAAACAGACGCTAACATTATTCTAGTTACTGAAATCCTGCTCATGTCGGCTTTCCTTTTAATGAATGCAACTGATCTAAAATTGCAGCTTTATGGTTTTGAACATTTTAAATCGGTTGGTTCGTTTCCAGTGAGTCATTATTTGTTACCTTATCTCCCGACCGCCACAGCTACATTATATACCATTGAAAGATGTTGTTGGTGGTTCCATATTTTAGGTGTATTGGCATTTTTAAATTACCTCCCCTATTCGAAACACCTGCATATTATTCTTGCTTTCCCAAACACATATTTTTCAAGTTTGGATGCCAAGGGAAAATTATCAAATATGGCCGCTGTAACCAACGAAGTTAAAGCCATGCTTGATCCAGCTTTTACTCCACCAAACTCAGATGCAATAGCTCGCTTTGGCGCTAAAGATGTTCAAGATTTAACATGGAAAAACCTGTTGGATGCCTACACATGTACCGAATGTGGCCGATGTACTTCCTCGTGCCCAGCCAATATCACGGGAAAACTATTGTCTCCTCGAAAAATAATGATGGATACAAGGGATAGAGTAACAGAAGTGGGTAACAATATTAAGGTAAATGGCGCCTTTGTAGCCGATGGCAAATCGCTTATTGACACCTATATCAGTAGAGAAGAATTATGGGCGTGCACAAGCTGTAATGCCTGTGTAGAACAATGTCCAGTCAATATTAATCCATTAGATATTATCATAGAACTTCGCCGCTTTGCAGTAATGGAGGAATCTCAGGCGCCAACAAGTATTAATAATATGTTTGGAAATATTGAGAATAATGGCGCTCCGTGGAAGTATGCTCAAATGGATCGTGCAAATTGGACGCAACAACAATAGTTTAATGATGGAAAATGAATTAAAAGTTCCAACAGTCGCCGAACTGTTAGCTAAAGGAGAAACTCCTGATATCTTATTTTGGGTGGGTTGTGCTGGTAGTTTTGACGAGCGTGCCAAAAAAATAACACGTGACATTTGTCGAATTCTCCAACATGTTGGGATCAACTATGCAATCCTTGGAACTGAAGAAAGTTGCACGGGCGATCCTGCCAAACGAAGCGGGAATGAATTTTTATTTCAAATGCAAGCCATGATGAATATCGAGGTATTGAATGGCTATGAAATCAAAAAGATTGTCACCGCTTGTCCGCACTGTTTTAACACGCTTAAAAATGAATACCCTGCTTTGGGAGGCAATTATGAGGTCATCCATCACACACAGTTGATCCAGAGTCTCATCGACGAGGGCAAATTAAAACCAGCTGATAACAACGTATTCAAGGGTAAAAAGATCACCTATCATGATCCATGCTATTTAGGTCGTGCAAACGAAGTTTATGAAGCACCTCGCAAAGTGCTTGAAAGTTTAGATGCACAACTGGTTGAATTGAAACGTTGTAAAAGCAATGGATTGTGTTGTGGCGCTGGAGGCGGCCAAATGTTTAAAGAGCCCGAACCTGGTAAGAAAGATATTAATATTGAACGTATTGAAGAGGTAATTTCGGTACAGCCTCAAGTTGTAGCAGCAGCGTGTCCTTTCTGTATGACGATGTTGAAGGACGGTGTGAAAATAAAAGACAAAGAGTCCGAAATAGAGGTGCTCGATATCGCTGAAATAACAGCCCGCGCAAATAAACTTTAAAATTTTAGTTCGGAAGTTACTATATAACGAAAGAAAGGCTTGATCCGTAGATCAAGCCTTTTTTTTGCTAAAAGAAGACTCCTTTAACATTGGTAAAAAGCTAGCCGCCATAGCTACCCTGCCGGTTAAAATATGGGTGCTATGTACGGCTAGCGACGGACGATATCCACTATCATCCATGCATTAACCATCACCAACCATTTCAAAGGTAGGACTCATATTTTACAAATCAATTGTTCATTTCATATAAAACATTGTTCAAATCATCACTTTTTCAAAATTTACGTCAACTTGCTGTTCATACGCTATTTCTCGACATACGTCCTACGCTGGAACCATCTCAATACATGCTGATTCCTTATACACACTCCATAATGGATTCGCTGATTCTAAGGAATTAATACTCAGATATCATCTTTGCCGATCCACTTGGTTGTTTGCGGTGCTTTATAAAGCTCCATTTTATCTAAGAGTTCCTCTATTGTATTCCCAACCAATAGCATATCCTTGTTTACTTGTTTTAGAAGACCTTCTTGGACCATATGTTCTATAAAATCAAGCAGATGGTCATAGAAACCATCCATATTCAATATTCCTACGGGCTTCTTATGTAACCCCAATTGCGCCCAAGTAATCATTTCAAAAAGCTCCTCAAGTGTTCCAAATCCGCCCGGGAGAGCTATCGCTCCATCTGCATAATCGTTCATGATTCTCTTACGGTCATGCATGTTGTCTACTGTTATCAATTCAGTTATGCCGGTATGTTCCCGTTCCTTCGAATTTAAAAAATGTGGAATTACACCAACCACTTTCCCGCCACTATCCAATACAGCATTTGCTAAAGCGCCCATCAATCCGACCCGGCCGCCACCGTACACGAGACGAACCCCCCGCTGTACGAAAATGTGCCCAACATGTTTCGCCTGTTTCTCATATAAACCAGAGCGACCTAAACTAGAAGCACAAAAAACTACAATACTTTTAATTTTATTCATGTACAAGTATAAAGAATATGGGACTTAAATCCTCACCGATTGAATGGCTCCTGATATATGATTTTTCTTGTCTTATGCAAAGAATAAAAAAACAAAAATGCGTTATAATTGTAAAAGTAAAGTGACATTAAACAATTAAAAAAATATAACTATGCACCGGATTATAAATATGATAGCGATTGCTGGCATCAGTGCCGCACTCCTATCGACAGCCCCAGCAAAACAACAAACTGGACTTCGAAACAATCCTATTGAAGCAATTGAGCGTACTTCGTTCACAGCTGGCCAAGGTACAGATTCTCTATTGCAGTACTTCGATCAAACGACCAAAGAACTCGAAAAACAAATCGCAGGACTTAGTGAGGCTCAGTTACAATTCAAACCTGCTCCAGACAAATGGTCTATCAGTCAATGCCTGGAACATATCATATTGTCTGAACGCATGATATTTGATATGGCAAAGACAGCCTTGACAAAGGCACCTCAGCCCGAGAGAAAAAGTGAAGTAAAAATGACGGATGACAATTTAAAAACGACACTTACGGATCGAAGTCACAAATTTCAGGCCCCTAAAGAACTTCAGCCCAGTGGCGTGTATAAAGACACAAAAACTGCTTTAGCTGATTTTCATGCTGCGCGACAACCAGTCATTGATTACATTAAGAAATCGGATGCTAAAGATCTACGCAACCATATCAACGATTATCCAACAGGCGTCGTAGATGGTTACCAAGGCTTGATGTTTATTGCCGCACATTGTGCCCGACACACCAAACAGATTGCAGAGGTAAAAGCAGATCCTAACTTTCCAAAACAATAAGAAGATGAAAAAAATGAATTATCAGATCACCATCGACGCTCCCGTTGATCAGGTATTTAAAACCATGCTTGGAAAAGAAACATACAAACAATGGACAACCGCTTTTAATCCAACTTCCGATTTCGAGGGCAGTTGGGACAAAGGAGCGAAGATTTATTTTACGGGCATCAACCAAGATGGTGAAAAAGAAGGTATGGTCGCGGAGATAGCCGAAAATATTCCCAATAAATACCTATCTATTCGTCACTACGGCATATTAGACAAGGGCAAAGAAGTTACGGAAGGCCCGGCAGTTGAAGGATGGGCTGGTTCATTTGAAAATTACACCTTTGAGGATCTTGGCAGTAAAACATTATTAAAGGTCGATGTCGATACCAATGAGGAATATTTGGAGTATTTTGACGAAGCCTGGCCAAAAGCTTTACAAATTCTGAAAGAAATCAGTGAAAAATAATTATTGGCAGCACCCATTTATTACACAAGAGCGGATATAATGCTAAAAATGAAAAAAAGGCTAAATCTCCAACTGAGATTTAGCCTTTTTATTTTTAAAGTGCCCAGGAGCAGATTCGAACTGCCACGCCCATACGAGCGCCACCCCCTCAAGATGGTGCGTCTACCAATTTCGCCACCTGGGCGCATATTCGCCTTTGGTACCACAAAAATAAAGATTTTTACTTCTTTTGCAAGGCGAAAAATACTTTTTAATGCTTTATTTCACTAAATTCCTATTGATCAAGGTTCTAATTACACCATCAACCAAACCAACCCGGGGTACAATGATCTGTTTTAGTCTGCCATGCTTCATAATTGTCAAAAAAATCTCACTTGCCGGAATAATGACATCAGCCCTGTCTTCATTGAGCCCCAACAAAATAATACGTTCTTTTAAAGAGAATGAAGCCAAATGCTCATAAACAGCTTTTAATTTAGCATATGACAACGGCTTATCAACTTTTTCATCAGATAGTCGTGCTAGTTTATTGATATTTCCTCCAGTCCCGATGCCAATAACCTGTTTATACATATGGGTATTGCTCCGAACCCACTCCTTGAGTTCATCCCAGGTTTCGGGATTATCCTGATTGTCCAAAATGCGTATTGTACCTAGATTAAAGGACCTGGAATTCACCAAGACACCATTGGCAAATAAAGACAATTCTGTACTTCCGCCGCCTACATCAATATAAAGGTATACCTTGTCCTTTTCAATCTTATTATCCCAATGGCTATTGTAGATAATTTCCGCCTCCTTAGCGCCCTCGATGATATCTATATTGATTCCATTCTTCCGAACTTCCGCAACAATATCAGCTCCGTTTTTAGCGTCGCGCATCGCCGACGTCGCACAGGCCATATAATCTTCCACCTGATATACATCCATCAATTCACGAAATGCTTTCATGGTTTTTATCAAACTCTCTGCCTTTCTAGGGGAAATTTCCTGATGTATAAATGCATCATCGCCCAAACGTAATGGAACCCGCAAAAGTGTATTCTTTTTAAAATTATATTGCTCTTTGTGCCCAATGATATCAGCAATCAAAAGGCGGACCGCATTGGACCCTATATCTATAGCAGCGTATCTCACGTTTTTGTTTCTTTCTATTAGTTGATTAAATCATGCTAAAATAAACACAGTAATTAATAACTGTATTATACGAATGTTAAGTTATTATTAATTTAACAACTCGACAAATCTTTCTTTTCAATTCTTGTATTTCACAAAGCATCTTTCTCTTCTCAAAATAAAGGTCAATTTAAGCATACAGCTAAAGGATAAACTTTGGAGCGACTGCCATTCACGATGATAATTAGGAAAACGAAAGCATAAAAAAAGGAATATTTACTAAGTAAATATTCCTTTTCCAGTATATTAGTTTTACTTAGTGATGGCCATGTTCTTCAACTTTCCCACCAGCCAATTTATAGATTTCTTCAACCTTCTTCAAAGATTCCTCTGAAATATGAATTACCGCTTTGTTCGTATTATGCTCTTCATGAGATAATCTGCTGTTGATCTCACCTTGTTTTTCTACGACCAATGCCAAGAATGCTTTATCATTGAATACCGCAGTACTATCTGATCCTGCAATTGAAACCGGAACTTGAAGCGCTGGTACCCCACGTTGTGCCTCGCCTACATGTAATTCTTTTGCCAAACCATCTAACTCAGGCAATACAGTAGCATAAGCTTCTTTAATTTTAGCTGCTACATTCTTCACCTCTGTTGATGCGGATTGCTTTGCAGCCACATCAGCAAGATTTACTAAATAGTTGCCATTCTCTCCAACGAATTTAATCATGGCAAAGGCATCGCCATCTGCTAAAGATGCATTGGCATATTGACGCTGTCTATTTGCAGCTGTTTCACCGCAAGACGCAAATAAAGTACTCGCACAAGCAGCTACAATAAATAACTTATTAATCTTCATATCAATTTTGTTAATTATACAAAAGTAGATAAAATATACATTCTTCGAAACCTAATCCGTGAAAAGAAACGAAAATTAAGCAACATTTCTTCCTGCATTAATCACACCGAATATTGTTCGGGCAATCAGTTTTGAATAATCCTCACGCTGTGCCTCATCTAATTTATCCGAATTGAGTGCACGAATCGCATAATGTTGGATCACCAGCAAAGGCAATACGATGCTTTCTCGCGCCAAAATGGAAGCACGGTCTACAGGATAATTTTCCATCAATTTAGATGTGCCACTAAGCTTTAATAGATACTCTTTGGTAATCTGGTATTCAGCATAGAGGTTTTTCCAAAATTCACCATACACTTTATCTTCCTTCATATAGGCTGTAATATCAAAATTAGATTTGGTCATGGACATCATACAGTTGTCGATCAAAGTCTGGAAGAATCCCGAGGAAATATACAATTGTTGCACATCCTTCCATAGATTATTTTTCTCGGCCCATTGCAAGGCAGTCCCTACCCCATAAAATCCAGGAATATTCTGCTTCAACTGACTCCACGAAGTGACGAAACTTATCGCGCGTAAATCTTCCAGTCGTAACTCCCGTCCAGAATTCCGTTTTACAGGCCGACTTGAAATATTGATGGATGAAAGTGCTTTCAATGGTGACATCGTTTCCAAATAGGGTAAAAACAACTTATTGGTACGAAGACCCATAAATTTTTGATGACTTAATTCGGCCAATTTATCGATAATCTCTTGTTGATGCTTCGTCAATGTATCGCCTACACGTTGTTTTAAATCGGAAATAATCCCCGCATGCAGAAGCTGTTCTATATTAAAACGGGCTGTATCCAACGAGCCATATTGACTACTGATTGTTTGTCCCTGGATCGTCAATTGGATATGATCATTTGCAATTTCTTTACCCATGGAAGCATAAAAACGCTGCGTTTTACCACCACCACGCGCTGGAGGCCCACCTCTACCATCAAAAAAGACAAGATCAACATCGTATTCTCGGGAAATCGCCGTCAACTCTATTTTCGCTCTATAAATTGACCAATTGGCCATCAAATAACCACCATCTTTTGTACTATCCGAATAGCCCAACATAATGGTCTGTTTATTTCCTCTACGTTTTAAATGTGCCTTATATTCTTTATTGCTGTACAAGGTCTTCATCACATCTGCCGCTCTGGTCAAATCATCCACTGTTTCAAATAATGGAACAAAATCGATCGTCAACGCATCTTTCTTCCAACCGGACCACAAAAATAACTGGCGTAAACCCAGGATATCGCTTGCTTGTTGACAATTACTAATAATAAAACGCTGTGCTGCACGTTCAGAACCTGAACGTTGGATTTGTTTAAGCAATTTGATTACACCCGAAGTATCTTTCGTCAACGGATCTGCATCCTCGCCTACCGTGAGATCCAATTCCTTAAACTTCAACGCCTTCTGCTTATCGACTTCACTCAGTTCCAAATAATTCAATGGCAAGCCAGTAGCCTCCTGATTCCGTTGAATCAGGTAATTCGTTGCTTCCCGGAGGATACGGCTATCCTGCCTGATATCCAATGTCGTGAAGAAACAACCAAATGTCATTACTTTACGAAGCAAATCATCCACAATCTCAACAAAGAGACCATTGTGATATTCTTCCAGCACATTTTTGATTGCCTTTAAGTTTGTAATGATATTATCTGTTTCATCCTCGGGGTTTTCAATAGGATTAAAGCTATTTTCATAAAATAAGGTCTGCAAGTTATCCATATATTCCTCAACCCCTCTGAACGTAATACGGCGTCTAACAATACGAAAATCTCGGTAATAACATCTAAACAAAATAGTACGCAATAAAGCCGCGACTTTCTTGGTACTTTCAACACTGACATTCGGGTTTCCATCACGATCCCCACCTGGCCAAAAGCCCAACTCGATCAGCTGTTTTACCTCCTCCGTATCGACATCCAATTCGTCGTCAATAAAAGACTGTATTTCCGAAGCTACCTTATAAAATACATTTTCCAAAAACCAGGCTAAACTAGCCGCTTCATCTACTGGAGTGGGTTTATTTTTATTGATGAATGGCGTTTTGCCAAGCTGTTGCAATAATAAATGTATACTGTGAAGGTCATTAGTCTTTATCGCATCAATCAAATCATTGATAATCCCCAATACTGGCCCTGGATAAAATTGAGTAGGGTGTGCCGTAAGTACCAAACGAACTGAAAAATCCTTTAATTTAGACACGATTTTCCGTCGCATATCACCGTTGCCTTCGGCATTTTTGATCAATGCACCCAATACATTTTCATCGTCGCCCCGACCAACCATCTGAAATGACGAATCCTCTATTGCATCAAACAATACGACTTGACGCTCTATATATTGGACAAAACGAAACAATAAATCAATACGTTGTTCTTCCGAAGAAAACTCTTCATGCTGATCAAAAAAGCTCTTTATGATCTCATCTGGAGTCAAATGTTGGTCAACACCCTTCTCGCATTGCTTTGCAAAAAATGGCAATAAAGTTCCTGTATCTTTAACACGTTGAAATGGCAATGTTAAAAACAAACTTTTGAAAAGCTCAAAGCGTGTCAATACCTCGTCCTGAAAGACGGCTTCATTTTTACTTTGCTTCATATTTAAATCTTTGAAAATGGTCAAGAGAGTTTAGGTGACTCTTGAATTTTTGTAATATATCTGAAATTACCCTATGCACCAAATATAACAATATTATATTTAAACAAATAAAAATATATAAATTAATCAAAAAAAACATCAAAATATTATAAAGATATTAATGAAATTTCGTATTTTTTTGTTTTTAACATATTATTACCGCAACTCTGGAAACCACGGGCTAATATAGCCTTATCTATGTATATTTGTGCTATACAATATGAAACAGATACAAGAAATAAAAAGTTTTTTCTACAGTCAATATTTTGCAGATGGGCTCCGAATTACCATTGGATGTATCGTACCTGTCCTCATCTTTGCCACCATTGGTCAATTTACCAATGGTACAATCGTTTCCTTAGGTGCCCTTTTAGTTGGACTATCTGATACTCCCGGAGCTCCAAGTCACAGACGCACAGGGATGTTTGCAGGAGCAATACTGACTACGCTGACATTTATTCTGACCAATATTGTCAATCAAAATGTATATCTCCTAGCTATTTTTATTGGAATAGCCTGTTTTATCTTTGCCATGTTTGCAGTATTCAATAGCCGGGCAGCCAATGTTGGCTTAATGTGCATATTGATGATGCTAATCCACGTGCAGACACACTATCCCCTGGATCAAGCCATCAGTTATCTAGGCTTTTACACCCTTGGTGGACTCTGGTATATTGCGATCAGTCTTTCTATTACACAGGCACGCCCCTATCGATTAGCCGAACAGGAACTTGCAGAAACCATTCGTTATGTTGCCGATTATATTCGATTGAAAGCTAATTTTTACGATGCGAAAATTGATAATGACAAAAATTACCTGAAATTGATTGACAAACAAGTTGAAGTGAACCAACATCAGGAAAATGTAAGGGACCTATTATTCCAAAGTAAGAGATCCATTAAAGATACGACTAAAGTAGGCCGATACCTCACCCTGATTTTTAATGATATTGTCGATCTATTTGAACAAAGTATGGCTGCGCATTATGACTACAACACAATCAGCGAACGCTTTGGCCCAACAGGTATCCTGGATGATTTTAAAAATGTTATTTTAAAGTATACAAACGAGTTAGACAATTTAGCCTATCAGCTCAATACCAATATTCAACCCAAACCGCTGTATAATTTTGATGATGACCTCACGGGTCTTCATGCAAAAATTGACCAGCTTGACAAGGATAATCAATATAGTACCTTTGCGCTACGCAAAGTGTTGATCAATTTACGTGATTTAGTCCGTCGCATAAAAAACATTTATGGCTACTCGCACCTGCAGCCTGACGATGTTAAAAGGAAAGAAATTGATGATGCCAAACGTTTCGTCCAAAGCTCTGCAATTGACCTAAAAAAGTTCCGCGAAAACCTAACCTTAAAATCAACGATCTTTAGACACGCCTGCCGTATGGCAATCGTTATGTCAGTCACATATTATATCTTCGAGACCACCAATATCACCAACAACGTCTATTGGATACTATTGACGATCATGGTGATCTTGAAACCAGGATTTGGTCTTACAAAGGAGCGAAATATACAACGTCTTATCGGGACTACCATCGGCGGATTAATCGGCGCCTTTATTCTGCTGACTATACACGATCCGACGATACTGTTCGTATTGCTGGTTTTTTTCTTCCTAACAGCCTACAGTTTATTCAGGGTCAATTATGTCGTTGCTGTTCTTTTCATGACGCCGTATGTATTGATCATGTTCAGTTTCATCAGTTCCAATACCCTAGAAGTAACCAAAGAACGCATCTTGGACACATTTATTGGGGGAATGATTGCTTTCCTCTCTAGCTATATTATTTTCCCGAATTGGGAAAGCATGCAAGTGAAGGAATCTATGCGCAAGCTTTTGATCGCCAATTATAATTATATCTTTCAGGCATTAAAAGAAATTGCGGGCCAAGCCCCATCGATAACAGACTATAAATTAGCCAGGAAAGCCGTGTATGTCGAAACCGCAAATATGGGATCCACCTTTCAACGCATGCTGACTGAACCAAAAAAAAGACAGAAATACAGCAAGGAGGTCAATAAATTTGTGATATTTAACCATATTCTCGCTTCATTTTCCGTCACATTAATGAATCATTTGGACGAAATGGATAACAATTACCTCAACAAAGACCATGTGCGTGCCATTAGAAAAATATTAAACAGTCTGGATCAATCTATTCAACTACTTTATTCTCCGGATTCCAGCGCGGCCTTTTTGCCCATGGAAATCGAAATATCAAATCACCGATTTGACAACAGTGACATTAATTCTGCGGATGGAAAGCTACTGGAGGAACAATTGGAATTCTTGTATAAAATTGCTCAGGACTTAAACAAGATCGTTCAGGATCTCCACGATAAAAGTGCCGCAGAGCAGGCCGCAGAATTATCGAGAATAATAAGCTAATATCCCAAAAATTCACGAAATTTACATGTATGAGTGAAAACATGACAACCTCTTATGACATTATCATCGTGGGAGGCGGCCCCATCGGCCTCGCCTGTGCCCTTGAAGCAAAACAGGCCAATCTCAGTTATCTTATTATCGAGAAAGGATGTTTGGTAAATTCGCTGTATAACTATCCACAAAATATGACTTTTTTTTCCTCTTCTGAGCGGCTGGAAATCGGGGGTATCCCTTTTGTGACAACCAATCCAAAACCTCGAAGAACGGAAGCCCTAGAATATTACAGACGTATCCAACAAAAATTTGAATTGGATACCCACCTCTTCGAAGAAGTATTGGGTATCGAGAAAAATGAATCTGCATATTTTAACGTCAAAACCAGCAAACGAAGCTACCTAACTAAAAAAGTGATTATCGCTACCGGTTTTTACGATATCCCCATGCTACTTCATATCCCCGGCGAAGAACTTAGCAAGGTAAGACATTATTACGATGATCCTCATTATTACAGTGGTCAAAAGGTTATTGTCGTGGGAGCAAGCAATTCATCCATAGATGCTGCATTAGAAACCTTTCGAAAAGGTGCTAAAGTTACATTGATCATACGGAGCAATGAAATCAGCCCTAGAGTTAAGTATTGGGTCAAACCGGATATTGAAAATAGAATTTCAGCGGGAGAAATCGATGTGCTTTATAACAGTCAACTAACAGCTGTTACTGAAACAACTGCGACTGTTCAAACGCCAACAGGTACTCTCGAACTCGAAAATGATTTTGTACTCGCGCTAACCGGATATCGGCCGAATTTTGATTTTCTGAGAAAGATAGGAATTGAAATCCCAAACCAGGCTCCTTGCATCCCTTCTCATAACGAACAGACAATGGAAACAAATATAAAAGGCTTATATTTAGCAGGAGTGGTATGTGGTGGATTAAATACCCATCTTTGGTTTATCGAAAATTCAAGAATTCACGCCAAGCAAATTATTGAACATATAGAGTCCACACCGAATTAACGATATTGATAGCGAAGGCCATTTAAGAAAATTTTCATCATTTTCTTTTGTAAACTAAGGATATGATCAAATTCCTCTTTGGTAGGAAACAGCATATTTTTCATATCTTTCAATATGCCCATACGCATACCAAACAGCGAATACAATAAAATGCGCGCTGTCTCATTCAGATCGTCCACCCGGATTTCCTGGGCATTTATACCAATCTGAAGAATTTTTTCAATGATTTCAACCTCACGCAGATATGATTCTTTGAATACCTGCTCCAACTCATCTGGAAGTTCCTTGACCATCTTCATGGTATACTCAAACAAATTATAGTATTGATTGATTGCTTTGACACGCATATCGATGGAATACATCATAATCTCCTCAAAGTTGCCACCTTTGTCGATGACCGCTTCAATTTCCTCAATCATTTTGTCAATCACATACTCGAATACGGCAGAATACAAACTGTTTTTATCGGGGAAATAATAATAAAGCAGCGCTTTTGAAAAATTAAGATCTTTAGCTATCTCCGACATCGTGGTTTTAGCCATACCAAAGTGTGCAAAACGCCTTGTTGCAGCTTCTAGAATTTTGATCCTTTTTACATCTGCATTACCCATTAAACTTATATTTTTTATCGTTAAATAAACGGTTTATACTATCTTTACCGAATATCAGGCTAAAGATAGCTGATTTTTTTGAATTTCTGAAAACTAAAGTCAATATGGAGTTAAACATTCAATCGAATATTTCGTTGAAACCTTTCAATACATTTGGAATAGAAGAAAAGACAAATTTCTTAATCGAAGTGAATGATAATGAAACACTGACCAAAATTTTTAAAAAAGGACTTTTTAAAGAAAATTTCTTCATTCTCGGAGCAGGCAGCAATGTGCTGTTTACAAAACCATTTAATGGATATATAATCCGAATAACGAGTAAAGGAATTACGGTAAAAATTGAATCGGAGAAAGTCTATGTCAGCGCCAAAGCTGGTGAGGTATGGAACGATTTTGTTTGGTATTGTATCGAACACAATTACGCTGGGATAGAAAATATGGCTCTTATTCCCGGCACTGTTGGCGCTTCCCCTGTACAGAATATAGGTGCTTATGGCACTGAATTAATGGATGTCTTCTATGCTTGTGAGGCCTTTGACACCCTATCGGGTACATTTAATACATTCAAAAAGGAAGATTGTAATTTCTCCTATCGGGACAGTATTTTTAAGACAGCACACAAGGGCCGTTTTATAATTACTGAGGTGACCTATAAACTTAGCCTTACACCCAAAATCAATACAAGTTATGGCGCAATTGCAACGCAGCTCATTAAAGAAAATATAACCCAACCTTCTATCGCCGATATAGCAACCATCGTATCAAAAATTCGCGTAGAAAAATTGCCGGATCCAAGTACCGTTGGCAATGCAGGGAGTTTCTTTAAAAATCCCGTGATCTCTACGAATGACTTTGAACGATTATTGACATTGTATCCAGCGATCCCACATTACCCGATGCAAGACCAACAAATAAAACTTGCAGCTGGCTGGTTAATAGAACAGTGTGGCTGGAAAGGTAAAGAATACGGACAAGCTGGTGTCTGGAAAAATCAGGCACTTGTACTAATAAATAGACAAAACGCTAGTGGACAAGAAATTTATGAACTTTCTGTCCAAATTATTGAAGATGTGAAAAATAAATTTGGGATTGTACTCGAGCGCGAAGTTAATTTATTGTAAAGGATCAAAAAAATAGCTGTGTCTTTTCAGCAATCAAAATAGCAATATTACAGCCTCCATATGGTTTAGATCTCGTATAGACCAAACTTATTTTACTTACGGTTAATATCCATAAATGATTTTAGGTCTTAAAATAATCTTAAAATTATATTAAGAAATTCATTCTTATCAATTTTGGCGCATTATTTGCCTCATACTTAACGAACCGCAATTTATAAACTTACTGTTTTCTAAAAAGAACAGTTGTAATTCATTAAGCTATGACAAAGAATGAATTTGACACCATGGTTATTGAGCAATCTGACTCATTAAAACTCTACGCCAGAAATTTCACCAGCGATTATGAAGATGCGAACGATCTTGTGCAGGACACCATTCTAAAAGCTGTAACCTATTTCAAAAATTTCAAAGAAGGGACTAACCTAAAAGGGTGGCTTTACACCATCATGAAAAATACGTTTATAAATAATTATAGACGGATTGTAAAAACCAACTCTTTCATTACGAAAGATGAAGACATCTCCAATTCAAACTTGTTAATATCCGCTTCAAGTAACCAAGGAGAAAGCAAATTTGTTATGGAGGATATCCACGAAGCCCTATCCAATCTTTCCGAAGAATATTACATCCCCTTTTCGCTCTATTTCGAAGGCTTCAAATATCATGAAATATCAGAACATTTGAACATTCCTATCGGAACTGTAAAAACCAGGATACATGTGGCTCGCAAATTAATGAAACGATCACTATCAGCCTATAAAGTAGCTTAGTTTTTGCTATCTTCACCTTCTTACAGAATATAATGATAAAAGAAGGTTTACCTGAATATAGTAAGAGTCAGCTCGCATTGCGGAATGGACAAGATAAGCCTCAGATTTGGGTGGCTTATAAAAATTACATCTATGATGTGAGTGATAGCAGACTTTGGAAGAATGGCATGCACTATGAACATTGGGCAGGCCAAGATCTAACTGAGGAGCTCATAGATGCTCCTCATTCAGATACCGTATTTTCAAAATTCGAGGTTATCGGAATCTTGAAGAGCAATTAAATAAAACTTATAGACTAAACTGCGACAGCGCGACAAAAGCATTTAGTCGCTTCTGTATGTCTCCATCGGTGAGATCAACGAGACGATCTGTTCCAAACTTCTCCACACAAAAGGAAGCCAATACAGATCCAAAGATCAAGGCATTTTTCATATTGTTGAAATTTATGCTTTTCACCTTGGCAAGATAGCCGATAAAACCACCTGCAAACGAATCTCCTGCTCCTGTGGGATCAAACACATCGGCTAAAGGTAGCGCTGGAGCAGAAAAAATCTGATTTTCACCAAAAAGCAATGCACCATGCTCTCCCTTTTTTATGATCAGGTATTTTGGGCCCATTGCCAAAATAACCTTTGCGGCTTTGACCAGGGAATATTCACCGGATAGTTGCCTTGCTTCGGCATCATTGATTGTCAAGACATCGACTTCCTTGAGCACTTTCTTTAAATCATCTAAAGCAACATTCATCCAATAGTTCATCGTATCCAACACGACTAGTTTCGGTTTTCGTCTCAAACGGCCTAAGGTCGTTAATTGCACCTGCGGAGTTAGATTTCCAAGGAGAAGATATTCGCAATCCTGATAACTATCAGGAATAATGGGATCAAAATTTGCCAGCACATTTAAATCTGTGGCTAGCGTATCTCGGCTATTCATGTCATTATGGTATCTTCCAGACCACCAGAACGTTTGTCCGCCCGGCACAATCTGAACACCTGATACATCAATGCCGCGATCTTTTATAACAGCAAGATTACGACTTCCAAAGTCTTCCCCAATAACGCTGACTAATTTGATCTGGTCACATAAATAGGATGCCGCTAAACTCGCAAAAGTACCGGCACCGCCTAGAATTTTGTCAGTTTTACCGAACGGTGTTTCAATCGTATCAAAAGCCACCGTGCCAATAATTACTAAACTCATAGTTTTTTGATAAGCATGATAAACAAAAAAACCGGCATAAAGCCGGTTTCAATATTGCTCCTGAAGCTGGGCTCGAACCAGCGACCCTCTGATTAACAGTCAGATGCTCTAACCTGCTGAGCTATTCAGGAATTTTAATTTTGCGAGAAAATCCTTTCTCATTGAATGCACAAAAATAGTACATTTTTATAGTATTCGCAAATAATTTTGTTATTTGCTCAATGCTCCTGAAGCTGGGCTCGAACCAGCGACCCTCTGATTAACAGTCAGATGCTCTAACCGGCTGAGCTATTCAGGAATGAAAAATTGAATATTTTAAAAACTCCGGTTATGTAAGTTATTAAATTGCTCCTGAAGCTGGGCTCGAACCAGCGACCCTCTGATTAACAGTCAGATGCTCTAACCTGCTGAGCTATTCAGGAGTATTTTTTCAATTTTTCTGGAGACTCTATCGCGTTTCCGTGATGCAAGTATCGGAAGATTATTAGAATACTACAAATTTTTTCAACACATTTTTTACAACTTCCTAAAATACAACAAGAATAATTTATTTTTCATTTTCCAGATCCTAACCAAAAACCTGCTTCAAGCACCTCAAACAGCATAATGTTTGTATTACTACTGCACCGAGAGGCACATTTAACTCAACGACATCGATCAAACAAGTGCTAAAGCAATACACCTTTGAGAATAAGCGTTGCCACCGTAAAATAAATTAAAAGCCCTGTTACATCGACAAGTGTAGAGACGAATGGTGCCGATGAGCTAGCAGGGTCGGCCCCTAATCTTTTCATTACAAAAGGAAGCATGGAGCCCATTAATGACCCCCAAAGGACAACCCCGATCAAAGACAGCGAAATCACTAGAGCGACCAGCACCCAGTATTCGCCATATGTATGTGCAAAGGATTGCCAGGCCATAATTCTTAAAAACCCTAAACCTCCTAGAATAAGCCCAAGCAAAAGACCCGACACTATCTCCCGTCGCATTACACGCCACCAATCCGAAAGAGTCACCTCCCCCAATGCCATCGCTTGTATAATTAATGTCGAAGCTTGTGAACCACTATTTCCCCCACTGGAGATGATCACTGGCATCAATGCGAATAACATGATTGCACTCGCCATCTCTTCCTCAAAATGCTCGATGACGGTGGCAGTCAACAATTGCCCTAGAAACAGAACAATTAGCCAGCCGGCTCTCTTTTTCACAAGGTTTCTGATAGAGACATCCAGATAAGGCTCATCCAAAGCCTCAGTACCACCAATACGTTGCATGTCCTCGGTATACTCCTCGTTGGCTACCCACAAGATATCATCAACTGTAACGATCCCTATCATTACTCCCTGCCCATCCACAACCGGAAGAGCAACCCTATTGTTCATACGGAAGATATTAATTGCTTCCTCCTGCGGATCATAAGCATTCAAAGAAATCAAACGGTAATCAATCAGGTCCCCTACAATTGTTTCCGGCTCAGCCATCAGCACATCTTTGATCCGGATATCATCGATAAGTTTACCATTTGAATCGATAACATAAAGCACATCAATAGTCTCAGAATCCTTTCCATATCGACGAATATGCCCCAATATTCTTTCAATACTCCAGTGTGCTTTTACCGTAATATAATCCGGCGTCATTAGGCGACCAACACTGTCTTCGGGATAGCCCAACAAAGCTAAAGCTTCTACCCGATCTTTGGGTGGCAAGAGCAAAATTAAATGCTTAATATCATCCTTCATTTCCGAGAAAAAAGAAGTTCGATCATCGGGTGGAAGTTCGTTGATTAACGCACTTATTTTAGCTTTGGAAAGTCGTTTAAAAATTCGATTTTGTGTAGGAAAATCTAGGATCCGAAAAACGTTTACGGCACGATTTAAATTTAAGGATTCAATAAAGAGTGGACCGTGTTCTGGCAGTTCATCAATCAGCTCCTCAACCTCAGAAATATTCAATTCATTTAGAAATTCCTCCAACCCAGCAAAATCACCATTCGCTATCAATTGTTCTATTTGACTTACCTGCATTTCCAGTTCTTCCATATCTTCCTTTCGATTTTAAAATCCTACATCGGTACAAATTATATGTTACAAAAATCGCTTTTTTAAAGTAAATTCTGAATAAAAAAATAAATAATAAAAAGGCATCAAAATAGCAAGGACATTTTACCTTCGACAATACAGCGAACAATACAGCTTATTCAAAAACAAGACATTTTGTCATTAATAAACATTTCATCACACAACCCAAGATTTGACAAGAAAAAACATCAAAACCTTCCGCTCAAAAATGTCCTCGTCTTGATATCCATTTTTATAAAAGCGAACACAAGACAAGAAGAATATAAAAGTAGGATGCGCCCATCACAGCGCTACCATCCGAGCCCATCCATAAAATTTACCGTTATAAAAATATCTAAATTTTTCGCCGCACCCATTATCTTATGGATGAATATTTAAGTATATTCGTCACATACTTCTTTCCATCTGAAGATCGTATTGCATTAAAGAAAACAGAACGCTAAAGTTGATTTATAATCGTAAATAAACAACAAAACAAATAAAAACATTAAAAATATAATAATATAAATATCAATGTTTTATATACTAAAATAAAAATGTAAACTTCATATAAAACCAAAGATATTAGCTAAAAAAAATAGCAAACCACAAATTAACCTCATAAATGAAATATAAAAATATAATTATCAATACTTTAATAGTTTTAATATTAACTATATCTTCAGAAAAAACTTTTGCACAGTTTTTTGAAGACAGCCAAGCACCGCTCAGTCAAAAATGGTTCAAAATTGAAACCCCAAATTTTAAACTTATTTTCCCTAGAGAGATGAAAGGCCAAGCCCCTACCCTAGCTAATCATGTCAACAACTCGCTGCGTATAACAAGTAGGAATTACAAAATTACACCGCGAAAAATCCCTTTCATCATACACAACACTAATCTGCAGACAAATGGTTTTGTCCAGTTATCACCCCGAAAATCTGAACTGTATAGTACCGCCGGAGCTGAGCCAGACAACCAAACTTGGTTGCCCAACTTGATCCTGCATGAGTCTAGACATGTGAGCCAATTTGACAAATTGACAGGAAAATTAAAGGCTCCGTTTTTTGAACAACTAGCACTTGCTTACTATGGACTAACTATCCCTTCCTGGTTCTTTGAGGGCGACGCTACACTAACCGAAACCATTTACTCCAATGGTGGAAGGGGTCGATTGCCATCTTTTGAAATGCCGATCAAAGCCAATTTCTTATCTCAGCAGAATTACAGTTTCAATAAGTACTTACTCGGATCCTTTAAAGATATTGTCCCTAGCTACTACACGATCGGCTACCTTATGACCTCAACAATGAAGTCTGAATTGCCGCCAAATTACGAAGCGGATTTGTTTTCAGAGCTCAACAAACGACCGCTGTATCCTTATAATATCAACCGTGTATTGAAGAAAAAAATAGGTGGAAATAGCAGTTATTTATTTAATAAAACAATAGCGAAATTGGACGCTGTATGGAAAGAGAAAACAGCGGATTATTCAGCCCAAAATTATACTGAAATTAACAAACAAAACGACCGTTATTACAACAGCAATCTATTACCAAAATCAAGCGGAAATTTAATTTATTTTATTAAACAAAATCCAGAAAAAACAAATGCAATTTATACGTATGACAGCAATCAGAAATCGGAATCACAACTTGTAAAAACAGGAATCCAGTTGACTCCACATTTCGATATCAACAGCGAATTCATTGTATGGGACGAGCTCCGAAAAGATCCGCGCTATAATAAGAGAACATATAGTGTGATTAACTTAATGAACCTGAAAACAGGAAAAATCAAAACACTTACCAAGCAGTCCAGGTATTATTCACCTGTATTTAGCCCCGTAAACGAATCTATTGCATGTGTCGAAGTAGATTTATCCAACACAAGCTATCTCACGCTCATAAGCCTTAAAAACGGCTCTGTAATCAAGCGCATAAAAACAGGAGATGATGAGCAACTTCAGCATCCTGCATTTAATACCACAGGAGACAAAATAATTGCAATCCGGCTATCCGAAATTGGGACAGCAATTTGTGAAATTGACCTCAGAAATGACAACATCACGAACCTTACCGCTTGGGGTAACCAACAATATGAACGACCTCAATACCTCCCAGGTATGGATATCCTTATCAAAGCAAACTTCAATGGTATTGATAACATCTACAAGATAGACCGTCAGTCAGGTGCAAAACAACTCTTGACGAAAGCTCCGTTTGGCGCTTTTAATCCATTTTATGATAAGATCACCAAGCAGCTGCTTTTTAACAATTATCAGTATAACGGTTATAAAATTAGTCAGACAGGCGTAGACACTGTCTTTGAAATCAAACCGGAGACCGATTATTTTTCTCATTATTACGCTGCTGCTTTACACAAGGACAGTATATTCAACAGTGCCACCACAGCACCGGATTCAAGCCAAAAATATACCATTACACCTTACAAAGGGTTCGGCCGAACTTTTAACTTCCATAGTCTTTCTCTAAGCAGCAGTAACTTTGAAAGTTTCGACAATTTCAAACCCGGTATTTTTTGGCTTTCAAACAACATTTTAAATACAACCCAAATTGCACTTGGTTATGAATACGATACCGATATCAGAAAGGGTATTTATTCAGCCGAGCTCACGTATAATAAATATTTTCCAAAATTCTCCCTACGTTATGAAAACAGGGGCCAGATCGCAGCGGCAACTATCCCCAACAAACCAGACAGCAGCATCAGGTTCGACTGGAGAGAACATTACCTTTCTTCGCAGATTTCCATTCCATTGTCTTTTTATAGGCTTGATTACAATTATTCAACGGGATTCAATTTTGCAACAGCCTATTTGAAACGATACAACTTAAGCCGTAATGACCTCAAAAACTTTAATTATGAAACTGCATTTCCCTTGACTTACCAGCTTTATTTCAACCGAAATGCCCGTATATCAACAATGGACCAATATCCAAGATGGGGACAGAATTTCAGCATAACCTATAGACATACCCCTTTTGAAAACAAAGCTAAAGGGGAAATTCTTTCTGCACGGTCTGTGTTTTATCTCCCCGGATTCGTGACTAATCATGGCTTTCAGATCCGCTTAAGCGCACAGGCTGGAACAGGTATTTATGAATACATCAACGATATTCCACTCGTCAGCGGATTTAGTTATTATAAATATGAGAAAGTAAAAAATACATTACTGATCAACTATCGCTTTCCTATCGCCTACCCTGATTTTGGGTTAGGTTCACTAGCCTATATAAAACGTATAAAAGGTGGTGTATTTGCAGACTATCAGAATATTCACAAACATAAAGAAGCAGCACCAAAGAGCTTTGGAGGATACTTGTCCTTTGATTTCAATGCTTTTAGATATCCGCTACCCGATTTTGAGTTTGTTGTGAAAGGAACTTACATCAATGATCAAACGACAACGCAGCGTGTAGTCCCAACAGTAAGTTTAAATTACACGTACTAAGGATGAGTGGCCCAATTGAAATTAGCGGCTAATGCATAATGATCTGACAACGGTAAGCCCTTGATGTTCGTAAATAGGTTATTTTCTATATTATAATCACGTGCAGCCAAACTTAGATGGCTGTTGCTACGGTAGAGAATCTTGTCTATTGACTCACTCTGGTTGCCAATTGACAACATATGGGGTGGTTTAAATGCATGTTTCGCTTCAGGCACAAGCCCCCCGTTCTGGAGTTCTACCCAACTGTCCACCAATGTGGTTGACTCCATAAAATCATGTAGGTTATCATCACCAAAACTGTAGTGTGCATTAAAATCCCCCATGACAATTAGTGCATTTTCGCTCGAATTTTCACCTATATAATCGCGTAGCTGATTAAGATTGTCTCTTCTCGCACGAGAAGCCCGCCTACTATTCTGTGCATTTGCATGTACATTATAGACGTCAATCCACACACCCGCAACGATTTCTACCTTGACTATGGTAAAACCTTTCGGTGTTAGAAAATCAGCTCCAGTGCGCTTTTTCCAAGGTACACGCACGACGTCAGACATTGGAAAACGGGACAGGGTATTCAGTCCATCCCCAAAAGGCACCCGTCCTTTTGGTTTGGTACGATAAGGGTGTTGATTTCCACCCCAATAAAGACTATTGTTATAATTGAAATCTTCTTGCACATTCACAATATCGAAAGGATTGATCTTCTTGCCTATTTCAGCAATACTCCTGCTCCTTCCGGTAATCGCAGAGGAAATAAACCCCGGTAATCCCGCCACATTATATGTTAATACTGAAAAAAAGCCCGAACTATCTTTATCTTTTTTGTGATTAGCGCCCATCAATAACTACCTATTAAAATCGTACTGTGATAAATTTAATAAATACAGCAAACACTCACTAGTGATGAACAGATATTTAACAGATAATTGATTAAAAAGTGACATTAGTGGGAAATATAACAAGTTGCAAATAGAGGCACAGGAAAGGCTCTTGCTGATGCTTGGCACTTCAACAAAAAGCAGCTGCATTAAAAGCCCATTTCGTAATTTAATCCCAAATAAAACTTTGTCATTAAATCATTCTCAACGAAAAAGGATCAAATTCTTACGATTTTGATCCTTTTGTACATTTTTAGCCATAGGAAGACTGTATGCTATTAATTCTGATTTGCCCCACGAATTTTAGTTATAATACAGCGTTTTTCTATAACTTTTAAAAGGTATTAATTTTCAAGCGCTTTTACACCTGGAAGAGCCTTTCCTTCCATATATTCTAGCAATGCCCCACCGCCTGTGCTAACATAACTCACATCCTCGGTCATACCAAATTTACTTACCGCAGCAGCAGAATCACCACCACCGATTAATGAGAATGCGCCACTTTGCGTTGCTTCCACAACAGCGTCAGCAACAGCTTTTGTACCTTTTGCAAAAGTATCAAATTCAAAAACTCCCATAGGACCATTCCAAAGCACGGTTTTTGATTCCTTGATAATAGACGCAAAATTTACAGCAGACTCCTGACCAATGTCTAAGCCCTGAAGGTCTGCAGGAATCTGATCATTTGGACCATCATATACATTTGCATCATTAGAAAATGCATCAGCAATCTGTGCATCCGTAGGAATAACCAGGTTTACTCCTTTTTCTTTCGCTTTCTTTACCAATTCATTCGCCAGATCAAGTTTATCGATCTCAACTAATGACCGGCCGATCTCTCCACCTCTTGCTTTGATAAAAGTATAAGCCATACCTCCACCGATCAGCAAATTATCGACTTTATCCAATAAAGCTTCGATCAACTGGATTTTATCTGAAACCTTTGCTCCCCCCATGATCGCTGTAAAAGGTCGAACAGGATTATTCAAAACTTTCTCTGCATTACCCACCTCAGCCGCCATCAGATATCCGCTATATTTCGCGGATGGGAAAAACTGTGCAACAATCGCTGTCGAAGCATGTGCTCTATGTGCTGTACCAAATGCATCATTTACATATACATCACCCAATTTTGAAAGTTTTTCAGCAAATTCCACATCACCTTTTTCCTCTTCTTTATAAAAACGTAAGTTCTCAAGTAATAAAACTTGGCCAGCTTGCAATGCAGCAGCTTTTTCCACAGCTTCTTTTCCAATGCAATCATTGGCAAATTGAACATCTGTACCTAACACCTTAGAAAGATGGGCAACAATATGTTTTAATGAATACTTATCAGTAGGACCATCTTTCGGTCTTCCTAAATGGGACATCAATATCACACTTCCGCCGTCATTCAAAATTTTCTTTATTGTCGGAGCAGCCCCCTGAATACGATTATCATCCGTAATATTGAAATTCTCATCCAAAGGAACGTTGAAATCTACGCGAACCAAGGCTTTTTTACCTGCAAAATTTAAATCGTCTACTGTTTTCATCATATAACTTTAATGTTTTAGGATCTGTCGTTTGCCAAACGAACAGCTAAATATAGAAAAAAGGCATTTATTTTCATCAAATAAATGCCTTTTTATCGGATTAAATTATCATTAATGAATTTCTACAGTGTAAGGTAACCTTGCCTGAATACCGCTTTGCGTAGTTGCCTGCCGCATCACATCGAAATAACGATAGTATTCACCCATTTGTTCTTTCGCGACCCAAGCCTGAACTTTTTCCTTCGAATTGTTCAATATCGAAGTGAGCGGATCTTCCTTCTCAGGATATTGCGTTACTTTATACTTGTTTAGATTAGCCTTTTTGGCTGCTGCCTGAATAGCAGCATCAAGATTACCCAAACGATCAACCAATTTATTACCCAATCCCTGAGCACCTGTCCAAACCCGGCCTTGACCAATGCTATCAACATTGGGCAGGGAGATCTTTCTTCCTTCCGCCACAACTTTTGTAAAGGTAGTATATACTTTATCAACCTCACGCTGGATGATATCCCTTTCTTCGGCTGTCAAAGGACGATCAAAAGTAGTATTCAAATCCGCAAATTTTCCAGTTTTCACACCATCATAATGCACGCCAATTTTATTGTTCATTAAATTCTGAAAATTCGGTATCACGCCAAATACGCCGATTGATCCTGTAATGGTCGTTGGCTCAGCAAATATTGAATCAGCGGCAGCCGATATGTAATAACCGCCAGATGCCGCAACATCCCCCATCGATACGATTACTGGTTTAATTTTTTTTGTCAAAATAACCTCACGCCAGATGATGTCCGATGCTAGAGCTGAGCCCCCTGGTGAATTTACGCGCAATACAACAGCTTTTACAGCATCATCTTCTCTCAACTTACGTAATTCCCTTGAAAATTTATCACCACCAATTTCACCCGGACGAGTTCCTTCGCCATCCACAATCTCTCCAACCGCATAAAGAACAGCCACCTCAGATCCACTACCATCATCCTTCAGCTTCTTATTATAATCTAATAACGAAACAAACGATATTTCTTCCTTATCCCCTACCTTCAGTCGTTTTCTCAAATCAGCCAATAATTCATCTTTATAAATCTTAGCGTCCGCGAGCTTATAGCGCACCGCATCATCTGCACTTCTAACAAGGTAATTGTTCGCTATACCGCGTAACGAGTCCGCCGGAATATTTCGGCTTATCGAAATTTCATTTATAAAAGTATCGTATATACTTCCCAGATATGATGTTACCTGTAGACGATTTGGATCACTCATTTTATTTAAGAAAAAGGGTTCCACAGCACTCTTAAATGTACCTACTTTCACAATCTGCATTTCCACCCCAACTTTTTCCAATAAATCTTTATAAAACATCGTCGAACTGGCAAGCCCCCTAAAATCGATGGTTCCTTGCGGATTGACATACACTTTATCGGCTATACTTGCTACATAATATGCTTTTTGATTGTATCCAGCATTGTAGGCAACTATAAATTTGCCTGTTTTCTTAAATGCTAACAACTCATCCCGCACCTCTTTCAAACTCGCAAAACCAGTTCCGATACTCCCCGCATCGATATAAATCCCCTTAATACTCTCGTCCGTTGCTGCATATTTGATTCTACCCAGGATATCATCCAAACCAATACTCTTTGTAGAATACCCCGGAAGATTTAAGCTTCCAAAAGGATTATTGTCGTTCCGCTCATTGATGTCATAGTCAAAGGATAGAAATAACACCGAATTGCTTTTGACAACGACCTCCTGCTCCGAAGACGCTGAGCTGATAAGCGCCCCAATAATACCCATAAAAACAATAAACAAAATCACAAAAGATATCACAATCCCTGTAATTGTAGCCAATACATACTTAAAAAATGATCTCATATTTTATAATTAATTCCGATTTTTACAATCTTGCAAATGGAATGATTTATTTTACACTAAAGGTAGTGCAATATTTTTTATTCCCCCAGTATTTTATTCCATAAAGCCTTAATTTAGTAGGATGAATAAGATTTTTATATTATTAGGGACCAACTTGGGAGATCGCATGCAGCAACTCGCATTAGCAAGGAAATATCTGGAAGAACGGGTCGGAAAAATTCAAAAAGAATCCACCATTTATGAAACTGCGGCCTGGGGGGTTGAAGACCAACCTTCCTTCCTAAATCAGGTTGTCTTAATAAGTTCGGATTTATCAGCCTTGGAATGTTTAAACTGCACACAGCAGATTGAATTGGATCTGGGAAGAATCCGTCTAAAGAAATGGGGTGAAAGAGCTATTGACATTGATTTACTCTATTTCAACAATGAGATTATTCACTATCCAACCCTAATTATACCACACCCTTTTATTTCAGAACGGCGTTTTACCTTAGAACCCTTAGCAGAAATAGCTCCAGACTACATTCACCCTGTTTACAAAAAAAATAACGTATCTTTATTGAACAATTGCAAGGACGAATTACCCGTAAAGAAAATTAGCAACGATGAACCATATCGACATTGACCTGATCAACCAAAACATGTTTGACAACTCAGATTTGATCAAACAGTTTGTATCAATGTATCTTATCCAGACTCCGGTAGATTTAGACAAGTTGCGAAATGCACTAGCTGAAGGCGATCATCAGAAAATTACCGATGCTGCCCACCATATCAAACCTACGATGGATTATATTGGAGCGTTTCATTTAAAAGCCAAATTTGAAGAATTGGAATTAAGTGCCAAAAATACAGATTCATTAGAGGGACTTCGGGCAACTTTTGAAGTGCTGGATATTGAAATGAAAGAACTGTTATTTGAACTTGAACAATACGAAAAAACGATCTAAGCCAGATCGTTTTTTTTATTAAAGTGCAATGCCGACAGTATAAAATACAAAAGCAGAATAACTGGCAAAGCCATAAATTGCCCGATTATAAATAAGACCAAAGTTAAAAACAGAAAGATAAAGCGAAATTTATTCGTTTTCCAATCCATCGAACTGAATTTCATCGAAAACAACCGAATCTCACTAATCAACAGATAACTGGTCAGTAGCGCACTACAAATCAAAAATATTGGATTTATAATGAGTTCTGGATACTCAACAGCAATATAAGGTAATGAAAGCACATAAAAGGTATTCATTGGTGTATTGAGTCCAATAAAATCGGAAGTTTGTCGTTCATCCAAATTAAACTTGGCCAAACGCAAAGCCGAAAACACGGTCACAATAAATCCCAGATACGGTAGTAAGGAACCATCGGGAAACGCTTTTTGCAGTAATGTAAACATGATCGTACCCGGTAAAAACCCAAAACTGACCATATCTGCCAGTGAATCCAGCTCCTTACCAATAGGTGACTTTACATGAAGGAGCCTTGCAACCATACCATCAAAAAAATCAAATATTCCAGAAGCGAGCACGCATATAGTAACTGCTTGTATGTTCCCATCCAAGGCCATCAATACAGCGATACAACCACTAAAAAGATTCAGGCAGGTCAGCAGATTTGGAATATGTTTTTTCATCTATATGATTTGTTTTCTTATAAAAAAAGCCATCATTCTATTAAAAATGATGGCTAAAATATCAAAATTTGATGGGATTACCCATTCATACTGATCAAAAATTCTTCATTTGATTTAGTACCACGCATTTGCCCTTGCAAGAATTCCATTGCTTCTGTCGAATTCATGTCTGACAAGTGATTGCGAAGCACCCAGATACGTTGTAATGTTTCTTTGTCTGTCAACAGGTCATCACGACGCGTGCTAGACGCTGTAATATCAATCGCTGGGAAAATACGTTTGTTCGCCAATTTACGATCCAATTGCAATTCCATGTTACCAGTTCCCTTAAATTCTTCAAAGATAACCTCATCCATTTTAGAACCAGTATCTGTCAAAGCTGTCGCAAGGATTGTCAATGACCCCCCATTTTCGATATTTCTAGCTGCTCCAAAGAAACGTTTTGGTTTGTGTAATGCATTTGCATCCACACCACCAGATAAGATCTTACCTGAAGCAGGAGCAACAGTGTTATAAGCACGCGCCAGACGAGTGATTGAATCCAATAGGATAACCACATCATGACCGCACTCAACCATACGCTTCGCTTTCTCCAGTACGATATTAGCAATTTTTACATGGCGATCAGCTGGTTCATCAAAAGTAGATGAAACAACCTCTGCACGTACGCTTCTAGCCATATCGGTTACCTCTTCAGGACGCTCATCGATCAATAAGATAATAAGGTATACCTCAGGATGATTCTTGGCGATCGCATTAGCAACTTCCTTCAATAAATTTGTTTTACCTGTTTTTGGTTGCGCAACAATCAGTCCACGTTGACCTTTTCCGATTGGCGTAAATAGATCCATGATACGCGTAGAGTAGTTACCCATGCCCATATCCAAATTTAAACGCTCATCAGGAAACAAGGGTGTCAAATAGTCAAATGGAACACGATCGCGTACCTCTGCAGGATTCTGTCCGTTGATCGCTTCTACCCGAACCAATGGGAAATATTTCTCACCTTCTTTTGGCGGACGGATACAACCACGAACAGTGTCACCTGTTTTCAAACCAAATAATTTGATCTGCGACTGTGATACGTAAATATCATCCGGTGATGTCAGGTAGTTATAATCCGAAGAACGTAGGAAACCATAGCCATCTGGCATAATTTCTAAGACCCCTTCATTAACAATAACATTGTCGAAATCTGTACTAGATGAAGTATTTTCAGCTTTAGGAGTTTGAGGTGTTTTTTCAGGTTGGGTACCTTTATCTGTTGCAGGAGTGGTATCTATAGCGGGGCTGCTTTCCTCACTTTCGACAGCCTCACGTTTTCTTACAGTTACAGGCTCAGCGCTCTTCACTGTTCTAACGCGCTTACGCGTACGTTCACCCTGTTCTTGATTGTCTTCCTCCACTTTAGCAACTTTTTCTGCAGAAGCCGGAGCTGCTTCTTCTTCCCCACCGGTATTGCTAATTCTTTCTATTAATTCTTGCTTACGCAATTTATCAGCATCTGCGATACCGATCAACTTAGCAATCTCGCGCAATTCTGATACGAGTTTAGCGTTTAATTCGTTAATATCCATTAATGTGTTGTGTATGATTTTTGGATTTTCTTTTGAGCTTTATTCTGATTTACACTTAAGCTTGTTTCCTTGTTTAAGTGAATGAAGAACTTAATGATTTCGTTTAAACCCGAAGTGGATTAAATCTTGAGAACCTAGACAAAGAAAAAAACAAATTTTGTTATTTCAAAATATTTCAAAAAAAATATTTACTATTGTAGCTAGTAAAACGATTTAACAACATTTTTAGATTGAATTTTATATTTTTTTTCATAAGTTCGTACCTTTCAAAATTTAAGTTTTTAGATCCCTTATATGGAACAGCAACAAACTAAAACTAATTACCCCGCACTTTACACGCTCATTATTGTGTTTTTCTTTTGGGGGTTTATTGCAGCTGGAAATAGCGTATTTATACCATTCTGCAAGAATTATTTTCACTTGGATCAATTTCAATCGCAATTAATTGACTTTGCTTTCTACACCGCATATTACATTGGTGCATTGCTCTTATTTATCTTTAGTTCAATTGGTGGAAATGACCTTGTTGGAAAATGGGGTTACAAAAAAAGTATCGTTTACGGTCTATTGTTTTCTGCGCTGGGCGCGGCGGCGATGATTATAGCCGTTGAGGTAAATCTGTATGTTGGCATGTTGTTGGGTCTATTCGTGGTTGCACTTGGATTTTCACTACAGCAAACGGCAGCCAACCCTTTCGCCGTCTTATTGGGCGATCCGAAGACCGGGGCGTCCCGTGTCAACCTTGGTGGTGGTATCAATTCCTTTGGAACAACGATAGGACCTTTAGTTATTGGTTTCTCCCTTTTTGGAACATTTGAACCTATATCCGATTCTGAAATTGCCAATCTACCTCTAAATAAAGTAGTATACCTATATGTGGGTGTTGGTTTATTATTTCTTTTAGCTGCGACATTGTTCAACTTTAGCAAAAAAGTTCCAGCTGGAATCAGTAAAGAGCCAATGGAAAAAGCCAATAAGGCACTCCGTACGCTGATCATCATGACAGTGTTATTATTTGGTATGTTTACGCCTGTATTCTTAAGTTATAAGAGCGATCTTGCATTACATATCGAACAATTGCACCAACAGGTATCAGCGCTGACTGACCAAGTTCAGATTGATCAATTAAAAGCACACATTAAGGAAGTTGCCAAACCGCTGGAAACACAACGCATGCTATGGTTAGCAGGTGCTTTAATCGTTGTCATCGGCGGCTTACTTTTCTCTAACCGAAGCGCGAAAAAGAATCCAGAAGGTTGGGGAGCAATGAAATACCCACAATTAGCATTGGGAATGCTTGCATTATTTATTTATGTTGGTATTGAAGTTGCGATTGGTAGCAACTTAGGTGAGTTGTTGACTTTAAAAGAATTTGGCAGTCTACAATCTTCTCAAATAACACCTTATGTGTCCATGTACTGGGGAAGCATGATGATTGGCCGCTGGGCGGGAGCGATTACAGCGTTCAACCTGAGCAAATCCACTAAAAACGGACTTCTAATCATAGTCCCTTTAATTGCTTTCTCCATTATTATCGGAGTGAATACACTCGCTGGTTTCGAGATGTCACACCTTTATTACTATGTGATCTGTATTATTCTACAAATCGTGGCTTTCTACCTAAGTAAAGAAAAACCTGCACGTACATTGATTATTTTTGGTTTATTTGGAATCATTGCCATGTTAATCGGGCTTTTCTCTTCCGGTACAATTGCTATTTATGCATTCTTATCAGGAGGTCTTGCTTGTTCAATTATGTGGTCATCCATCTTCAGTTTATCAATCGTTGGTCTTGGAAAATATACTGCTCAGGGTTCGGCATTCTTGGTTATGATGATTCTTGGTGGTGGTGTCCTTCCTCCTATCCAAGGAAAATTGGCCGATCTTATTGGAATACACAACTCCTATATCCTACCGTTAATCGGATTCTGTTATATTGTTTTCTTTGCTGTATTTGTAAAAGGAATTTTAACCAAACAAGGAATCAATATTGATGAAATCGAAGCTGAAGGAGGGCATTAAAAGCTTCAGCTAATTGTAAATAGTACACTATTTAAACAATTTTATTACACGACTTAAAAACTGGCTTAACAATACTGTTAAGCCAGTTTTTTTATATTATGAACGAATTCGTGAAATTTATTTTTTCAAAAATGCATGGATAAATTATGATATTTAAAATTAAAAAATGTATTTTCGGGGAATTGATTAATGAATTGATTACTCATTTTATAACGATAAACACAATTAAAACTACTCAATAATGATAATCATTGCTGACGGGGGATCAACAAAAACAAACTGGTGTTTGTTAGATGATTCAAATAAAAAAATCTACTTCAATACAGAAGGGTATAACCCTTATTTTGTTGACAGTGAATACATCGTAAACTCCCTAAAAAAAGGATTACCGCAGGATTTACCTTTTGAAAAAATCGCGGAAGTAAATTATTATGGTGCTGGTGTCCATAATAGGGAAAAAGCCCAAATCGTAGTTGATGCCTTAAAACATGTATTTACTACAGCAAAAGTGGAAGTAGGACATGATCTACTTGCTGCTGCAAGAGCATTATTAGGCTCTCAAGCTGGATTTGCAGCTATTTTGGGTACAGGAACAAATTCTTGTCTCTATGATGGTAAAGAAATTACTCTAAATATTGACTCTGGAGCTTATATTTTAGGTGATGAAGGATCGGGTAGTTACATCGGTAAAAAGTTACTTGCGGATTATGTACGTAATTTAATGCCAAAAGATGTCAAAGAAGTGTTTTGGAACACTTACAAAATGACAAAAGATGAAATCATGGATGCGGTTTATACCAAACCAATGCCTAACCGTTTCTGTGCAAGTTTCAGTAAATTCGTGTACGACAACAATGTGAACATTGAGTACACGCGCAATATTGTAGATGAAGCATTTGAAGCTTTCTTCAGAAATTTAGTTAGCAAATACCCTAATTATCAAAGTTATACTTTCAATTGTATCGGTTCAGTCGGTTACAATTTCAGAAATGTATTAGCTGAAAAAGCAGAGCAATATGGTATGAAAGTAGGTAAAATCTTGCGTTCGCCAATCGATGACCTTGTACAGTTCCACATCGATAGAGCAGCAGCAGCGATTGCTAAATAGCAAATATTCGTTAACAGATTAAGAAAAGGTGTCAGATCAACAGATTAGACACCTTTTCTAGCTAATTAAAGCCCAATATTAAATTCTAATAAACTTATTTATATAGTTTTACAGCATATTTTAACGATTTAATAACAGGAATTTCACCGGCATCAAATAAAATTACCTTTTTTTTGTAAAAAGAATATTTATAGTTTATTCCGATGAAAAGAAGCCTTGATATACTTGTACTCTCAGACATACACTTAGGTACATACGGAAGTAGAGCCAAAGAACTTTTACTTTACCTGGAATCCGTCGCGCCCAAGATATTGATCCTTAATGGCGATATCGTCGATATTTGGCAGTTTAAGAAAAGTTACTTTCCGCAAGATCATCTAAAGGTCATCAAGAAGATCATCGATATGAGCTCAACTGGCACCGAAGTCCACTACATTACCGGTAATCATGATGAAATGTTGCGCAAGTTTACCGATCTCAAGCTTGGAAACATCAAACTGAGTAACAAGTTGCTTCTTTCACTCAATAATCAAAAGGTTTGGATCTTTCATGGTGATGTTTTCGATGCATCCATCCATCATTCAAAATGGCTTGCGAAACTTGGCGGATGGGGCTATGATAAGTTGATACAGCTCAACAATGTCATTAATTATTGCCTGGATAAGATGGGCAAAGAGAAATATTCCCTCTCAAAGAAAATAAAAAATTCTGTTAAAAAAGCTGTCAAATACATTTCAGACTTTGAACATACGGCAACGGAATTAGCCATTGAAAAAAACTATGATTTCGTCATATGTGGGCACATTCATCAACCCCAAATAAAAGAAGTTATTAACCGAAAAGGAACATGTACCTATATGAATTCTGGCGATTGGATCGAAAATCTAAGCAGCTTAGAATATAAAAATGGAGAATGGAAACTGTTTTATTTCGAAGAAAATAAAGAGCAGATCCTAAAAAATAAAATCATTGATACCCCCCTTTTCAGCTTAGAAGACCTAAAGAAAATCGTTATATCATCGTAGAACTTACGGATCTTAACAAGATCATCGTAACGGATCAAAAAAAGCCGAGCTCGCTCGGCTTTTTTGCTTTTACAGCGTTATTGTTTCTCCTATTTTTGGAAGAGACAATGAAATATCTTCGTTCTGGAATTTGTCCAAGGCCTTTTGTTTGTCAATTTGAATTGGCGGAAATGAATCGTAATGAATTCCCACTACACGTGTACAATTAATAAACTCTGCCGCTTTTATCGCATCATCGACATCCATTGTATAGTATCCACCAATAGGTAAAAAAGCCCAATCTAATTTCAGGTCAGCCAACAACTTCATTTCCATCGTCAATGCGGTATCGCCGGCAAAATAGATCTTTTTCCCTTGTACATTAAAGACAAATCCGACCGGAAACCCACCATATTGGCCATCAGGCGTACTATTCGTATGTGCAGCATACACCATCTTGACAGTACCAAAAGGCAGCTGTATCGTACCACCGAGATTGAACTCAACCACCTTATCGTCAGGCACACCTTGTCTTCTGACCCATGCCGCTGTTTCTACAATGGCCAGTACCGTAGCATCACTATTCTTTTGGATGGTAGCCATATCTGCGACATGATCCTGATGTCCGTGGCTTAAAAAGATGTAATCGGGCTTAATCGCGTTAACATCAATTGCTTTCGCCAGAGGATTATAAGTTATAAATGGATCCAATAAAACCTTCGTTCCATCAAAATCAAACTCAACACAAGATTGACCGTAATAAGTTGCTTTCATATTGTTATTGATTAAATAGTCCGCCTAGGCCACCTAACATATCTTTACTAGCCGCCTGCATTTCAGCTTGACTGATATTCTCTGCTTGGACTATTGCTTTATTCAACGCAACGACCAACAGTTCCTCTAATTCTTCTTTGTCTGCATTGGACAAAAAGACAGGGTCTATCGTAATCTCTTTGATCTCCTTATTGGCAGTTGCCACCACCCGGATCAAACCACCCTCAGCCTCACCGGATACCGAAATTGTATCTAGTCTTTTCTTAATTTCCTCTGCCTTTTGCTGTGCCTGAAATAATTTGTCAAACATATCTATCACATTTATTTGATGCCAATTTACAAAAATCCTCCAATACCTACTATTGCTAATTTAATTTCGCTAATGCTACCCTTTTTGTATTTTTGCAGCATGCAAAGCAATCAAGAAAAATTAGTTGCCCATTTTTTGGAACAGCTGAATCTAAATAACAGCACTGTCTCAGCAGAAACATACGCTAAGTTAACAGCAAAGCAATCGGCAATCGTTAGCATCGAAGACGTCATTGCTTATATCAATACACTTGCCCGAGAATTAAATAGCGACGAAAATATCAATGAGCTTATTGAAAAAATAGAAGATGAAACCGACATCTTGATTCACAAGCTCAAATTTATAACAGCCAGCGACAGACCCAAAGTATTGGTTTTAGATCAAATTGATCCACTGGAGATCAATGAATCGGCTTATCTACAGGAATCTATCAAAATAGCAGGTGGAATCCCTACGATAGCTGCTAACGAAGCTGATAAAATCATCTTAATTGACAATGACCAAAATGTATTTACCCGTGTCCCGCTTTTATTAAATGATCCAGCAATTGCTCAATCCAAAGCGATTGAACTCGATCAGCTGTTTATTATGACAAAACCTAATTTTGCCACTATTCCAGGATACGATTATCTAATTGAATTGGAATCTCTGGCCGAGATCCTGCAACCGAAATATTTTGTCTATGGTCACGAAGGAAAGGACTGGCTGCAATTTCAATTGAAATAGTTTATCCAATATAAACAATGAGTAGCAACAAAAACAAAAAGCATCTTTACGTAAAGATGCTTTTTGTTTTTGCCGTTAAATAACTAGTTGTACCTTCTTCGCAATACCTCATATAATTTTTCAACTGTATGGGGTTTATCCGCCCATCTGTTCTTAACCGCATAATTGGTTTGCAAAAATGCATCAGCTTCGGCATAACTATTAAATCTGTTCAATAACTCTACCGCTTCGCTATACGCTAAACTATAACCATTAAATAGGTCTTTAATAAATAAAAGTTTATCATTCAAACTTATTCCGGTTTTGATGTCAGTTAGTTTATCCGAACTTCCGGATTGACTGACTTGATAAACCCGGCTCTGCACCCCGGCTTGTTTTTGCTGCGAGATAATCTCATTTAACGTCAATGGCCTCGATGGGACCTCCTCCGCCGCGGTATTGACTTCCTCCTGAGTAAGGTTCTCCTGAACTTCTTCAATGACGACCTGTTTTGGTTCCTCTATAATCTCCTTAACAACCGTAGGTTCTTCATCCACCAAGTCTATCGTGGGTTCATCTATCTCATACTGTTTTTCTTCACTATTTTCGGCAATAACTTCACTCGTCACATCGTTCGTTTCATCGGCTATTGCAGGCGAATAAGAAGCTGCTGCCAATTCATTGCTGTCTTGTACTTCCTGCTTTACTTCAACAGCATCTTCGTTTAATTTTGTAGGTTCATCATTCTCTACATCACTTTTCGCAAGACTTTTAGATTCAGAAAAGCTCTGGCTAGACGCATGTATAGACGAAGGCGGTGTAAAATAATCGTTAAATGCTATTTTTTTACTCTCCAGCACAGATTCTTTCAAGGTATTGTGAGCTTGTCCATCTTTCAATACAGCATCTGTTTTGAGTAAAGTAATGTAAGCCGCAACAGATTGTGCTTTAGCCTCCAGGCTCAGCAGATGGCCTATCTCTGCCTCACCATTCTTCTCTGACAAAGTCAAATATTGCGCATTCAAATCCTGTAGTAAATCTCCTATCCTATTAAAAATTTCCTCTTTAGTACTCATAATTCTAGTTGAAATCGCCCGTTAATCGTTTATAATACCTATACACTCCTTACCTTAAAAAGTGAAAAATTCAATCCTTTGATTTATAATTATTTGGATTTTTACCCACTTTTTTGCTACTCAAATTTAATATTTAATTTCGATATTAGCATTGTCAAAAACAGAATATAGTAGAAGGTTTATTTACAAATAATTCCTTATTTGTTGACCATCCGAAAAAATAATTTAATCAGATGCTTTTTTCCGAACATAATCTAACATTGAGACCAGCTCGATATGGAAGTATTGAGGTTATCTGTGGATCAATGTTCTCAGGCAAAACCGAAGAGTTGATACGAAGGCTAAAACGGGCACAATATGCACGGCTAAACGTTGAAATATTCAAACCTTCTGTCGATAAACGATACGACGAAAAATTGGTCGTTTCCCACGATAGTAATAGCATTCCATCCACTCCGGTTGAAAATTCATCGGCTATACTGCTTTTGAGTTCGGCCACCCAGGTTGTTGGAATAGATGAGGCACAATTTTTTGATGACGGATTGTCAGAGGTTTGTGTCAAATTGGCAAATAATGGTATTCGTGTGATTATTGCTGGACTGGATATGGATTATAAAGGACAACCTTTTGGACCTATTCCAAGTCTGATGGCTATAGCCGAACATGTTACAAAAGTTCATGCAGTCTGCATGCAATGCGGCGCTCCAGCGAATTATTCGTACCGTCTGATAGCAGATACGCAAACCGTGCTACTCGGTGAAAAGGAAGCCTATGAACCCCGCTGTAGGCAATGTTATTATCAGCTAGATCGACAAAACGATTAGAAAGCGTTCCGCTCTCGCCAACAATATCATTTCAATTTTTAATTGATAGATGACATATGCATCATCAGTAAAAGCATTACGGGCTAAATATCGGATCCATATCACTATTATATAACATTTAAAAATCACTGCCAAATAGCCACGTTATCAAATTGGCATAAGATTTGAAATATATGTATAAATAAGAAGACAAACGCTTTCAAAGGCGATAAGATACTTTTCATAATTTAGGTTTATAATTGGTTAGTTTGCACCTCCTTGCCCATCAAGGAGGTGTTTTTTTATGCCATAAAAAACGCCGCTCGTTTTTCAAAGAGCAGCGTTCATTTTATATAACTTAATTCGATTTTAAGGTTGTACGCGGTATTTTATCACTTTTCGGCCAATGTTACCTGTCTGATCCATTCCCTCTACAATCACTTTATAATTACCATTTCCATCCGCATTATAGAATTGGACTGCCGCCTCCCCTGTTTCGGTTACCGTTACTTTTGGATTCCAATAAATGGTAGTCCGCAGATCATTTACCGATTTTTGCTCTGGCGTATCGTATTTTGGCGTGTAGAATTTACGTTCTTTGACATAGCCCAAAGGAAACATATCGATCACATTCGATTTGGGCAACAGTTTCTCAATTTCACTTAAGGCCATCCGAGGTTTCTTAGCCTCCAATTTCTTCGTATAGATAGAGACTACGCCATTGTTCTGATACATTCTTGATACTGTTCCCAGTTCATCACGAAGGAAGATTTCGATCCCCTCAATATCCGCGACGTTGATACTATTCAATCCTGGTTCATCAATGGCCATACCATTTAGGAAAAACTGAACCGGAGTACGTCCACCCGCATTATAGTCACGCGAAACATAATATTTCAATGTTTGAGGATCATATGTTATCCCCGTTAAAACAGTCTGCAGACACATGGTCAACACATTACATCCTGTCAGGCGCTCCGGCTCAATGCGATGTTCAGGCATCGATAAACCCGAAATAGATGGAAAATCTTTATTTGTAATTACCTTTTTTTGTACTCCTGTCACCTCAACTTCATCCAATAAGATAGATTTTCGGTACTCTTTACGACTATTATCCAAATAGGGTGCGAATGCCTGGTCTATATTAGGGACAAAGTAGCTTTTATAACCGTTATTTTTGTCGATTTCGGGATAATAACTCTGGTCCATATTGATGACCAAACTACGGTAATTATCATTCGACCGCGCATTTACCGTAACTTTGGATGAATCAGGAAAAACAAGGTCTTTAAATGTAAAACGACCATTTTGATCCGTGTATACATCCTTTTTGATGTTCCGGGAAGGTACAGAAAGCAACAAACCACCATTTGGATAGGGACGACCTGTATTCATCCGTAAAATCCCGGATAGCTCGATCCCTTGTTCAGGAAGGAAATTGATCTGCGGTAGCTTTTCAGCGATCAATGCGGAATAATCAAAACGGCGATATCCCTGTGTCATTAATAATGCATCCAGTGCTTTTTCACGGTTTGGATTTTTATCATCAAAATAAGCGTTCGGATTTTCGACATTGCCTTTCAGCTCTGAGGTCAATAAAAAATTGCTTACAATTGATAGGTCGGCCTGATCGTTATAAGGAACTTTGGATTCATCGATCACAGAAACCGAATAACTACCGGGATATTTCTGTCCATTATTATCTACTGAAAGTTTCAAATTGACCAGATCCTTCGCCTTATAACTTTGCTTATCGCTTGCGACTTGAATATTGAGTAATTTCTCACTTTGGACAAATGCCAGGCGTTCACTTACTGGTTTGCCATCTGGTGTCATTAAAGTAACCTGGACAATACCGTTTGGTAAGCGGTCTTTTGGAATATTGACCAGAGCAGATGAAGATTTTAAATTCACCTGTGCTCCAAAACAAAGATGGCCATTGGACTGCACCAATACATAGTAGGATTGTGCTTTGTTATTCGAAAAATTTTCTTCGCTGGTGACTACAGCAAACTCAGCATTTGCAGTATCCTGTTTGACGAAAACAATATTCGCTTTATCATTAACCACTGCAGGAAGTTTATATTTACGTTCTTGCCCGTTGGCAAATTTGATGACTGCCTGATAATTTTCTCCAACGAGAGGCAATAAGGAGAAATACCCCATACCCAATCCGAAATCTTCAAATTCCGCAACAGACTTTCCTTTTGAATCCAGAATCGAACCTTTTACTGTCAGGCCCTTTCCGTCGGATCCAACAGCTTTAAAAGCGACCTTTTTGGCAAGTCCGGCAATTAGATCCCCGCCTTCAGGGAAAAACTGTACATCAGCATCCCACAAAGCATTTTTGAGCAGGAAAGAACTGGACAACGGTTTCTCATTTTTATTTTCCTGGATACTGACCTTTAATTGCCCTTTTTCCAAATCAGCCTTCTCTTTTGCCGATAAGTTGATCGTCACTTTCCCCATGGCATCTGTCTCACCTTTACCTTTATCGACAGTTTCCCATCCAGCAACAAATTCCCAGTTGATTTTTGAATTAATCATGGGTTTCCCTGTACGGTCCCTGAACTGTATAACAGCCTGACTTTTATTACCATTAAGATTATTCTGAAACTCTATATGAGTGGTCAATTTTTTATTGATCACATCACCTATTGGAACGATTTTATTGAAAAAGTATGATGCATCAAAGTTTGACATCCATTTTGTATAGGCTCTGAAGCGGTAATTATCCTGTGTCATGAACTGTGGATCAAGGACCATCTGTCCATTTCCGACACCTTTATCCAATGGAATCCGAAAGGTCTGAATAAGCGAATCACGGCTATTCAAAACTTCCACATAGGCTATTTTGCTCGGCTCGTATTCTGGAAGATTACGTGATAAATAGGAAGAAAACCATAATGTGTCGCCTACAGCATAATAAGGTTTATCAAAGTGCAGATGTACTTTTTCCGTTGGGTAACCTTGAAAATATTTTTGAACCCGTTCTACGATCGTATTAATAGGTAATGTAGGTGCAGTCTGTGCATAAGTCGACCCGATTCCTAAAATTCCTATCGATAAAGTCAATAGTTTTATGTGCTTCATTGAAAGTCTTAGAATTAAAAAAGAATAGCTAAATATATTCAATTTTAAGCAAAGACCAATCCTACTAGGGTATTTTTAACATTTATTATACCATTATGCCTTTATTAGACAACCTGCTAAAGTAAAGGCGCCAGCAAACGGCAGATCGAATCGACTCCTCGTTTCCATCGACTTCTTTGCATCCATTTACGGATTGTAATGAGATCTGAAGCTTCAATATCGGCAAGAAATTGATCATGCAAACGTTCACATAACGCTTTGTCTGATACGATCCCAGTTATTTCAAAATTGATGTAAAAACTTCTGATATCCAAATTAGTTGTACCAATATAGGCGAGTTTACCGTCAATGCAGATAGTTTTGGCATGAAGAAATCCCTTGGTATAGAGGTATACGTTTACACCCCTTTCAAGTAGCGGCTTGATAAAAGAAAAGGAAGCATGTTGTACAAAAAAAGAATCAGATTGCGCCGGTAACATCAGGTCAACCCTAACACCCGAAGATACGGCCAGCATCAACGCCGTGGTCAGTTGGTCACTTGGAATAAAATAAGGTGTGCACAATTCCACATATTCCTTGGCTTCATTGATTCCAGCGATGATCGCCTCCATATTGAATGGAGCAGGAGACCCCGGGTCACTGGCGGTAAATCCCACACCACTCGCATCTGTATCAGTGATCGGAAATCTGTTTAAAAAACCTTTGCTCAGTTCAAAAGGTTCCCCATCTGTTTGATTCCAGCTATTCCAAAATTGAATTTGTAATGTATTTACGGCTGCTCCGATAACCATCATTGCCGTATCTCGCCAATAGATATCATTTTTTCCGTTATTAATGTACCGGTCTGAAATATTGATTCCACCTACAAAACCGACCGTTCCATCAATGACAACAATTTTTCTGTGATTTCGGTAATTGCTATTGGCTAATGATGTAAAAGTAACGGGAAGAAAGGCCTCAAATCGAAAATCTGGTCTATGTCTACGCAGGTATTTAATCACATCAGGAGCTCCAAAACTATCCAGTATCAAACGTACCGTCACTCCTGATTTTGCCTTTTCTTCCAAAATTTGCAATATTTCACGTCCGATCTCATCCAATTCCCAGATATAGTACTCCATATGGATGGAATGATTTGCGCTTTTCAACTGCTGGATCAATGTCGGAAACTTTTCTTCGCCATTTATAAACAAAGTCACCTCATTATTCAGGGAGAATGTCGATATTTTTTGATTTTTGAGATAGCGATAGACCATGGCCAAACTACCGATACGATCATTTAGTGTATCAATATTTTCCTCCATAATTTCAGATTCTTTACGCCAGGCATCCAATAATTTTTTTGACTGCTCCCGATACATACGTTTCATCCTTTTGACCTTCTTGAATTTTTGGCCAAAGAAATAATAGATAAGTAATCCGATTACGGGTAGAAAAACAATAACCATAATCCAGGCGATCGTTTTGGCGGGGTTACGGTTTTCAATCAAGATTGTTCCGATTACACCAATATATAAGATAAGTAAAGGAATCCAGTAATATTGTAACGCAATTTGTAAAATATGATGAAGTACCTCCATATAATGTGCTAAGTTTAACACCAAATATAATACTTAGCTCTGACAAATTGTTTGCGCTTAAGCACAGTTTATCGCGCCATCAATATGGATAAGAGGACTTAAATAGGGGATATTTAAATTCGCCCCCCGAAGTATAAACCAGATCCCTAGCAATAAGTATAACAAAGGCATCCATTTTGAAAAGCCAATTTTGAAAAATTTAGAGAAATTCCCCAAAAAAGAAAACAAAAACAACAGTGGGATTGTCCCCAGTCCGAAACACAGCATAAATAAAAAACTCTGTTGTGGACTGTCTGCATTCATTGCAGAAATTAAAGCCATATACACCATACCACAAGGTAATAATCCGTTCAATATACCAGCAAAAAAGCTCCCGCCGGGCCGATACAACCATCTCGACAAAAGCCCGGCGACAGGTTGAACAGCACGGGTCTGCAGGCGAATGACTGTACGATTGTTTTTCCCTATAAGTTGGAACAGTGCAATCAATACCAATAGTATTCCCGTAATCCAGCTCAATGTACGTTGCCAACCCTGAATTTGAGCAATTGTACCTATGGTCCCCAATAGAAAACCAAGACTACCATAGGTCAATATCCGACCGAATTGGTAGAGGATCTTATTCAGGAAAGTACGCCAGGCCAACTCTTGCCTACCCTCGATAGCAAATATTAAAGGGCCACACATGACCGCACAATGTATGCTTCCAAATAAACCCATATAAAATGCAAAGTAGGTATAACTCATGCTCCAGGTTTAAAATAAAATATGCTCCTCAAATAAAAAGTCCTTACCTGCACTTTTCCAATCGATATACAGATTCCACATTCCCTTATCGAATGTCGAAATCGGCAGCGTCAACAGCTTATCCGTTGTCTGGAATGGCAGCTCTCTATCTAATTTGTTATCCGAAGGCTTACGGAATAATAGTCTACCCTTGTTAATTTTCGAGACAAAATGTATATAAAGAGTATCTTTTCTGATCTCAACAGTCGGCATTTCTTTCATGGTCAGTACATTCTGTTTTTTTTCGTAAGCTTGATCGTAATTTAAACCCTGTTCATAATAATCGTCTTCTTCCAAGCTGTCCGAATCGTGAGTGACCATATAAAATCCGGCTGCAACGATGCAAAACATAAACACTGCCAAACTCAAAAAAATTTTTGTACCCCAATTCATTTTTTTATTTGTTAATTCATTCCAGGAGGAGCAATGAAAGTAGTTTTTAAGCTTTCCACTTTTTTGTCCCCTGAATAGATAGATAATTTGATATTACTTTTGTACGTTTCGACATCTTTATTCGCAATAATTAAAAAAAAGCTTAAAGTAGCATGCCCATCTTTGCTGAGCCTCTGAATAGGGTTGACCAGTTGGATCCTGAGTCGCGGGTCTTCGCATACCAATTTAAAAGAAATTTCTTTTCCAGATTTGTTAACTAATTCCAACGCGTAAAGATTGCTTATTGTCTTATCGTCCCGAAGCTGATACGTGCTTCCTTTCGCGCGTAATAATCGGCCATCCACCTCAGAGCGATTGAACAGCAGGAAAGCAAATACCGACATCAACAGCACTAAGACAATTGAGTAAGCGATAGCCCGTATGTTACTTTTCTTCTCGAGCGTGCCTTCAATTTCCCCCATGGAATAAAAGCCGATCAGCTTTTTGGGTTTTCCGATTTTTTCCATGACAGCATCACAAGCGTCAATACATGCAGTGCAACTCACGCATTCCAGTTGTAGACCTTCTCGGATATCAATTCCTGTCGGACATACATGAACGCAAAGCTTGCAGTCAACACAGTCCCCGTGTGACACTGTGGTATTTTTCTGCTGCTTTCCTCTTGGCTCACCACGTCTATGATCGTATTCCACTGTGATACTTTGATCATCCAGCAGCACACCTTGCAATCTCCCATAGGGACAAATCGCGATGCATACAATCTCCCTGACATAAGCAAATACGGCATAAAAAACCAAGGTGAATAAAATGATTGAAATTAGGCCGCCGATATGTTGATCCAATGGGTCGGTAATGATTTTAATCAAAGCATCCGAACCGATGATATAAGACAAAAAGATATTCGAGATCAAAAATGAAATGATCAAAAATATGCTATGTTTCAATACTTTTTTTAACTGTTTCTGATCCGTGTCAGGACCATCATTGCGTTTTTTCTGTTGCTGCCAATCTCCTTCAATCCAATACTCAATCCTCCTAAAAATCAGTTCGAGAAAAATCGTTTGGGGACAGGTCCATCCACACCAGACACGTCCAAATACGACCGTAAACAGTACCACGCAGACCATCACGATCAACATTCCAAAAACGAATATATATAGATCCTGTGGGTAAAAAAGGTTCCCCAGAATAGAAAACTTCCGTTCAATGACATTGAACATTAAGAATGGTTCGCCGTTTACCTTGATAAAAGGAGCGACAAACAAGAACAGTAGTAGCGTATAACCAACCCACTGCCTTTTTTTGTAAAGTGCTCCCTGCGGTTTTTTTGCATAGATCCACTGTCTTTTTTTTGACTTAGGTCTACCACTATTGTCGTTATTAACTACTACTGTACTCATTTCGATATTGATTTATTGTTCAGCTTTCTTCTCTACTTCAGCTCCATCATTTACTTTTGTTGCATCTTTAGCATTTCCATAGATTACTTCTTCCCCTTGTGGTTCCTTTGGATTCGCCGGATGCGTATCCCTTAAGGTGACAATATAACTTGCCACTTGCGCTATTTGAGCGGGACTTAATGTCTGCTCCCAAGGCACCATTCCTTTGTCTGGTACACCATACTTGATCGTTTTGAAAAGATCCTTAATTTCGCCGCCGTGCAACCAAAATTTGTCCGTTAAGTTAGGTCCAATACCCCCCTCGCCATTTCCACCATGACAAGCTACACAGTTTGCCGCGAATATAGCTTTTCCCTCAACAGCCATGTCTGGCTCAAATTCCACCGTATTTTCGTCGACATTGCTGGCAGACGCAGCCAAATACGCCTGTCTTTCCTTTTCTGCGACAACCATTTCATGTGCATATTCTTGATCTTGATTCATACCGATCCCAGAAACCTGGTAGATGAATAAGTACACCAGTCCAAAAAAGATTGTTCCATAGAACAAAAAGTTAAACCAGATTGGAATGGGGTTATCCAGTTCCCGGATGCCATCGTATTCGTGGTCGATGACAATATCCTTTTCTTCCGATATAGGCCTTATTCCCATGATCTTATTCCAAGATCGTTTCAACCATCCTTTTTTTGCCAGTTTCTTAAGTTCTTCTTCTTTGACCAAGTCAGGCATCGTAATCCTAATGATGGATTTCATCGCACGGTTAACCATCAGTGCCGAAGCAAGAAGAGCCAACATTACGACAATCAATACGATAATTAAGATATCTGTGTATAAATTATCCGTACCAAAACCCCAAGTAGATTGGACAAGCTCTACTGTAGTCGGTGCAGTATCTAATAATAAACTCATATACTATATACTTTCAGGTGAATGATTCATTTCCTTTTCAGTTTCCTCTTCCTCCAAAGGCAGTTCCTTCATATAATTTACATAGTCCTTTTTCATGCGGAATAACATGATTGCGACCGAGATGAAGAAAATCAGGAATATCCAAAGTGACACAATAAGGTAAAGCTCACTTCCGTTCAAATTTGTAATTTGTTTAAACATTGCGTTACTGATTTATGTTAACATCCTCAGCCACTTTCGGAGCTGCTTTTATATCCGTCCCCAATCGTTGTAAGTACGCGATTACCGCTATAATTTCCCGATCAGCCAATACGTTTACTTGATTCTGTTTCAGGTCATCCGCAATTTTTTGAGCCTGTTTGTGCAGATCCGGTTCTGCGTTCGCTATTGCCGCATCCGTATAGGGAATTCCCAATTTTCTTAAAGCCTTCATTTTATCTTTCAGAATGGAGTTATCCAATTTCTGATCGATCAGCCAAGGGTAAGAAGGCATGATACTTCCGGGTGAGGTAATTGTGGGATCCAATAGGTGGTCAAAATGCCATTTATTCGGATATTTGGAACCGATACGGTGCAAATCAGGCCCAGTTCGTTTCGACCCCCATAAAAATGGCGTATCATATACAAATTCACCAGCTTTGCTATATTCACCATAACGAGCTGTTTCCGATCTAAATGGGCGGATTGTCTGTGTATGGCAGTTGACACAGCCCTCTCTGACATAGAGATCACGTCCCTGCAGTTCCAGCGCTGTGTAGGGTTGTACACTTGCGATTGTCGGTACGTTTTTTGAAATGGTAAACGTCGGAACCATCTCAACCATACCACCGATGAGGATCGCTATTAGCGCCAAGACCATAAACAATATAGGCTTACGTTCAAGGCGGCGATGCTGAGATTGTTCGTTGACCTGGACCGGTAATAAAGCTGGTGCTTCGGCAGGCTCGTTTGCCAGAAGCCTACCTTGCTTCATTGTTTTAATTAGATTGAACGTCATCAAGAAGACACCTGATAAATAGAGTGCTCCACCCAAAGCCCGCATCATGTGCATTGGCAGAATCTCCAATGTTGTTGCCAAGAAGTTTGGATATTTCAAAACGCCTTCAGGTGTAAACTCCTTCCACATCAAACCTTGCACTACTGCCGCCCAATACATTGGAATTGCATAGAATAAGATGCCTAATGTGCCGATCCAAAAGTGTGTGGATGCTAATTTTTTAGAATAAAGTTCAGTTTTATAAATACGTGGGATTAACCAGTAGAGAATACCGAAGGTCATAAAGCCATTCCACCCCAATGCTCCAACGTGTACGTGTGCAACGATCCAATCCGTAAAGTGTGCGATGGCATTCACTTGCTTCAAGGACAACATTGGACCTTCAAAAGTTGCCATACCGTAACAAGTCAGTGCGACGACCATAAACTTCAGCATAGGTTCTGTACGTACCTTATCCCAAGCCCCGCGCAACGTCAACAAACCGTTTATCATACCACCCCAGCTCGGCGCAATCAGCATGATCGAAAATACCACCCCTAACGACTGTACCCAGCTTGGTAGCGCTGTATATAACAAGTGGTGAGGCCCTGCCCAGATATAGATAAAAATCAGAGACCAAAAGTGAAGAATACTTAATTTATAGGAATAAACCGGTCGATTAGCCATTTTGGGCAAAAAGTAGTACATCATTCCCAGGTAAGGAGTAGTCAGGAAAAATGCTACTGCATTATGACCATACCACCATTGTACAAGCGCATCCTGAACACCTTTATATACATAATAACTTTTCCATCCGGCCACAGGCAATTGAATGGAGTTAACAATATGTAGTACGGCTACAGTAACGAATGTGGCTATATAGAACCAAACTGCGACGTACATATGGCGTTCACGTCGTTTGATAATAGTACCAAACATATTGATACCAAATACAACCCAGATGAGGGTAATAGCAATATCAATCGGCCACTCCATCTCGGCATATTCATGGCTCGAAGTAAGCCCAAGCGGAAGTGTAATAGCCGAAGCGACAATGATCAATTGCCATCCCCAAAAATGAAGTTTACTTAAAGCGTCACTAAACATTCTCGCTTTAAGCACCCGTTGTAAGGAGTAATAGACTCCCATAAAAATACCGTTACCTACGAAGGCAAATATTACTGCGTTTGTATGTACGGGACGTACACGGCCAAACGTTGTAAACTGCAATCCGAAGTTCATTTGAGGCCAGACAAGCTGCGTTGCCACAAGCAATCCGATGGTCATACCAACTATCCCCCAAATAATGGTAGCGATTCCGAAATTTCTGACAATTTTATTGTCGTAATTAAATTGCTCTAACTGCATTACTTAAATTGTTGATTCTGAATCAAAAGTAAGCAGCATTTTATGACAATCTAATGATGTACAATGCGTACAAAAGTGATGTACGTCACTTTATTAAATAGCATCAATCCATATTTCAAAACCATTTGAGTATTGATTCCATGGCAGTTAAATCAACAAAAATAGCTCGCAATGGTTAATGCTATAAATATTAAGAATAAAAGTGATGTCGATCACTTTCGTAAATGGGATGGATACGTTCCCTTTGAGGTCAAGCGATAGCTAATTAGACGTTTTCATACAGATTGCTTACCGGAAATTATTTAACAAACAAGAGGCGTTACGTAAATGCTATGCATCCTAATCGCGGTATTATAGTACAGGAAGTGATTATCCTTTAAAGCGCTATAAATAATAGAATTGGGGATATCCAAACGCAAGAAGCCCT
>NZ_DKST01000027.1:86667-164244 GCF_002472835.1 Sphingobacterium sp. UBA7249 | reverse complement strand
AACTTTAATGGGACAGCAATGAGATTTGTTTACAAATGATTTTTTATTTCTATTCCTCATCAATTGTAATATAGGATCGGTCAATTTCCCACGGCGGAAAAGATTCATAGGTGACTTAGCGCGTATTGCATGGATTCACTTCAACCAAACGAACCATTGTTTCACATGCATGATGTATCTTAAATTAACATACTTAGGCGAATAAATTGTTTTTATATAAGCCTAATTATATTGCATATAAAAAGCAATTTATCTAAGTTTGCAAAAAAATTAAAATAATGGCAACTAACAGAACTTTTACGATGATCAAGCCTGACGCAGTAGCGAACGGTCACATCGGTGCAATCTTAAACGATATTATTGCTGGTGGTTTCAAAATCATTGCAATGAAATACATTCAATTATCAAAAGAAACTGCTGGTGCATTTTACGCTGTGCACAAAGAACGTCCTTTCTACGGTGAATTGGTAGAATTCATGACTTCAGGTCCTATCGTTGCTGCAATCTTAGAAAAAGACAACGCAGTTGAAGATTTCCGTACATTAATCGGTGCTACGAATCCAGCGGATGCAGCTGAAGGTACAATCCGTAATAAATATGCTAAATCTATCGATGCTAACGCTATCCACGGATCTGATTCTGACGAAAACGCGGCTATCGAAGGTAACTTCTTCTTCTCTCAATTTGAAAGATTTTAGTCATTAGCAATACTATAAAAAAAGCGTTGTATAACAGTACAACGCTTTTTTTATGGATCATCGTTTTCTTATCTCCACATAAATCCACCAATCCTAAAAAAACGAAGGAATTTGTTGATCGCTGTTAGCGCCGGTTTCTTAATCTTCCATTTTAAACCACTTAAACCCGTTGGTGGAGCATCAAAATCTTGTACTGTAGCGTTACCCGTTCTCATATGAGTAGGCGGCTGCATTTTACGTTTCTCAACAACCAATATGCTGTCGTAATAATGTAAGGAATTGACCGAACGTGTAAACTCATTGACCTTTAGCCCCCGTTGTTCTGAATGATAGGCATTGATGTAATCAATAAAATTCTTACTGTATTCGATAAATGTGCCATTTCGCTTATGTCCACCACCATAAAAAACCTGATAAGAGGTATGCAGGTCTTCACATAGATAGACACCATCCTCTTTTACGTGCCCAAATAGTTCTTCAAAGGTAATAATCTGTTGCAGCATGGTATGCCCTCCATCATCGATCAGGATATCTATCGGGGGGATTGACTCTTTCACTTTGCGCAAGAATTTACGGTCTGACTGAGATCCGATAAATATCTCGACGTTCTCCTCTTCCAGTGCTTTGCAGTTGGGGTTGATATCTACCCCATAGATTTTTGCTTTATCGCCGAAATATTTCTTCCACATCTGGAGACTCCCACCCTGAAAGACCCCTATTTCCAGCACGACAATCTCTTTATCTTTGAATCGACGGAAATGACGATCATACACGTCGAAATAATGCATCCATTTGTTGATCAGCTTAGCATTGTTATTCCGGAAATATTCTTCTAATTCGTTCATATTAGACACTCTATAAATGGTTTAGACAATTTGTGTTTTGAAGCTAATTAAATATAATCGAAAAGTCAAGTTTTTTTGGCGGAAGAGGTTTGGGATATTCTGGTAGGATCAGAAATTTGATCCTACCTATCCGGAGAGATCTGAGACAGCAAATGACAGATCACTTGCATGAAGAAAATAAACGAGAAGCTGTCAGAAAGGAAAAGCACCGCCAGGAAGAATTGCATCCCTGAATGAGGCTCCGAAGGGTTAAGAAGAATAAGCTACAATAAAAAACTAGAAATTTCTTTTTCCTAGATATTCATCTTCCTTAGCCGTCATCTTTGCTTTATCCGCAGGCTTTTTGTCTGGATATCCACATAGATGCATGACACCGTGGATAATAACACGATGCAACTCATCCCGTTCAGCAACTTTAAATTTTTGTGCGTTCTCCTGAATACGTTCCACACTGATAAAAATATCACCGGCAATGGTATCTTCGTCTTCTGATGAATCAAAAGTCACAATATCCGTATAGGTATCGTGATTCAGATATTCCTTGTTAATTTCCAACAGATAGGCATCCGAACATAGAATAAAGCTCAATTCGCCAACCCGCTTAAATCCTTCACCTTTGATTGCATCAACGATCCATTGACGAATCTTTCCTTTTTCCTTTAGTTTGAAATCTATGTCCTCAGTAAAAAATAATATGTTTTTCATCTGTAACTAATTATTAATTGAGCGCACTGGGCCCGGTTTTCGATCCATCAGTTAGATGGATCTTATGATCATCAAATCGACATTTCCCCATCCATAAAGCTGTTATTTATCGTGAAAGAGGTCATGCCATGAATTCTTATTTAAAAACTTCGGCCATCCATATAGCTCTGCAAAATAATTGTCGCCGACACCGTGTCGATCAGACCTTTCTGTTGACGGTCTTTTTTCTTTTTGCCACTTTGGGCAATTGCCGCAGAGGCCATTTTCGAGGTGAAGCGTTCATCTATTTCCACAACCGGGATCGCCGGGTATATTTTTTTCAATTTGCGCATAAAGCCTACAACGTGCGAAGCTGATTCGGAGTCCGATCCATCCATTTGCCTGGGCTTGCCCACAACGAATGTTTCGATCTGCTCGGCTTGCAGGTAATCTGCCAAAAAGGTCCAGATATCCTGCGGATGTACTGTTGTCAGCGCCGTAGCAATAATCTGCATTGGATCGGTTACTGCAACCCCAATTCGTTTTGTACCATAATCAAATGCCATTAATCTCATGGACCTATCTTTTTTTACAAAAGTACAATTTAGATATGAGTATTGAGATACGCGTATTGAGATTCTGCTTGTACACACCATAGACCTATGAAGTGTCATGATTTTTTTATTTTTTACCCTGTAAAACTTCAATTCATTAAAAAAGCTATAACTTTGGTAGACTATTTAGGCGACAACCTTTGGTTTAATATTCAATTAGAATGTAACCGAATATGTATTGGCATACTCCGGTGGCGACCTAAGAAAGACAATTTATAGAGATGAGAAGAACAGTTATTGCCAGCCTTTTTGTTGCCTTTTGCCTATATGGCCATGCCCAGAGCAATTATGAGCAACAAATTTTAACGCAGCGTAAGGAAAAAGCTTTAGAATTAGCCAAGGAACAATTTGGTCCATTAAAAGCAGAACAAGTGGCCGCTTTAGATTACTTTGCTGTAAGTCCAAACTATAGGGTTAAAGCAAAGGTAGAGGTCTTATTTGATGAACCAGTGTTTCGTATGCCTACTTATGATGGTACAAGCAATGAATATAAACGTTATGCAATTGTGACATTTCCACTGAATGGAGCAGAAAGAACATTGAATATTTACCAAAGTGTAGCTTTATTTCAAAACCCTGCCTACAAAAAACATTTATTTTTACCATTTTTAGACCAGACAAACGGCCAGGAGAGTTATAGTGGTGGGCGATATATCGACCTGTCCACAGATGACATCAAAGGCAGTACCATTGAAATAGATTTTAATAAGGCTTACAATCCTTATTGTGCTTACAGCAATGGGTATCGTTGTCCAGTTCCCCCAGTTGAAAACAATTTAGAAACAAAAATTATGGCAGGAGAAAAAGCCTTTCATAAAGCAAAAAATGAACGGCCTGTCAACCTGAATGGCGGACAGGAATTTACAGAAGCTGATAAGAAAATTATTTTATCAGGCAATGAAAGCACGCTCCTTCGTGTATTGCAAACCACCGATGAAAAAGATTTAAAGGTATTGAAAGCAACAAGCAGTGATGTGAAATATAATGACCCACTGCTGGAAACACTGTCAAAGCGCATGTTCGCCACAGTTCGCGATCCGAACCATCCTGGCGTGGGTATAGCCGCTCCCCAAATTGGCATCAACAAAAATCTAATTTGGGTACAACGGTTTGACAAACCCGAACAACCCTTTGAGTTTTATATCAATCCCAAAATTCTATGGCGTTCGAAGCTAAAAAGGAAGGGTGCCGAGGGCTGTCTTTCCATCCCCAACCGCAAAGAAGATGTGTTGCGGAGCTATTCAATCCGTTTACAGTATATCAACAAGGATGGAAAAGTGATTGAAGAGAATATTGAGGGCTTTACCGCAGTAATCTTCCAGCATGAAACGGATCACCTCTTTGGCATATTATTTCCTGACCGCCTGGAAGAACAGGAAAAAGAGAACTACGTACCATTGAATGATAAAATTGATTTCTCCATTTTGCCGAAGACCTTGACACCATAGGTTCAAAATGTATTGAACCTTCAGGAAGCACTTGGACAATGACAAGTCTGCCATGTGCGATTAACAAAGAGCCCCCATGAACTGCTTCATGGGGGCTCAATTATAATGGAATCTATATGCGTTAGATCAACCCTTTTTCTGCCAATAGTTCAGCAACCTGAACAGCATTTGTCGCTGCGCCTTTGCGCAAATTGTCAGCCACTACCCACATATTAAGGGTATTTGGTTGAGATTCATCACGACGTATACGTCCCACAAAAACCTCATCTCGACCATGTGCGTCTTTTGGCATCGGATATTGAAGAGAAGCTGGATCGTCGACAACAATACAGCCGCTTTGAGCAGCTAATGCAGCACGTACATCATCTAAATCAAAGTCATTTTCAAATTCGATATTTAATGATTCGGAGTGCCCGCCCATCACTGGGATACGTACAGTTGTCGCTGTTACTTTGATCGAATCATCACGCATGATCTTGTTTGTTTCCAAAATCATTTTCATTTCCTCCTTGGTGTAACCATTCTCCTGAAACACGTCAATATGCGGAATGACATTTAAGTCAATCTGATAAGGATAAGCTTTTTCGCCGTCTTTACCTGCGCGTTCATCCATCAGCTGGTTAACAGCTTTTACCCCAGTACCTGTTACGGACTGATAAGTCGAAACAACGACACGTTTAATTTTATATTTATCATGTAATGGTTTTAACGCCACTACCATTTGAATGGTTGAACAATTTGGATTTGCAATAATCTTATCATCAGCAGATAATACATCGCCGTTTACTTCCGGAACGACCAATTTCTTCGTCGGATCCATACGCCATGCCGACGAATTGTCAATAACAGTAATTCCAGCTTCCGCAAACTTCGGTGCAAACTCCTTAGAGGTATCGCCTCCTGCAGAGAACAATGCAACATCAGGTTTCAAAGCAATAGCCTCAGATGGTGTAACCACCTTATACTTCTTTCCCTTGAATTCAATTTCCTTACCCTTACTGCGCTCTGAAGCTACCGGAATTAATTCTGTTACTGGGAAATTTCGCGCCGCCAACACGGTTAGCATCTCAGTACCTACAAGGCCTGTTGCGCCGACTACTGCCACTTTCATTTTTGTCTGTGTTTAAATTGTATATAAAATTTGTTATTTGATTTGTTTTAGTTGATTCTTGAAGAATGAATTCTTCAAATTTAAAAAATATTCCGTAATTACGCTATTAAAATAATAAAATATACCTCATTCTACTAAAAAAGTCACAACAGTTCCATTTTGTTCGTCCTAATAACATAAACTATCGCGCCTTACCGACCCTGTTTGTCATAAAAAATTGAAGTTACGACAATTCAAAAAAAATAAAAATTTTCGCCGCTCGTTCAAAAAAAAAGAACAAACGATTGAAACGGTTTAAAATCTCATAAAAACTGCGCCAAGAGTCTATAAATTAACATTTTTAGAGGACCGTCCTTGACACCAGACAGTTGCTAGATACTGAAAAGCCTTTATATTTGCATCATGAAAGAAAGCATTATTATCATTGGTGCAAACGGCCAAATCGGTACTGAATTGGCAATCGCTCTGCGTAAAAAATTTGGTGCAGAAAATGTTGTCACCACAGACATCAGAGAACCACAAACAAAAAGCCCCGACGAAAATTTTGAAATTGCAAATGTACTTGACAAAAATGGTCTCGACATATTGTTTCAAAAATATAAACCTACTCAAGTATATTTATTGGCAGCGATGCTTTCTGCAACAGGCGAAAAATATCCTGAAAAAGCCTGGGAGCTTAATATGAATGGATTGCTCAACGTGCTTGACCTTGCAGTTACGTATAAAGTTTCAAGAATATTCTGGCCAAGTTCGATTGCTGTCTTTGGTCCCCATTCGCCAAAGGAGAATACAGCGCAATACTGCGTCATGGATCCCAATACAATCTACGGCATCAGTAAGCTTGCAGGTGAACGCCTTATCGAATGGTATCAGGAGCACCGCGGATTGGATATCCGTAGCGTAAGATACCCGGGTATTATCTCCTGGAAGACCGAACCGGGAGGCGGAACAACAGATTATGCTGTTGATATCTTTTACGAAGCATTAAAAACGGGCAGCTACGAATGTTTCCTCTCCGAAAATACAGCATTACCCATGTTATATATGGAAGATGCCATCCGCGGCACACTTGAGCTGATGGATGCACCACAGGAGAGCTTGAGTATCCGCCACAGCTATAACCTTGGTGGTATTACATTTACTCCGAAAGAACTCGCACAAGAAATTAAAAAAATTCTTCCTAATTTTGCAATCTCTTACGTAGCGAACGACCCAAGACAACAGATTGCCGATTCATGGCCTGCAAGTCTGGATGATTCATACGCAAGCAAAGACTGGAACTGGAAGCCAGAATTTGACATCCAGAAGATGACAGTCGATATGATTGAAAATCTTAAAAACAAAATATAACAATGGGAAGAGCTTTCGAATTCAGAAAAGAGCGGAAATTCAAACGCTGGGCTAAGATGGCCGTGCAATTTACACGTTTAGGTAAAGAGATCGCTATGGCGGTTAAAGAAAGCGGCCCGCACCCTGAAACCAACTCGAGACTTCGCACGGCAATACATAATGCTAAGGCTGTAAACATGCCTAAAGATCGTATCGAAGCAGCTATCAAACGTGCTTCAGAGAAAGATTCAAAAGGCTATGAAGAATATGTATATGAGGGTTATGGCCCACATGGTGTTCCGGTTTTGATCGAAACAGCGACAGACAATACCAACCGTACCGTCGGAAATATCCGCAGCTATTTTACAAAAGCTGGTGGTTCATTGGGAAAAACAGGATCCTTGGATTTTATTTTCAATCGCAAATCTATTTTCCGTTTTGCAGCTACAGATGAATTGGATCTCGAAGAATTGGAACTAGAACTCATCGATGGTGGGTTGGAAGAATTATACGTTGAAGCTGATGAAGAAGGCAATGATGTTGCCGTAGTACAGACTTCTTTTGAAGATTTTGGTAATATGCAAAAATTACTGGAAGAGAAGGGTATCGAAGTAACCTCAGCAAAATTGGAGCGTATTGCTTTATCACACTCTGACATTACAGAAGAACAAGCTGCTGATGTATTGAAGATGATTGATAAAATCGAAGAGGATGACGACGTACAGGCTGTATACCATAACATGGCATAGGCCGACTATCTCAAAAAAACAACTAAAAAGAGCGCTGGTCGCTCTTTTTTTATTGAAATGCCTCTCAGCTCCGTCAGAAAAATTACTACATTTGTAATAGACTATATCAAACTCATAACAGGATGACTTTTGAAGAATTTTTCACGAAAAAGAAAATTGATTTAAAAGCTTTAAAAGCTGCAGATGAACCCTTATTTGAAGAGTTCAAAGCACACTATTCTGCGATGGGAGAGAAAAGCTTTGATCATAGCAAGAAGTTTTGGTTCAACAAGCTTCGGAAGAGCTTCCATCTAACGGCAGAAGAAGTGGTGGTCGTCAAAAAACCGATCCAAACAGATCCTGTTGAGACGGCTCCGGCCGCAACGGATGCCACTGCCACAAAACCCGCAGGTTTCAAACCGCGATTTAAAGCACCGGCCCCGTCTGAGCCCTCCAATCAAAAGGTGGAACCTAAAACAGAACCATCGACAACACCTTCAGAAGCGACTGATAGCGCAGTAACAGAAACACCGAAGCCAGCTGGGTTTAAGCCCCGTTTTAAGCCAGGTGTCACTAAAAGTGCAGAGCCAACGGAAGAAACGGCTGCACCTAAAGGTTCGTCAGCGGAATCGGCTCCAGAAACGCCGAAGCCCACGGGATTCAAACCACGATTCAAGCCAGGCGTGACAAAAACCGCAGCACCTGAACAGTCAGCACCTTTGGAAGAAAATCCAGTAACACCTTCAGAGACGACGGCCCCTGCGCCAGCTGAAACTGCCAAGCCAACTGGGTTCAAACCACGGTTCAAAGCGGGCGTAACAAAAACAGAAAGTGCAGATGCTGCTACAGTTCCCTCAATTGAAGGTACAAACACGCAACCGACAGCTGAATCAGATCAACTAATACCATCAGCTGCTGTTGAAAGTAATGCAGCGACAACGCATTCCACCTCGGAACCCTCAAAGCCAACTGGATTTAAACCACGATTCAAAGCCGGCGTCACAAAAACAGCTACACCTGAACAATCAGCCCCTTTGGAAGAAAATACAGTGACGCCATCAGAGGTGACACCCCCAACAGCGGCTGAAACCACCAAGCCAACTGGATTTAGACCACGATTCAAAGCCGGCGTCACAAAAACAGGAAGTACGGATTCTACACAGGCGGTAACTCCTCCAACAACAGCCATCAGTGCGAAGCCGACAGCTGAACCCGTCCCACAAGCAGCACCAACAATAACGGAAGGCAACACAACCAATCACCCTGTTGAGCCACAACAGCACGATGATACTGCGCAGGAACAGGCAGCGGCAAACAAACCGAAAGGATTTAAACCTCGCTTCAAAGCGGGATTAACAAAAATTGATAAAAAGGAAGAATAATTTTCACTACATTTAAACTGATTTTTTTCAATTAGTTTAAAAATTCCGATTAAAACCAAAGACCAATGTTAAAGGAAGAAAGACAAGCATTTATTATACATCAGATCAATCTACATAACAAAGTTTTATCTTCAGATTTAAGTGTTCAACTCAATGTGTCAGAAGATACCATCAGACGAGACCTGAATGAGCTTGCAGAAAACGGCAAAGTTTTAAAAGTCTATGGTGGGGCACTTTCCAAGTCCTTTCAATTTCCTTTCCAGGACGGAAATGTCTACGCAAAAGAAGCGAAGAAAGAAATTGCAAAAAAGGCCAGCACCTTGATCTCCAATGGCATGACAGTACTCGTAGGCGGCGGAACGACCTTGATCGAGCTGGCTCGGACAATTCCAGATCATCTTCAATGTACCTTTTTCACCATCAGTCCACTAGTCGCATTGGAACTCGCCGAGAAACCGAACCTTGAAGTGATCTTGGTAGGCGGAAAGCTTTCACGTAATACAAATATTGTGTCAGGCGCACAGGTAGCCAATGAATTAGCAGATTTAAAGGTAGACCTCTGTCTATTAGGAACCAACTCACTCTCTGTAGAGGACGGAGTTACTGACTCCGACTGGGAGGTGGTGCAGATCAAACGCGCAATGATCAAATGCTCCAAAAAGGTTGCTATACTCAGTATTGCAGAAAAACTTAATTCCGTCCAGAAGATGAAAGTGGTACCGTTACGTGATATTTCCTATTTGATTACTGATATCAATCCGACTGATGTTTCCTTAAAAGAATTTGCGAATACAATTGCAATACTTTAATATTGCCGCTCATTTAATTTAGCATGTCATCGCAAACGGAAAATGACTCTTTAAAATCAAAAACAACAAAAGGACTGCTATGGGGTGGTATGGCCAGTATTATCCAGCAGTTTTTGGGATTCGGTTTCGGCATTCTACTCAATCGTAAACTAACGGCTGAAGATTACGGTCTAGTAGCCATGATTACCATATTCTCTGTTCTGGCCTCGGCATTCCAAGAAAGTGGGTTTGTGTATGGGATTGTCAATAAAAAAGAAGTGCAGCATAAAGATTACAATGCCGTATTCTGGACAAGTGTTGGAATAGGCACATTTATTTATATTGCATTATTCTTTTCAGCCCCCCTCATTGCCCTGTACTACAACCAGCCGGTACTTGTTGAACTCAGTCGGTTCACCTTTCTTTCCTTTTGGTTAGGAAGTTTCGGGATTGCTCATAACGCTTATCTTTTCCGGAATTTAAAGATTAAGGAAAGGGTGATCACAGGAACCTTCGCCCTGGTCGCATCGAACATCCTCGGTGTTTATTTGGCCTATAAAGATTACTCCTATTGGGCCTATGCCATACAAATTGTATCGTATAGCGGCTTTAATATGCTTGGATTTTGGTATTACTCTAAATTCAGACCAACTTTTGAATTCGACTTCAGCCCAATTCGCGATATTTTAGGGTTTAGCAGTAAAATTTTGGTCACTAATATCTTTATCAATATTAATAAAAATATTTATGCTGCAGTGTTGGGCCGTCATTATTCTGCCGAAGCATTAGGATATACCGTCAACCCCAATAGATGGAGCATTATGGCGCAAAATATCCTGACCAACATGGTTAATAATGTCACACAGCCTATTCTTCGAGAAATAGAAGACGATAAAGATCGACAACTTCGGGTATTTCGCAAACTCATCTCCTTTACGGCTTTCTTGGCGTTCCCGATGTTATTGGGACTGACAACGGTGGCACAAGATTTCATTACAATAGCAATTACCGAAAAATGGGAACAAAGCGCCATATTTCTTCAGATTTTCTGTATTGGTGCAGCGTTCGATTCGGTCAGCAACGTCTTCTCCAACCTGATTATCAGCAAAGGGAAATCTCAGGTCTATATGCGCAATATCGTTGCTTTCGGCTTACTTCAAATTGCAATTTTAGTCTTCGGCAAATCGCTTGGCCTCGAAATGCTAATTGCACTAACTTCCGGATTAAATGCCCTATGGATATTTGTCTGGTACGCTTCGGCCAAACCTTATATGACTTATTCGTTCAGCTATCTAGTTCAAGATGTTTTTTCATATGCTATATTAGCTGCCGTAAGCTGTCTTGCTGCACATTATTCCACCGCATCCATCGCTAATCTTTATCTTCGATTTGCAAGTACAATTGGTGTCGCTGTATGTACATATATCGTCGTCAATAGAGTCTTTAAACCAGGTATTTTACTTGAACTATTTAATTATTTTCTCACCGTTATCCGAAAAAAATAGATGGCCAAGATTCTTACCATAATCGTTTCTTATAATTTTGAGTCGTGGATTCACAGATGCTTACCCAGCTTATTAGCATCAAGCCATCAAACGGACATCCTCGTTATAGATAATAATTCGAGGGATAATACCACAGATATCATCAAAGAAACTTACCCTACGGTCAGACTCATCGAAAGCACAGAAAACCTTGGCTTCGGAAAGGCCAACAACCTGGGGTTAGCCATCGCGCTGGAGGAAGGCTATGACTATGCATTTTTGGTCAATCAGGATGCCTGGATAGATCAGAATTGTATTGCCCGCCTAATCGAAGTAAACACCGCAAACATTGGTATTATATCCCCCATTCACTACGATGGCACGGGAGAAAAACTTGACCATGGGTTCTCTGTCTATACACAAAATACCCGGCTTGAAAACTCCTATCGGACCTGTTCATTCGTCAATGCCGCCTTTTGGCTGATTCCAAAGTCCGTTATCAAAAAAGTCGGTGGGTTCTCCCCCATCTTTTTCCATTATGGAGAAGATAAAGACTATGCCAACCGCATCCATTATTATGGATTACACATTGTACTTGCCGAGGGGGCAAAGGCGTACCACGACAGACAGCAACGCCAGGTAGATAGAAAAGCTTTTCTAAAGAGCGAATTTGTTTACCACCTGACTGAGTATTGCAATATCAATTATACATTTAAAAAAGCCTTTTCCATGGCCATACTGGCTAGTGTAAAGAAAATGCTCGTTTCTTTATCCAAAGGTCGTATTTTTGAAACAAGAAATTATTTCGCTATTGCTTTTAGGCTATTGGGTAAAACCGGAGAAGTGCGTCATACCCGTCAGGCCAATAAAAGAGCATCTAACAAAATTTTCTCATAGATGAACAGTCCTGCTCCCGTTTTACTCTTTGTGTATAATCGGCCATCGCATACACTAAAAACACTTTCTGCACTTGAGAAAAACAAACTTGCAGACCAAACGACTGTATATATTTATTCAGATGCAGCAAAGGACGAACGCGCGATCGGAGCCGTTGAAGAGGTGCGTAAGATCATCAAGAACCCTTGGAATTTCAGAAAAATTGAGCTTGTTGAGCGCGATAAAAATTGGGGCTTGGCGGCTAATGTCATCGATGGCGTCACGAAGGTAGTACGTGAACATGGGCAGATTATCGTTTTAGAAGACGACCTTGAAACATCAGCATTTGCACTCGATTATTTTAATAAGGCGTTGGATCTGTATAAAGACAACGAGCAGGTAATGCAGATCAGTGGCTACGGTTATCCTGTTCAAAACTTAAACGCACTTCCCGAAACGTTTTTCTTTCGAGTCGCCAATAGCTGGGGCTGGGCAACATGGGATCGTGCGTGGCAACATTTTAACCCCGACATAGATGAGCTTGTTGCCGATTTTTCGGAGGAACAGATTCACCAATTCAGTATTGAAGGAAAAGAGAACTTTTGGAAACAGGTACAGGAACTTCGCAGCGGAAAGATCAACTCCTGGGCAATCCGGTGGTACGCTTCGGTATTCAAAAAAAATGGACTAGTTTTGTATCCGAGGAATTCGATGACACAGAATATCGGCAATGACGGTTCGGGCACCCATACGGCTGCAGAATCAACCTATCAAATTAGGTTGGCAGATTATCCTATCACTTATTTTCCAACGGAAATAGTGGAGAATAGGCAGGCCTATGATGCTATCAAACATTTCTATGCACATCGGAAAGGTTCTTTACTCAGGCGGGGCATCCGGTTCCTCAAGAAAAAAATTAACGAATTCAATAAATAGACATGGCTGCTCATCCAAAATTTTCAATCATCACTGTCGTTTACAATAATGTGCGGGATATTGAGCACACCATTACATCGGTTGTTAACCAGACTTACGATAATATTGAATACATCGTCATTGACGGGGAATCATCCGATGGCACCTTAGCGGTTATTCACAAATATCAGAACAAAATTGCGGTTTTATTATCTGAAAAAGACAAGGGAATTTACGATGCGATGAACAAAGGCCTTACTTTGGCTACAGGTGATTATGTTCTTTTTCTGAATTCAGGAGATGAAATATACGATCTTAATAGCATCGAAAACTTAGCGAAACTCAGTAATGATGCCGATATCCTCTACGGTGAAACAATCCTGATAGACGAGGACAGAAATATTATTGGTGAGCGAAGACATAAGGTACCGGCAAATTTTGACTGGAAGAGCTTTCGCTATGGCATGAATATCTGTCATCAGGCGATCTATATCAAGCGAAGTATTACAGAACCCTATGACCTCAATTACAAACTATGCGCAGATATAGATTGGGTCATTCGCTGTGCTAAAAAGGCAAATAAATCTGTTAATGCGCATCAATATGTAGCGCGTTATCTCGTTGGCGGGATGTCAAAACAGAAACATAAGGAGTCGCTAAAAGAACGCTTCGCCATCTTCAAACACTATTACGGTGCCATTCCCAACTTATTCAATCACGGAATCATCGCTTTAAAAGCGATCTGGTACCGCATTAATTACGGTAAACCCCAAGACTAATGCTAAATCCTGAAATCCTAACGGAACTTGTTACTGTTAAGATGCCTTTCGGCAAATATCAAGGTTACACGTTGTGTAATCTCCCGGAGCCCTATTTGGTCTGGTACAATCAAAAAGGATTTCCCAAGGGCAAATTAGGCCAACAACTGGCCACACTGTACGAGATCAAGCTAAATGGGCTGGAATACCTCCTAGAGCCTTTGAAGAAAAGGTGACGAAGGTCATTTTCATCCATTTATTATTTTTCGTAGCTTTGCAGTGAATTTATTTTTGCATTAAACGCCGTTTGCAGCGGTATCAATGAATATCATGACACAATATCAAACATTGCTGTACTATTGTTACAGCCCTATCGAAAACGCAGAACAATTTGCGGCTGATCACCTTGAATTTTGTAAATCACTTGACTTAGTAGGACGTATCATCGTCGCTGACGAAGGCTTGAATGGTACTGTTTCGGGCACTGCTGAAGCATGTCAGCAGTATATGGATGCAATTTATGCGGATGGTCGTTTTAACAAAACAGAATTTAAAATCGATCATGTTGAAGAGCCCTCTTTTATCAAGATGCATTGCCGTTATAAGGCTGAAATCGTGCATTCCGGTTTAAGAGACCCTAAAGAAATCGATCCAAACCGCCAAACAGGTGTGCATCTGGAGCCAAAAGATTTCTTGGCGATGAAAGACCAGGACGATGTGGTCGTCTTAGATGTGCGCTCAAATTACGAACATAGTGTAGGTCGCTTTAAAAATGCAGTGACTTTGGACATTGATAATTTCCGCGAGTTTCCAGAAAAGATCAAAGAACTGGAACAATATAGAGGAAAAAAAATATTGACGTATTGTACGGGCGGTATCAAATGTGAAAAAGCTTCTGCCTTATTATTAAAAGAAGGATTTGAAGATGTCTACCAATTACACGGCGGGATCATTAAATATGGCAAAGAAGCGGGTGGCGAAGATTTCGAAGGACAGTGCTATGTATTTGACAATCGTGTCACAGTCGATGTTAACTCGGTCAACCCATCTGTGGTATCAACCTGTTTCAATTGTGGTAAACAGACAACCAAGATGATCAACTGCGCTAATCCGGTATGTAATGAGCATTTTACCCAATGTGATGAATGTGGCTGGGAAATGGACGGCTGTTGTTCGGATGCCTGTAAGGAAAGTCCGAATAAACGGAAATACGATGGAACCGGCTATTATGTCAAAGTTCCGCAACCGGTTAATATAGAAAAAATCAGCAAGAGAAAACACAAAAATTTTCCTCCTAAGGTGAAGGTCGAAGATTAATGCAATAAAGCATAAAAAAGTCGGGAACTGGTCAATTCCCGACTTTTTTATGCTGTTAGATTGCCTTACTTCGCAAACATTCCTGCGATTGAATCGAGGATATTTCCTTTGGATTGGCCATCATTGCTCTTGTCAAAGAAGCTACCGGCCAAACCGCCCAACATATCAGTCATACTACCACCGGCAGAAGCCTGTGCCGTTTCTTGTGCGGGCTCTTCCTGTCCACCACCTAAAAATGAACCAAGGATCCCCCCTAGCATACCGCCACCTGCGCCTTGCTGTCCGCCACCACCTAAAACAGAACCAATCAGATCACCAATACCACCGCTACTAGATGCCTGTTTTTGTTGACCTAGATATCCCATGACAATAGGCGCGAGTGTTGCCAAAACACCAGTTACCTGAGTAGAACTGATACCAGCTTTATCGGCAATATTCTGTGTCACTACTTCTGTATTTTGGCCAAACATATGGTTGACAATCTTGTTCCCGTCGTCAGATCCACCCTGACCAAATAAATCACCTATCTTATCGAAAATACCGCCACCGCTATGTTGATCGATTGCTTTATCAATATTTTCTGACTGACCTTTGTTTTTCGCATTATAATTCAATGCTGCGATCATTAAAGGAACAGCCGCCGCAACAATCCATTTTGCTTTGGATTCACTGACGCCTGTCATTTTGGAAATAGCTTCTATTGCTTTCGAGCCAACTCCACCTGTAACTAAGTCTGTTAAGTTCATAAGTCTTCGTTTATAGTTATGATGAAGATAACGAAAATTTATCTTGATTTGGACAAATTTTTGCACAAATCTTGACATCAATAAGATCTTATAAACGTGTTAATTCTTTATAATTAATCACAAAACGGAGCCTAGGCTCCGTTTTTATTACTCTTCAATTTTAGTAGAAAACTCATTTTCGATTTCGCTTAGTGTAGATGCCTTTGTCATCTCTATATTATTTTGAGAACGAGCAGAAGTCCACCTAGCCAAAGAAGTGTTATATACCCCACCAAGGCTAACAAAATAGCCAACGTCTGCCGTATTATATTTTAGGAAAATATTGTTAGTTCCTGCCATAAAAAACGGTTGTGGTTTTAGTGATAATGGATCGATAACATCATAATAATCGTTATTTGTAATACGGTAACCTCTAGTCCCATCAGTCAATGCTCCCCCGCCAGAATTATACATTACGTCTACTGGTTTGGTCGATTCGGTCACTGCTGTCGTATTGAACACGGCTATACCGAATGCGTTTCCACTATTAGCCATCAAACCGCCAGTTTTATTCCCGATACCATCAAAACCATCATTTGCAACATAATCATAATTCAGAAGCCATTTAGCGTTAGAAATATTTGTTGAACTGGAACCGTTAATTAACCTATATTTACCACCTACATAAAAATACTCCCCTTTTGTAACCGTTCCGGAGGTAATATTTAACTTATACGTCCGCATTCCTCCAGTAGCCCACCCTTTTGCCGGAACACCTGTTGGCGTAGATGCATTCGCATTATTACTCACAATAATCGAATAAGGAGTCTTTCCAAAATCAATGTCTTCTATTGCTAAAAGTTGAATATATTCATAATTTCCATCGCTCCCCTTGACATCACTTACAAACCCAGCTATTGCTACGGGCGTGTGTTCGATTACTGAGCTCAATTCTTGAATATCCGATTCTCTACGCAAAACTTCGTAGGGAACGAGATTACCCTCAGTGCCAACCTTATTAAAGATCACACCAAAATAATTTGCTAATACACTTAAATTCCTTTTCGCAAATTTGGCTGACGATTTTGTCACCAAGCTCAAATTTCCAAAGCCATCGTTTAGTGTTTTCTGTCCTTCGAGAATATCTCCCGCTGCTGGCAATGGATTAAAGCCTCCTTTTACAATTGCTACCAAAGTGCTTTCATACTTATCTGGATTTGCCAAAATGTCTTTCGCAGTAACTCGATTATTAGGAATTGGTCTGTCCGAAGCTATTTTCACAATATTGGATTCGGCAACATTCTTTAGCTGAAGAATTCCATCTTCTCGTGTGAGTTCACTTCCCACGATATTAATTTCCAAAGAATCTCCAATCACGTAATTTTCCGCTGCCTTGCCTAGGGGTATTGTTATTCCCCGAAGTTGGTTCAAACGTCTACGATCCTGGAGGACCAAATATCCTTCCGGAAAGTTACCTTCCCGATGATCTGAAATAACTACCCCCGCAATCCTTGTGGAACCATCTAAATTATCTTGCGTTATCTTTACAGGCTGCCCTTTATAGATACTCCTGACATCAAAAATCCCAATATATGAACTTACTACCCCTCCTGGGTAATTTCCATCTTTGCTACAGGAACCAAGAGCTAAAGCGCCCATGAATCCCATTATTATGTAAAGAATATATTTCTTCATTGTCTACTCATTAAAATTATGAAATCCCTTATGGTTTTTGCCACCAAACTTTTGTATTAATCGCGTCTCCACCTTGCGATTGAACAGCTAACTTATAATTCGTTGGATTTGCTGACTGGACATAAATTGGATAATTTAATCTGGCAGGCATCTCGCCATTATTTTTCAATCCTGTCCCTTTCGGTAATTTAGGGTAACCTGTTCTTCTAAATTCAAACCATTGTTGACAATCCACAAATAGTAAAGCATAATACTTTTGTAGATGTATCATCTCCATCTTTTTTTCAAAAGAGTCACTGTCATCCCAATTGATATCGCCATTATTTAAATAGTCTTCGATAGACTCTGTATAGGTAGGAAGCCAAGTTGTGATTCCTTTCATAACCCCATCTTTGTAAAGGTTCCCCGGTTTATCAGTATAGAAACCTTTTAATGCCAATTCTGCCTTAATAAACTGCAATTCAGCACAATTCATGATCATTCCAGTCAATGGTTCATTCATCATTGTTCTCACCGCGATATTATTTACTGTTTGGTCATAAGAATAGAAGTAGGATTGCTTCTCCCAACCTTCACCGGGAGCATATCCACTTGGAACACCGACGAAATTACCGCTTACAGGTGCTACTCCCAAACGGTTAACACCATTTGAACCATAGGTAGGGATATTTATCCGGGGATCATTCCATGCCACCAAATTATCAATAAAGAAACTCCCTAAAGAGGGGGTTCTAAAATCCTGCGCGCGCACATCCATGAATGGAGAAACAAATGGAATTGTCCCAGTCCATCTCAGCACAGCTGAATCGTCATTACTTGCCATAATTGGATAAGTGGATACATTATCAACCAAAATTTCGGAAATTTTAGCTTTCACAAAGCTAGCTACTTCGGCATCCTGTTTGCCCGAAATTCTTAGTAATAGTCGTAAAAATAACGAGTTACCAAATTTTCGCCATTTACTGATATTACCAGCATATATGGGATCATATTCCCCCTTGATTGCAGTATTTTTAGCCAAAAGTGTATTAGCCGTATCAAGCTGCCTAAAAAGATCCATGTAGATATCCTTTTGTGCATCAAACTTCGGCTCGAGAATATCATCACTCTGTCCCCTTAATGCTTCGCTATAAGGAATATCACCATAAGTATCTGTCAATATTGAAAATACCCAGGTCTTCATAATCAATGCAATCCCCCGATAGGACGCATTATCATTCATTCCACCATCCGCCAACTTATAAATTTCATTAATATTATTCAGTTCGGGATACAAAGAATTCCAAGGCCCATCCGCTACAGTATTTCTAATATCATAACGGAAGATGCGATATTCCCCATCGCCAATATTCACTGTCACCTGCATCAATTCATTATTAAATGATCGATTTCGTGACATATTTGATGCGACAGCATCCCGAAAGGCAGCCTGCATAAACTGATAGGGATAAGCATTTGTGCTATTATTAGGATTGGTATTAATTTCCTGAAAGTTTTTATCACAAGACTGCAACATGACCGTTAAAGAAAGAAAAAGACAACCTAATCCAAGAAGTTTTATAGATGATTTCATAATGACTTTTACTAAAAACCGACAATTAAATTAACACCATACGTGCGCGTAGAAGGAAACTGAGCAATTTCAAATCCTTTGACAATATCTGATCCTGACAATGTACCAAATTCAGGGTCAAAGTTTGGCCAATTAGACCAAATCACAAGATTTCTCCCATAGACCCCAACAGATGCTTTTTGCAGTTTTAAACGATTGACAAAAGCTTTGGAAAAAGAGTAATCAAATCGGGCTTCTCTAAATTTGATAAAATTGGTTGAGAAGGTACTGCCCTCGGCGTTATCTTGTCCATAGTGAGAACGATAATATTCATCAATATCTGTTGCGATGACATCATTTTTTCGATAAGTTCCATCTGCATTTTGAACAACACCATTTCCTATAATCCCACTATAACGTCCGGGCAATGTATTTTTTGTTTTTCCTTGCTCCGCTAATTTGTAATGGGTCAAAGAATGGGAAACTCCACCAAATTGGGCATCAAACAACAAGTTCAACCGGAAACCTTTATATCTAAATTCATGTCCTAAGCTGGCTTTTCCTTTCGGAATAGTATTCCCCAGGTATACAACTTCATCAGTCAACAATGCTACACCTGTATTCGCATCATAAACGATTTGTCCATCTGGAGATCGTTTATATCCGATTCCATACAAATCTCCCATGGATCCACCCACTCTCGCAACTAACTGACCACCAGCAACAGGACCAGTTTGTAAGATCATAGTCGAATCACCTAATTCAGTGATTTTATTCTGATTCATGGAAAATGTTGCAAAAACCTTCCAGCTGAAACCATCTTTAATTTTGATTGGCATTCCATCCATTGCAAGTTCAATCCCTTTATTCCGTACCTCTCCTGCATTCACCATCTTGTATCGCGCTCCTGTCGCCGCATCAACTACGCGCTGTAGTTGTTGGTTAGATGTATTACTTTGATAAACTGCCAGATCGAAACCAAAACGATCTCTAAACATGCGAACTTCAGTTCCAAATTCGATCGATCGAGTTCGTAAAGGTTGCAAATAAGGATTTACAATAACCGAAGGAATCTGAAGTCCTCCCGGATACTGTGGTCCTGAAGTTTCATAGGAAGCATCAATCATGTAAGGCCTATTGCCACCATTTCCAACACCAGATATAGAACCCCTGAGTTTTGCATAGTTAATAACGCGAGGCAATTTCCACACTTCAGAAGCAATAAAACTAGCGTTTAGGGAAGGATAAGTAAAATAAGTCCTTTTATCTGGAGCAAGAGCCGAAGCCAAAGTACTCGCCCAATCTATTCGGTAGGTACCATCTACATATAGAAAATTTTTGTATGCTGCGGTGAACAAGCCATAAAAACCATTTCTTTGTTCATGACTTTTATTAGGTAAACTGAGTATCTGCCCTTTCGCATTTGCCATTGTATAAACCCCGGGGTAGGTCAACGAATCCGCGCGCATCTCATCTCTATTGTAGCGATTATCATTTGTGCTACCACCCACTGTTGCGGAAACCTTCCAATCCTTATTGACTTCTTTATCATATTTCAATAAGAAATCTAAAGTCGTTTCATGTGAAAAAATTGACTGTGTACGATAACTACCGAAAGGCATTTTAGCACCAGCATCATAAGGTCGCTTTTGTTCGCGATTTTCATAGGCCATATCCATTGAACTACGCAACATTAAATTCCAATTTTTGTTAAACTGATAGCTTGCTTGGACGTTTCCTGTTATTCCGTTCCTATTCATCCCATTGATGAATTCCCTTGATATAGCGAAGGGATTTTCAGGGTAAGAAGAAAACGGATATTTAATTTTTTGCCCTTCCGACCCTTGTACCCAATAATCCCTTAACCAATTCATATCCGCATTGGGTTGCCAGAAAATAAACCAATACATCAAAGATTGATTGCCATATCCTGCTCCTGGTAGATTGTCAGACCATTTATTGGTATAGTTCACTTTTGCATTGATCTGTAATTTATCACTCACCTTGGAGTTTACCGATAACGCTACAGTATTTCTTTTGTATCCCGTATTTGGAACAATCCAAGTATTATTGACATTTGTCGCCGAAAATCTCGCGGAGGTCTTCTCTGTACCACCATCAATGCTTACTGAATTGGTAAATGTTTTTCCAACGTCAAAGAAAGTCTTCAAATTATCATATGGACGCCAAAGAGTCCGCTCCGTACCAACTTTTTGGGTAACTGGATCATATTGATAAAAATACTGGCCATCGAATTTTGGACCATAAGCCGAACTTGTTCCAGACGTACTAGCTCCGTCCCCTGTTGTTCCATAAGAGTAATAGTTTGACCCTGCTAATCCCTGTCCATATTCATATTGCAAGTCAGGCATGCGGTTGATTGCTTCCAGTGAAGTATTTGAATTCACCGTAACCCCAATCCCTTTTTTACCTTTCGCCCCAGATTTGGTGGTAATCATAATCGCGCCATTTGCGCCACGTTGGCCATATAATGCAGCCGCACTCGCTCCCTTCAATACCGTTACATTCTCTATATCTTCAGGATTGATATCGTCGATACCTGAGCCATAATCAGCAGGCATATTATCGGATCCAGTGCCATAAGTGCTCTCGCCCTGGTTAGCCGTTCTACGACCGCTACCATCATTTACGACAACACCATCAACTACAATTAGTGCCCCTTTATCTCCATTTAGATCCGCTTCGCCTCTCAATATAATCTTGGTCGAACCAGTAGGACCTGCATTTGAACGCATCAGATTCAAGCCTGCTACTTTTCCTGACAATGCATCGCTCCAGTTATTTGAAAGCGCATCTGTCAATTGCTCGCCTTTAACAACTGTCGCACTATATCCCAATTCCCGTTCTTGTCTTTTAATCCCCAGCGCGGTCACAACAACCTCTTCAAGCGCTTCAGATGTTGGGTTTAACGCAATTTGTAGATTGTTTTGTGTCGCTTCGAATGTCTTTGTTTGAGCTTCGTAACCAATCAATTGAAAACGTATTTTTCCACCTACCTCAACATCCACCTCAAAATTACCATTCCGATCCGTCGTACCTCTTGCCATTCCTCCTGACAGAATAGAAACTGAAGCGAGTGGCTCCTGCGTCTTGCTATCTACAACTTTTCCTTTAATTTTAATCTTCCCCTGATTAGAATTATGCATGATGCTGTAACTACTGCCTAATGGCACAGCTGCTACAGTTACATCCAGATTGCAAGCAACGATCAACGCTGCAAATAGCACTTTCGAGGATGAGTGCCTTAGATTAATTTGGATAGGGTTAATACTAAACATAGATATTAGTGTAAATTGTTAATTTTCAATTTGGGACAAAAGTATATTCTTAACAAAAAGTTTGTCTTAACTTAATGTTTTCTTTTTGTTAAGAATTGTTTCGAATATCATTTCCTTTAAGAAACATTTTTCCCGATTTACATCTTATAAAAATGCTGAAGAATCCATTTAGACAGGAATTTCACGCATTAGGTCTAAAAAGCACTTACTTTATTTTGGTTATCTATTATTATAGAATCGAAAATAATTAATATTCTATAAAAAAACGAAATAAATCGAAATTATTTAAAACAACACATTGACACAAAAACAAACAATAACTTTGATGAACATAAAGAAGAGAAATGGATATTAATGGCATATTCAACTATTTGATACATTATTAACACGACATCTGACATCCATTCCCGAGTTCAAATACTGACTTACTTATACCTACTATTCATACTCCATTAATATTTGAGTAAGCTTCAAACCCGTTTACAGTACTTTAACAATACGCTGGAATTAAAAATCACCCCCCTCTATGGGAAACAATGGACAAACTATATAAGCTTTGATTGGGTTAATTGAAGAAACCTGAGTTATTAAAAAAGCCCAAACTTTCGTTTGGGCTTTCTATTATAATTAAAACTTTGATATTAGCGTTTTTCAAAGCTCCATTTTACGTAGTTGATATTCTTATCGTCCGCCAGATACTTTTTCTCATAGTATGTCTTGATCGATAAAACATCATCAACCAAATCCGAGTGATAAAGATCCGTTGTCTCTTTATATTTCTTCAGGTTTTGCAGCTCTATTTGCTCCAGGGTATACGCATAGAAGCCATCATTATCTGTCTTCAGATTCATCATACCTTCCGGCTTCATGACAATCTTATAACGATCTAAAAATTTAGGACCTGTCAAGCGTTTCTTTTCGCGACTGTCCTGCGGCTGTGGATCCGGAAAGGTAATCCAAATTTCATCAATTTCATTTTCAGCAAAGTGCTCAAGAAGGGTCTCAATCTGTATCCGTAAAAATGCGACATTTTTGATACCATCTTCCAATGCAGTTTTTGCGCCGCGCCAAATACGGTTGCCCTTAAAATCAATACCAATAAAGTTCTTCTCTGGAAACAAGCGCGCCAAGCTCACCGTATATTCCCCTTTGCCACAGGCAAGTTCCAAAACAACCGGGTTCGTGTTTCCAAATTGCTTCTCAGCCCAATTTCCTTTATATTCCTTGCCGGCATCGAGCTGGATGACATTCTCAAAAGTCGCTACTTCGGCAAATTTACGTAGTTTATCCTTTCCCATTTTTTAATTAATATCCCGCAAAAATAACCTTATATTCCCGCTAAAAAAAATAAATCTTGATGGCGGGGAATAGACAGACAACTGCGGAACAATCATGTGTGCCATTTAATCAAAGGCGGTCGATAAAGTGCCTTATGTGGGTGAATTATATTGCATATAAAGGGCAATTTATCTAAGTTTGCAGGAATCAATAACTTATCGTGGAAAAAGACGCTAAAATTTACGTAGCAGGCCATCGAGGAATGGTCGGATCGGCAATACATCGCAAATTAATAGAACTAGGATACAATAACATCGTGACCCGTACTTCTCAGGAACTAGATCTGCGCAATCAACAGGCAGTTGCTGATTTTTTCAACGAAGAGAAACCTGATTATGTCTTCCTGGCAGCAGCTAAAGTCGGTGGAATAATGGCAAACAACACCTATCGGGCGGATTTTATCTACGAGAATATGGCGATACAGAATAATGTGATTAAATCTTCCTACGACAATGAGGTCAGGAAACTGATGTTCTTGGGGTCAAGCTGCATTTATCCCAAAATGGCGCCACAGCCTTTAAACGAAGACTTATTGTTGACTGGCACATTGGAACCTACGAATGAACCCTATGCCATCGCTAAAATTGCCGGTATTAAAATGACTGAAGCTTTCCGCGATCAATACGGCTGTAATTTCATATCAGTCATGCCAACCAATCTGTACGGCATTAACGATAATTATCATCCGCAAAACTCGCATGTCTTACCAGCTTTGATCAGAAGATTTCACGAGGCAAAAGTCAATAACTTAGATAATGTTGTGATATGGGGTACCGGGACCCCGCTGAGGGAATTTCTTTTCTCGGACGACTTGGCTGATGCCTGCGTATTTTTGATGAATAACTATGACGAAAAACAATTTGTCAATATCGGTATAGGCGAAGATCTCAGTATAAAGGATCTCGCAGAACTCATCAAAGAAGTTATAGGATATGAAGGAAACATCTCTTTTGACAGCAGTAAACCTGATGGAACGCCACGGAAACTAATGGATGTATCCAAATTACATGCCCTAGGCTGGAAACATAAAATCAATCTCCGCGAAGGAATTAAATTAGCCTACGCTGATTTCCTGAAAAAAGAAGGAGCTAATTCCTAATAGGTCTCACTATAGGAGGGAATACCATATTCATTGACCTCGTCTTTTATGGTAGCCTCACCTTCAATTTGTGAACCTTTCTTTTTCTTCTTTTTAGGTCGGATAAAATTGGTGAGTTTGCCAATCAAGCCACTGATTTTATCCTGATTGATCTGCCCAACAGCACGTTCAGATAACAACAACATAAGCGCTTTTTTCAGCATACCCGAGTTTTTCAAAAACAGCTTGTTCATCACAAAAGGAACACCTATGCGCAGAGTTTTCGTCAGCCAATCTGAATCTGGGTTGTTGCTCTTCGCAAACAGTTGTTGAATCATATTTACGCCTGGGATATTATTCTTTAATGAATTGAAAAATCGAACCGGAGCTTCAATTTTATTGTTAAGCAAAGTAAATTGTGTTTTTAAGTAAGCCTCTTGTTCATTTTTGAGCACCTTCAAACGAGCAATTTCCATCTTAAGCTCCTGTAAATTACGTATTTTAGTCTGCTTGTTATTCATTTGTAGTCCCTTCTCTATCAAATTGTTCTTTTTTCAATTCTTCCTCTTCTTCGATCTCGTCGTTCCATTTAGCCAAAAAGCGGCGAATAGAAAGATCCATAAATTTCGATTCCAACGCAGGTTCAAAAATCCGGATTACTATAATAATCACTATAAAAATACCTGCTGTTGCCAAGAATCCCAACGAATAACTTCCCAACAATTCACCTAGCCAAAAGCCCAATGCCAGACATAAGAAAAAGACGACGAACAAAGTAAGTATCAATTTGGTTGCATCCACCACCAAACTGGCAATAAGGCGTGATGAGCGCTCAATTGTCTTCAGTTTAACAAGCTTAAACTGGGAATCTACGTACTCTTTTGTTTTCTGGAAAGTACCACTAAGTGAAAATTTTTCTTCTTCCATGCATCTTAATTTTATTTAGGCTATCTCAAAAGTCCTATACGAATCTCAATTTCTTTGTATTATTAATATTCAGCCTTTTGAAATAGCCTAATATTCTATGTATCTCCACAAATTGCTCTTAAGAACAGTTTGTCTTTTATGCATGCTCGATGATATCATCATCTACAATTTCCTCGGCTTGGTTTAATTTACCTTTCAAGGTGGAGACAATTTTTTCTTTAAAATCATTCAATTGATCGAATTGTTCTTCAGCTCTCTCACGAATAGCATCACTCAAATCGCTTAATGAATCATTGATCTTATCTCTTGTATCTGATCCTTTGTCCGGAGCAAATAAAACTCCTAAAGCTGCACCTGCAGCAAGACCTGCCAACAACGCCAAAGCTACTTTACTTGTGTCATTCATTTCTTTTTCGTTTTAAAGTTCTAATTCTATTATTCGATGAATCTAGTCTTCGATAATAATACAATTTGTAAAGCAAATCGTTTGCCAAATAACGCAATTATCTATTATTTACCAGAATCCATATAATTACAATATAATCATTTTTCAACAATTCGCTATCGAATTACAATAATTCCTCAAAGCGTAATCATTTTTAATTTTATATTTAGTATCTTTAAATCAACCGATTATAAAATTCATGCTGAACAAAACTTATTGTAGCGCCGTCTATGGTATTGAGGCGTGCACCATAACAGTTGAGGTCGTTGTCTCTACTGGACTCCATTATTATATCGTCGGACTTCCTGACAATGCTGTCAAAGAAAGCCTAAGACGTGTTGAAAGTGCCATTACTTCCTGTCAACTTCACATGCCAAGACAAAAAATTGTGGTCAACATGGCACCAGCTGACATCAGAAAAGAAGGCTCTAGTTATGATCTATCGATCGCCATTGGCATACTGGCTTCCTCAGGACAGCTCAGCAATGTGTTATTGGAACATTACCTTATCCTGGGCGAATTGTCCTTAGACGGCAGCATTAAACCTATTAGAGGAGCCTTATCTATTGCCTTACAAGCACTCAATGATGGCTTTAAAGGAATTATACTTCCTCAGCAGAATGCATTGGAAGCCGCTATTGTCAGCGGAATTGATGTGATTGCTGTCGAAAATCTTACGGAAGTAGTACAGTTCCTCAATAACTCAAAAAGCATTGTTCCAACCAAAGTGGATATATCATCTTCCTTCAATGTGGGGACAAATAAGTATGAGGTAGACTTCTCGGATGTTCGTGGACAGGAAAATATCAAGAGGGCCTTGGAAATAGCCGCTGCCGGAGGACATAATGTCATTCTTATAGGTCCTCCAGGAGCAGGAAAGACTATGTTGGCAAAAAGGTTACCAACCATTCTACCACCACTCAGTATGACCGAATCCTTGGAAACAACCAAAATTCATTCGGTTTCAGGAAATCTCAAAGCCAAAGACGCATTATTAACTATACGACCATTCCGCGCGCCCCATCATACTATCTCTGATGTAGCAATGGTAGGAGGCGGTTCTAATCCGCAACCCGGCGAAATTTCACTTTCGCATCATGGAGTTTTATTTTTGGATGAACTCCCCGAATTCAAACGAAGTGTCCTTGAGGTCATGCGACAACCGCTCGAATCCCGGAATATCACTATTTCTCGGGCAAAATTAACCATAGACTATCCCGCAAGTTTTATGCTAATTGCAGCAATGAACCCATGCCCCTGTGGATATTTTAATCATCCCGAGAAGGAATGTATCTGTGGCAGTAACACCGTCCAACGCTATTTAAGTAAAATATCAGGACCTTTATTGGATCGGATCGACCTGCATGTAGAAGTCACGCCTGTTCAGTTCGACGAACTGAGTACTTCTCAACCCTGTGAAAATAGCCTGACTGTTCGCAATCGTGTCGTCCAGACAAGACAAATTCAAAAAAAACGGTTCGAATCTTATCCTGAAGTCCATTGCAATGCACATATGAGCACCAAGTTAACAAGAGACATCTGTCACGTTGGCGAATCTCAAAAGAAACTGCTTAAAACAGCTATCGATCGTCTAAATCTTTCGGCAAGGGCTTATGATCGAATATTAAAGGTTGCGCGTACTATCGCCGACATGGAAAATAGCCCCACGATTGAAAACCACCATCTCGCTGAAGCAATCCAATACAGGAATTTGGACCGGGAAACCTGGGGTGGAAAATTTTAAAACTGCGCTAAGCAATGTTTTATGACCCAGGGGAAGCAGATAATCGTCAGGATCAACCCTGATAATGCACCATAGAAATGTGCATCATGGTTAATTCCGTCTTGCGCTTTTTTGGAAGCCCAGATACAATACCCCAAAAACAGGAAGGCAAATAAATAGGCGGGCATTGGAATGATCATCATCACACCGATAGTCATCTTTGGATTAAAGAGGATGTAACTGAATAAAACGGCACAGATCGCTCCCGAAGCGCCCAAACTATAATAACCATAATTATTTTTCTGCTGAATAATGGTTGGAATGTCACTCAGCAGCAGACTGCCTAAATAAATAACAGCAAAGAGAAGATGTCCATAGATGCTTGCCTGTGCTAACATCTGCTCCAACCCAAACGCAAAATAATAGAAAGTGATCATATTGAACAGGAGGTGCCCCCAGTCCTTATGAATAAAACCACTTGTCAGTATGGTATACAAGCGTTGCTTACGGGCGATGCTATAAGGATGCAACATCAACTTGCCATAAAGCTGCTCATGAGAAAAAGTATAAATACTTGTGACAAGTGTAAAAAAGAAAATGACGCTCGCTACGGGCGTTTGTTGTAAGTAATGAGTCAGCATAGTTAGAAACGGTCCTCTAAAAGTAAAACGTATAGCTCTTTGGGGCCATGAGCGCCCAATACCAGCCTCTTCTCAATATCTGCTGTCCGCGAAGGTCCTGTGATGGTTGAGATCATTGTTGGAATCTCCTCCCCGTAACGCTTTTGCATATAAGCCAAGGAATCTTTCAGATCCCAAACCAATTGAGAAGCTTTAGCTATAACGATGTGAATCGGCGGATAGATACTCAGACGACGTCCAGAAGCATTCGCATTGCTCACCATGATACTGCCATTGCGCGCGATCAATGCTTCACATGAGGTAATGCTCGCATTGGCCGATTCGAAGTCTTTCTCTGTTTTGAAAAAAGGGAAGCCATAGGGACTCAATAGGTTTTGTATCCCCTGTTCCCAGGCATAGATATTTTTTATATTATTGACCTCTGTCAATGTAATCAAATTCTCGATGAGGCCAATTTCGCCATCACAATAAAGAAATTTGCCGCCTGCGGCAGTGAACTCACGAACAAAAACAAGATCCACCAATTCATCCTCTTGTTTGTAAAGAGGTGTTTCTTTGAAATTAGGATGTGGATTGTCATTTTTTTGAAGCAATGCCTGACGTATACGTTTTAACATTACCTCCTTCGCTGTTGCGTTCTTCACGTTCATGGCTCAATAGCACTATAAATACAGCGCTAGAAGAGCTCTAGCGCTGCAAAATCTAAATTAGTTTAAACTACCTGATTGATTATCCAATCGTTGTTCATCTTTTGAAGTAGCTTCTTCTGGATGAACATCCAATGGCAAATCAGTTTGCGGAACACCGCCACCATCGGCACCGTTAACAAACTCATCGTAAGTAGTCTTGGTATCGAAAGGACGTTTACCTAATATTTCTTCAAGATCCGATTGGAAAAGAATTTCCTTTTCTAACAGTTTCTCTGCAATCTTAATCAAGCCTTCACGTTTGTCCAATAAAAGTTGCTTTGTCCGTGCGTAAACGTCTGTGATCAGATTACGAACTTCAGCATCAATCAGCTCTGCCGTTTTGTCAGAATATGGTTTTTGGAAAGACGCTTCCGAACTGTCGCGGAAAGACACATTGCCAACTTTATCATTCATACCGTAAATGGCAATCATGGCATAGGAAAGTTGTGTAATACGCTCCAAGTCATTCTGGGCGCCTGTTGAGATTCTTCCGAAAGTAATATCCTCCGCAACACGCCCTCCCATCGTCATACACAAACTATCAACCAGCTGTTCGGTTGTATATAAGAACTGCTCTCGTGGAAGATACTGTGCATATCCTAACGCAGCTACTCCACGCGGAACAATAGATACTTTTACCAAGGGATCGGCATGTTCTAAAAACCAACCCGCAATGGCGTGTCCCGCCTCGTGATAAGCAACAATACGTTTCTCCTCGGGAGATATGATTTTATTCTTTTTCTCAAGACCACCAATCACACGATCTACAGCATCTTGAAAATCCTGCATATCTATCTCAGATTTGTTTTTACGTGCAGCAATCAACGCAGCTTCGTTACACACATTGGCGATCTCTGCTCCCGCAAAACCTGGCGTCTGTGCTGATAATTTTTTGGCATCTACCTCTGCAGATAATTTCAATGGTTTTAAATGCACTTTAAAAATATGCTCACGACCTATCAGATCTGGTTTATCAATTGAAATCTGACGGTCGAAACGTCCCGGACGCAATAAAGCTGTATCCAATACATCGATACGGTTTGTAGCGGCTAGAATAATAACGCCGGAGTCTGTACCAAAACCGTCCATTTCTACCAGTAGCTGGTTCAATGTATTTTCACGTTCATCGTTACCGCCCATCATGGAGTTTTTACCGCGGGCGCGGCCGATTGCATCAATCTCATCAATAAAGATAATACAAGGGGCTTTCTCTTTGGCTTGTTTGAACAAATCACGCACACGTGAGGCACCGACACCCACAAACATCTCAACGAAGTCCGAACCCGATAACGAGAAGAAAGGTACTTGAGCTTCTCCTGCAACAGCTTTTGCCAATAAGGTTTTACCTGTACCCGGAGGACCTACAAGCAATGCTCCTTTCGGAATTTTACCCCCTAGATTCGTGTATTTACGTGGATTTTTTAAGAAATCTACGATTTCCATTACCTCTTGTTTTGCTTCTTCTAAGCCAGCAACATCGTTAAAGGTAATATTGATCTGTGATTCTTTGTCAAATAACTGTGCTTTGGATTTACCGATGTTAAAGATCGCGCCACCGCCGCCACCTGCTCCACCACCCATGCGGCGCATCAAGAAAATCCAGATTGCTGCCAATACCAATAATGGCAACATAAATGTCACAAACCAGCTTGCCCATGGATTGGAACGATCAGCATATTTCAGTTGTACCTTAGGTGTACCCGGAGCCAGCTCATCTTGTGATGCAGCTAACTTCTTCTCCAACACCTCTGCCGAAGCATCTTTAAAGATATATTGGGGGCCTGTTTCTTCCTGACCGGCAAGACTTGGAATTGGATCACTGTTCTTGGCTACGTCTTTAAAACTGGGGTTGTCTTTCCAGCCCTTTTTTAGATAAACTTCCACCTCGACAAGATCATTTTTCTTATATGCTTCCAGACGCTCAACAGCTCCGGTTTTTAACATGCGTGTTTCAAAATCACTATAGCTAATTTCCTTAGCCGGGTTTTCTCCAAAAACATATTGCAAGGCAAAAAAACCTAAAAACATGGCAATCATAAGCCACACAAAATTGAATTTTGGCGGTTTCGGGCTTACCTTACTACTTGGGATTTTTTTCATTATATCGTAATTATATTTTCTGTATAAACTATTGTATTGAGGCTTTTATTTAGGCGCTTTGAAAATGCTGAATCTGTGCATCTCCCCACAAATCCTCAATGCCGTAATGTGCTCTCTTTTCGGTCTTAAAGATATGTACAACCACATCCACAAAATCCAAAATCAACCATTCTCCGTTTGATTGTCCTTCTTTATATTGGGGTTCTTGACCAAAAGCTTTATAGACTTCCTCCTCTACACTCTTTGCAATGGCATTAACCTGAATGTTTGAGTCGGCATGACAAATCACAAAATAATCAGAAACAGAACTGTGAAGATCTCTTAAATCCAAGCGAACAATCTCGTTTGCTTTCTTTTCCTGCATACCATGGACGATAATTTCTGATAGACGTTGCGACAATTCTGAACTTTTATTTTTACTCATTAAAAAATATGATAGTTTTGACTTAATATTTATTTAATACTTTCAGTTTGCAAAATAACAATATTTCGGGACTTATCATCGGTCAAAATACAATATATCTTGACAAAGTTGCCTCTACAAACGATTATTTAAAAGATTTATTGTCAAATTTCAAGCCACTCGCAGAGGGTACTGCCATTTTAGCAGAAGAACAATTTCGGGGAAAAGGACAGCGTGGAAGTACCTGGGTGAGCGAACCTGGAAAAAACCTGACGACATCAATTCTTTTAAAACCTCATTTTTTAGCAATTGAACAGCAGTTTGCGCTCTCAGCAACAGTAGCTATCGCTTTAGTAAAGTGGCTTAAAAGCAAAACTGAGCTACCCGTTACCGTTAAATGGCCTAATGACATTTATGTTGACAACAAAAAAATAGCAGGCATCCTGATTGAAAATAAGTTGAAGGGAAATAAAATTGAAGCTTCTATTGTCGGAATCGGCGTTAATATCAATCAAGTCAATTTTGACACAGCGTCAACAATTACCTCCTTATCTAATTTAACTAATAAAGCTGATTATGTCATAAAAGATTTGGCTGTCGAACTTTTTGCAAGTATCCAGAAGGAATATAATATACTCTTTACCCACTCTTGGCAACCCCAATTGAATTGTTATAACGAACTACTCTTTTGGAAAGACCAGGAAAAACCATTTTTGGTCGCAGGTGAGAAAAAGATGGGAATGATCAAGACTGTTGGGATCGATGGTCAACTGCAAGTACTTATCGACGACAAACTGCAGAAATTTAATATCAAAGAGATAAGCCATCTTATATCCTAATCTTTACACTAAATACAGATAAACCATTTGGGAATATGCTAAATTTGTAACGTGGTTAAATTAAACCTTTATCAGTTTTTGCTATCAAAGGTGTATAACAAACTGCAATAATTATTTAGGAAAATGAAAAAATTAGTATTGTTGATAACTGCTGTGATTTTTGCAGCTACTGGAGCCTTCGCCCAAATTCACAAACCTGTAAAATGGACTGTAGCCAGCAAAAAATTAAACAACAACGAAGCTGTTGTCTATGTCAAAGGAACAATCCAAAATGGTTGGCACATCTATTCCCAAAATGTGAAAGATGGCGGACCAATCCCAACTTCCTTCAATTTTGCTAAAGCCGCTGACTATGCGCTGGTAGGCAAAACTGCTGAGCCAAAACCAAAAGTAAAACACGAAGAAGTGTTCAAAATGGATGTTGGTTATTTTACAAATGAAGTGATCTTTCAACAAAAGGTGAAGTTGAATAAAGGTACTGCGACAGTGAAAGGCACAGTAGAATGGCAAGCTTGTGATGCATCACAATGTCTTCCTCCGGATGAATATGCTTTTGCTGTGACAATCAAATAGTAAAAATGATCATACACGGATAAAATAATAAGGCGATTCTCATCGCCTTTTTTTATTTTTGAAACTGACATCAGAAACAGATACGCATGTTAAAAAACACATTTATTCTACTTTTAATTGCTTTTTTCAGTCTTTCGCATACCTCGGCGACTTTTGCATTGCAACAAGATAGTTTGACAAGTACGGAAGGACTTCAATTTGAATCTTCACCTGATACCACACCAGTGGTAGAGGCCGTACCGGATGACCTGACTTTTTCAGACGCTCCGGATACCACGGTCAGCCAGGATAGCAGCAAATTGGATAAGGCAACAACAAATATCTCTTCCACTAACGCAGAAACCGGAAAGAAATCGCTTTGGAGTATTTTTATCGCTGGATTAATTGGCGGCTTTGCGGCGCTCCTCATGCCTTGTATATTCCCGATGCTACCTCTGACTGTTAGCTACTTTACAAAACAATCTGGCACCCGCGCAAGTGGCATCAGTAAAGCGCTACTCTATGGCCTCTTCATTATTGTGATATACGTCGCTTTAGGGATGATCATTACGATTGCATTCGGTTCTGACGCACTTAACGCACTATCGACGAATGGCATATTTAATTTCTTGTTTTTTCTATTGCTCGTGGTTTTTGCTGCTTCATTTTTTGGTGCTTTCGAAATCACCTTACCAAGCTCCTTTGTCAATAAAATGGATGCTAAATCAGATAAGGGCGGCCTTATCGGGCTCTTTTTTATGGCATTTAGTCTTTCGCTGGTTTCGTTCTCCTGTACAGGTCCAATTATTGGCACCCTACTCGTTGAAGCCGCTTCAAAGGGCGAACGTTTAGGTCCGGCGATCGGTATGCTGGGTTTTTCCATTGCCTTAGCAATCCCGTTTGGCTTATTTGCCATGTTCCCTTCATTGCTAAAGTCATTGCCAAAATCTGGCGGGTGGCTCAATTCAGTAAAGGTCGTTCTCGGATTTTTAGAACTCGCTTTAGCATTAAAATTTTTATCGAACGTAGATCTAGCTTATCACTGGAACTGGTTGGATCGTGAGGTATTTTTATCCTTGTGGATTGCCATATTTGGCCTGATGGGATTATACCTCATTGGTAAAATCAAGTTCTCGCATGATAGTGACCTTAAATTTCTGTCCGTACCACGGACGATACTTGCAATCGTCGTATTCTCTTTTGTCGTATACATGGTTCCCGGTCTATGGGGAGCACCACTGAAATCTATATCCGCTTTCTTACCGCCTTCTGCAACGCAGGACTTCGACCTCTCTGCTGGTATTGCAGGCGCTCCTGCCCACAGCGACGGCAAAGTAAAAAAATATGCGGAAATCTTCCATGAGCGCGGTACCCCGAAGGGATTTGATCCATATTACGATTATGATCAGGCTCTGGAAACCGCAAAAGAGTTGAATAAACCTGTATTGATAGACTTCACCGGCTGGAACTGTGTCAATTGCCGAAAAATGGAGGCAAATGTATGGACAGATCCCACTGTTGCGAAGCTATTAAAAGAGGAATTTGTTATGGCCGAACTCTTTGTTGATGATAAAACAGAGTTACCAGCGAATGAACAATTCGTTTCTAAATATAGTGGAAAGAAAATCAAAACGATCGGTAATAAAAACAGTGATTTTCAGGCATCGACTTTCAATAGCAATTCGCAGCCTCTATACGTGATTGTAGATGAAACGGGAACGGTATTGGTACCACAAACTGGCGCAAACTATAATATTGATCAATACAAAGCTTTTCTACAAAGTGGGATTGATGCTTTTAAAGCAAAACGATAAGCAGACTATCTAGTGGTTATCATCGCTTTTTATAATTCAAGGCTCTATTGTAAAGTTTACATGAAGTTTGATACTGATTTAGATTAATTGCACAGCAGAAGGCAATTAATTAATTGCTTTTAAGCGATTCGGAACTTTTAATAACGGAAATATAATTGTATATAAGCACAAAAATAGCTAAGTTTGAGTTCGTATGAGTAACATTAAAAAAATTGCTGTTTTGACATCTGGAGGGGATGCTCCAGGAATGAATGCGGGTATTCGTGCTGTTGTAAGAGCAGGTATCTATAACAATCTTGAGGTATTTGGTATACGCAGGGGCTATGATGGTTTGGTAAATGGTGAGATTTTCCCCATGGATGCAAAATCCGTGGCCAATATCATACAACGTGGCGGAACTATTCTAAAAACTGCGCGCAGCGAGGCATTCAAGACTGTCGAAGGACGTAAACAAGCTTATGATAACTTACGTAGCCATGAAATTGACGCGATGGTGGTCATTGGTGGTGACGGAACATTTACAGGTGCATCAAAATTCATTGACGAGTTTGACTTTCCAATTATCGGTCTACCAGGCACAATAGACAATGATCTAGCCGGAACTGATTTCACCATTGGCTATGATACAGCAATAAACACCGTTATTCAAGCGGTAGATAAAATCCGTGATACTGCAGAGTCTCACGATCGTGTTTTTATTATTGAGGTTATGGGACGTGATTCTGGCTTGATTGCCATCCGTTCTGGTATAAGTACAGGTGCTGAAGCTGTATTGGTTCCCGAGTTTGAGGTGGATTACGATGCTATCATGAAAAGGCTGGATAAAAGCCGGAAAAATAAATCTTCACGCATCATCATCGTTGCCGAAGGGGACAAAGAAGGTGGAATGGTCGTTTCGGAAAAAATAAAAGAAAATTTCCCCCATTATGATGTAAGGCTTTCTATTTTAGGCCACATCCAACGCGGTGGAAGCCCAACATGTATGGACCGTGTATTGGCCAGTAGACTTGGCGTTGCTGCAGTAGAAGCGCTTGTTGCGGGCCGTAGAGGTGAAATGGCCGGATTAATCTGTAGCGAAGTTAGATTCACTCCTTTTAAGAGCGCAATTAAACATAACGTAAAACTGAACGAAGATCTACTTCGAATCATTGAGATACTTTCCTTATAAGGAGTTCTTTTACAAGACTAATATATAAAAAACACGCATGAAATGAATTTCATGCGTGTTTTTTATATCCTAAATTAAACAATACCACTATCTGACCAGCTTTTACATTCGTTTAAAATTGCTATTTCAGTAGCTTATTGAGATATTCCTCATTTACAGCTGGCAATTGAATCGTCTGTCCAGTTTTCGCCATTGAATCTGCGAAATGGTTGGTATTTTGGATCGCCTGCTCGTAGGCTTTGATAACTTGGTCGGAAATGTATAAAGACTTTGGATCTCTGATATCTACCTTATACTGGTTATCCTTTAGGCTTACATGATGATAGAAACGATAAGCTGCAGCCTTCAGTAACCCCAGCTCCTGCTGTGACAACTCATCGATTCGCGCATTTGGTGGTAATGTCACATCTATATATTCCTTACCCTTTGCCAAAGCCTCGATGGAATGATCCAGGGGAATTGCACTAAGCGCCTCCAGGTTTACCACTGGTACACCATTTTCTTTTTTGGAATTACAGGCAAAAGCTAAAATACCTAAAGCAATCACCAGTATCAGTTTTTTTCTCATTTTTTGGGTTTTACACGCAGTTTATTATTAATAAACGCTATAGTCTATATGCCTTGCACTAAAGCAAATAATGCTTTTTGCAATCCATTAATAAATGTTTCTCTTGATATTATATACATCAGCCTAAAGAAGCTCATGCTTTTATAAAACCAATTCTTTGCCATACGAACCAATTATGCGCTTAGAAAAGCCATCTCCGCAAACAAAGATCGAGAAGCAGTACAGCTTTCACAAAAAACACCTATTTAAAATCCATCAACAAAGATAAGATTTTAAATAGGTGTTCTATATTAATCTAAGAAACTGAAAGAGCCTATTTTAATAGCTCCGCCAATTTAGCTTCCAAAGCCTCTCCTCTTAAATTAGAAGCGACAATTTTACCAGAAGGATCAATTAAGAAGTTCTGTGGAATTCCACGTACTTCATACAATTTCACAGGAGCCGATTTCCAACCCTGCAAATCAGACACATGTGGCCATTGTTGCAAATTATCATCATGAATCGCTTTTAACCAAGCATCCTTTTTACCTGGGTTGTCCAAGGAAACACCAAACACAGTAAAGCCTTTATCTTTAAATTTATTGAATGCGGCAACAACGTTCGGATTTTCGTGACGACAAGGTCCACACCAGCTCGCCCAGAAATCCAACAAGACATATTTGCCTCGCAATGAAGATAGAGACATGTTATTGCCTGTCGTATCCGGTAACGTAAAATCTGGTGCCACAGAACCTACAGCAACAGCTTTTAGTTTTTGGATACGCTCAGCCAACTCTTTTCCTTTCTCAGAATTTTTTAATTCCGGAGACAATTTTTCAAACGAAGACACATATTCATTCACGTTTTCCCCACTTACATTTTCAGCAAGCAGATCTAATGTATACCAGCTTTTTGGATTTTTGTTGATAAATTCAGCATCAGCCTTTTCCATCTTTTCAGAAATCTCGCCAGCTTGTTTTTGCAGACCTTCAATAAACTTCGGATCCTGTTTCTGTGCATCAGAAGCCGCATAATATTGTTGATTTAAGCCTTCAAATTGATCTACATAAGGTTTTACAAAAGCTTTGTATTGCGTAAAGTCATCATTGATCGCCGTACCTGTTATTACAGCATCTTTAAATCCTTTGGATGCATCTACGTTGATCACGCCTTTTGACAGATACAACTGAGCCGTTTCAGGTTGCTTTTGTGCACCCCGGAGTTCCCCAAAGGAAAGCCCTTCTGCAGAATAAATCATCACACCTTTAGTTGGTGATGCTACCTGACCGTTGAATTTAAACTCACCTTTGACCACAGCAGCTGAATCTAGCTGACGGGTACCATTATTGGCGTACTGCATAAATACTTTAGCCTTATCAGAAGCTGCATTCACTTTTCCTGTCACTGTATAGCTTTCTTGTGCCATCAATAAGGCTGGTAAAAAGCTTAAACCCATCAATATTCCCTTCTTCATAATTGTATACTTCCCATAAATGTAAAAGATTTCCGTTGCATTGACACGCTATTTAACATTATTTAGCAAAGTTGTTACCATCGTCCCGAAGCACCGCCACCACCGAAATCGCCGCCTCCAAATCCGCCAAACCCACCGCCGGATCCACCTCCAAATCCACCGCCGCCACCTCGGTTGCCTCCCCCGAGACCGTTAAGCAAAGTCCACCAAAAAATATCTGAAGAGCCACGACCATTCATCACGCGCCCGCCTCCTTTTCCACCGCCACCGCGATTTGAAAATAGCACAACTAGAAATATCACGACAATAATGACAAATATGATGGATCCCGATCCACCGCCGCTAGGCTGTTTGGGATCAGCTTTATATTCCCCTTTTGCATAGGAAATAAGAGAATTTGTAGCCTTGTCAACCCCACTATAATAATCGCCCTGACGAAATGCTGGTTTGATATCATTCTCAATAATACGATAGGCAATCGCATCGGGCACTGCTCCTTCAATCCCATAGCCGGTCTGAATGGTAACAGCCCGGTCGCCCAATGCCGCCAATAATAAAATACCATTATTGTACTTTTTATTACCAACACCCCACTTCTTCGCCAGACGGACAGCATAATCTGAGATATCATAACCTCCAGTAGAGTTCATCATGACCACAGCAATCTGTGTAGAAGTAGAATCTTCAAATGCCAACAGCTTTTGCTCCAATTGCTGTTTTTGACCGGCCGTCAATGTATTTGTATAATCATTGACAAGTTTATTGGGTGTCTCTGGAAAATCCTGTCCTATTGCAGTCATGAAGGCCAGCGCCCACAGCACCATTACCATGACTGGAATCCGAACCCGAGAAAATAATTTCGACATAAGTTTTATTTTTTATTGACTAGCGATCACCAAAAACAATATCATTTGGAAGTTCATTGATATCATCATGTTCTCTGGGAAAGAATTTCGCTAATTGTTTGCCCGCATGTTCAATTCCCTTCACCAGTCCCTCTACAATTTTATCCACACGGAATTCTTCGACCATAAGATCTTTGGTACAATTCCAAAAGTCGCTTTCCACGCGTTGATTGATCCCTTTATCACCAATGATAGAAAATTTATGATCCTCCAATGCGATGTAAATAAGCACTCCATTCTTTAGCACGGTTTTATGCATGCCCAATTTGGAAAAATAGTACGTTGCACGATCGTGAACTTCATCGGGGCAATGATTTTCTATCACAACCCGGATTTCTCCCGATGTCTCGTTTTCTGCCATATTAATAGCATGAACGATTCTTTCTTGTTCTTCTGCATTTAAAGCCATAATATTTCGTCAATGATGTCTACATTCAAGATCAGTCTGTCCGACTCTCCCATGTAAACACGTCCTTGTAAAACAATCTGTATAAAAAATGGATGACGGGCTTATACGCAAGCCGCATCATCCATCATTTCGTCCATTTCTAACAAGATGTTATTAGAATGATACAGTCGGTGCCTTATCTGAGCCAGGGGCAGCTGTAAATGTTCCTTTGGCTTTAAACCCAAACATGCCCGCCATTAAATTATTTGGGAAGCTACGTACAGTCGTATTGAATTGCTGTACAGCTTCATTATAGGATCTACGTTCCGTTGAAATACGGTTTTCTGTCCCTTCCAATTGCGCTTGCAATTCCAAAAAGTTTTGATTTGCCTTTAAGTCCGGGTAGGCCTCTACCGAAGCCAACAGACGACTCAAAGAACCACTGAACTGATCTTGTACTTTTTGGAATTTAGCGATATTCTCCTCCGATAAATCATCTGCATTGATGGTAACCGAAGTTGCCTTAGCTCTTGCTTCAACGACCGCAGTTAATGTGCTTTCTTCGTGCTTAGCAGCACCCTTTACAGTGTTCACCAAGTTCGGAACCAAATCCGCACGACGTTGGTAAGCATTTTCAACCTGTGCCCATTTCCCTTTGACGTTCTCGTCCTGAGAAACCATCGTATTGTAACCACATGAGTTTAATGATACTAATGCAAATAAACCGCATAGGGCTACTAAAAATCTTTTCATTTTCATTGTTCAAAGAATTAAATACTATTCAAATTATACGTTTACACTATCAAAGCATATACCAAGCTCCTACTAAGATAAGAATATTTTTATTTCCAAATCGGCAAACAACCAATATTCCGTAACTTTGTGGCGGTTTTGGGATAAAAACCCAGCCCTTTTATCTTATGCAAAAAGAAATTGAGATTGCGATCCTTCCGGAGAAAATCGAAGATGAGCAATATATCCTACAGCAAGGCGCAAAAATGCTACGCCTGCAACCACAACAGCTCAAAGGTTATAAAATCCGTAAACGCTCCATTGACGCCCGTAGTAAACAAGTGGTTTACAGAGCACGGGTGATTTTTTATATCGACGAATTTCCCCTACCGGAGATTTATGAAAACCATTTTAAATCTGTGCAGTCGGGAAAACCCGTCATCATCATCGGTGCTGGCCCCGCAGGTTTATTCGCCGCGATCCGCTGTATTGAGCGTGGTCTCAAACCAATTGTCATTGAGAGAGGCAAAAAAGTACAGGACCGAAGACGCGATCTTGCGAAGCTAAACCGCGAGGGCACTGTGAACCCCGAATCCAACTACTGCTTTGGGGAAGGTGGTGCAGGAACCTATTCTGACGGCAAGCTTTATACCCGCTCCAATAAAAGAGGTGACGTTGACAAAGTCCTTAAGCTTTTTGTATCTCATGGAGCGACAACGGACATTTTAGTGAATGCCCGCCCCCACATCGGCACCAACAAACTCCCTCATATTATTGAAGCGATGCGGGAGAGTGTGATCGAATTTGGAGGTGAGTTTCTTTTCGATCAACGTGTAGATGATATATTGGAATCCTTTGGTCAGGTCCGTGGAGTAAAATTAGCCAGTGGAGAAGAAATCAAAGCCGATCATGTTATTGTAGCCACGGGCCACTCCGCGCGTGATATTTTCGAACTATTTCATCGCAATAATTGGTTGATTGAAGCAAAAGCTTTTGCGCTCGGTGTCCGCATCGAACATCCACAGGCTATTATTGATCAGGCTCAATACCATTGTCAGGTCAGAAGTGAACATTTGCCGCCAGCCTATTATAGTCTGGTCGAGCAAGTCAATGATCGCGGTGTCTTTTCATTTTGTATGTGTCCGGGTGGCGTTATTGCTCCCTGTGCAACTGACCATAACGAAATCGTCGTCAACGGCTGGTCTCCTTCTAAACGGAATAATCCACACGCCAATTCAGGTACCGTCATTCAGATCAACCTCGAAGATGTACCTAATGCGCTAAATGATCCCTTTGCTTTACTTGATTTTCAAAAACAGATCGAACGCCGAGCTTTCGAAGTTGGTGGAGGAAACCTTGTTGCACCTGCACAGCGCATGGTTGACTTTGTCGAAGGCCGAGTTTCCTTGGATCTACCGGAAAACTCTTATAAACCCGGAACCTCTTCGGCCGACTTGCGAGAGGTTTTACCAACTTTTGTACATGAAGCGCTTCGGGGTGCCCTCCCAATATTTGGTAAAAAGATGAAAGGCTATTATACGAACGAAGCTATTCTGGTCGGCGTAGAATCGAGGACATCTTCGCCTATACGTATACCGCGAAACAAAGAAAACCTGCAACACCCTCAGGTCAAAGGACTTTACCCTTGTGGGGAGGGCGCGGGCTATGCCGGCGGTATTATTTCGGCTGCAATAGACGGAATTAATTGTGTCGATGCAATTGATTTAAGCTAAGATTTTTTATTTTTTCTCTTGCAGAATAAGAAGAAATGCCTTACTTTTGTAGCATCAACGCGAAAGTAGCTCAGTTGGTAGAGCACAACCTTGCCAAGGTTGGGGTCGCGAGTTCGAATCTCGTCTTTCGCTCTAAACAAAAAACGCTTCCAAAATCTGGAAGCGTTTTTTGTTTAGAATTACTTTATTTTTCCTCCTACCCCTAAGCACATAATTGACCTGTTCAAAAAAGACAGCAATCCCACCAATACAACAATAACACCAGCAATAACAAACGCCGTTGCCACTCCGATCACGTCAGCGATAAAGCCTGTAAACAGGAGTCCTATCATACTTGGTAAAATGGCGATGCTAAAATAAAGCGAGAATACACGCCCCAACATTTCTGCCGGTACCTGCTCTTGGATAATGGTCATAAATGACGCGGAGAAAATAGACATTGAAACGCCCCCAAAACCCGTCATAATAACAAATGGAATAAACCATCCGGAGGGAAACAAACCCGAGATCGCAAATGTGATTCCCAGTACAATATGCATGCTGTTAACCAACGCTACTTTGGACATCGATACCTTTGCTAATCCCAAAAAGCTCCCACCGATCAGCATTCCTATCCCCCAAATAATCTCAATAATACTCATTTCCCATTTGCCACCACCGTAGTGGCCAATTGTCAACAAAGGAAACATGATCGCAACAGGCATAATACAGAAAGTCGCTACCATAGCATACAGGAACAACATTTTCAATCCTTTATTATGATAGATAGCGCTCATTCCTTGTTTAAGGTCATCCAAAACGGCAACAATCGAGGGTTTCACATCAGATCGTGAAAGATGTGGGATAGTTACAAAAAGTAAAGATATGATGGCTACCGCAGCTCCAATGACATCCAGATACAAGACACTCGAAATGGGGAAATAGCTAATAGACAAAGTGCCCAATGCAGGACCAGCAATACTACTTACTGACTGTAGCATTTGATTAATCCCCGATACACGCAATAACTTGTCCTCGGGAACGAGCAACGGCGCAATTGCTTGCATAGCCGGCGAATGAAATGCAGACCCGATCGAACGACAGGCCATCAATAGATAGATCAGAAACATGTTCGTACCATCACTTTTTAGCACGAAAGTCATCCCTAAGGTACAGAGGGCGATAAACCCATCAGCGAAAATCATGACTTTCTTTCTATCCCAACGATCTATATAGACACCGGCAAATGGTCCGATAATCGCCTGAGGTAACAAACCAGCAATAGCGGCAAAAGCCAATATCTCAGCAGACCTGTGCGTCAAACTCAACCAGATCATGATCGAAAAGTTGACCGCTGAACTGGACAGTAAAGAAATGAATTGCCCAATCCATATATAACTATAGGTACGAAACCAGTTATTTTTTTCCATCAAATTTTAAATAAAAAATACAACAGGTGTATGATCGAGAATGATCAACACATTAAATAAAACGTTTATAACACATACTGCATCAATAATGAAAATGCTGCATGGCACACTCCCATGATCAGGCTAGCCAAAGCTGCCACTGGATACTTCAGAGAGAATCATGCTATTCATTAAGTGAATAGGTGTGTTCAATTGAGAATTTAAAAACGTAAATGAGCTATAAAACCCAAGGTTTATAAGCGTAAGTTGTATGCAAAGACATGTTCATAACGGTATAAAAGTAAGAGAAAAGAAGCAAAAACACAACTCCAAGACTGCTGACTACCTCAAAACTGTTTTCACTAATCCGAAAAATAAAATATTCATCAAAAAAAAGGCGTTTACCCATTCGGTAAACGCCTTTTTTTGTTTATATAGCTTGTGTGATTTTGTTTAATTCGTTCTTAAGCTTTCTTCCACCAATTCTTCTACATATTTTCGAACAACTTCGTTTGAAAAACGGGTCGTCACATCAAAAGCAAAGGCATGTACGAGCAGGATACGTGCTGATTCTTCACCAATTCCGCGAGCTCTCAAATAAAACAAAGCCTCATTATCAAATTGACCTATCGTACATCCGTGTGAACATTTCACATCATCCGCAAAAATCTCCAGTTGAGGCTTGGTATAAACCGCTGAATTATCCGACATCAACATGTTATTATTCTGTTGGAAAGCATTGGTTTTTTGCGCGTCTTCGCGAACAAAGATTTTTCCGTTGAAAACAGCAGTAGATTTATCCTGTGTAATATTCTTATACCATTCGTAAGATTCACAATGTGGCTTAAGATGATCCACAACAGTATGATTGTCGACGAGTTGATCACCTGCTGTCAGGTTAATACCATACAGATGACTTTCTACATTTTCCGCATCTAAACGTACATTAATATTATTGCGAATAAAAGAAGCTCCTGGAAAATTACAGTTATAGTTATTGTAAAGGCTATATTTCTCCTGGTATACTTCGGTATGGTTAAAGTAACGGCTTACTGATTCTGCCACTTGGAGATAGTAATGTTGAACTTTAGCATTCTCTTTTACTATAATTTCTGAAACTTTATTATGCACATTGCTTGCGCTACCATCTGCCGTGATAAAGCTTTCGATCAACTCAAGTTCAGCGTTGGGTTCAACAACAACCAAATTCCGTGTTTGCGCAAAAAAATCTTCTTTCCCTGTCGCTACATGGATGATCTGTATCGGTTTGTCAAGTACAACACCTTTCTTTAAGTGGATAAATACACCATTTGTAAAGGCAGCTGTATTAAGCGCCACCATGATGTTATCGGATTTATCAGCGTAATGAGCAAAATGTGCCTGAAATGCAGGTTCAGCGACAGCGTCATCCATTGGAATAACAACAAGTCCCTTTACTTTTTCCAGCTCACTCACAGCCAATACATACTGGCCGTTAACCAGAATAATACGGTACGCATCCAAATTCGGGATCTCTCCCGCACTAAAATCCAAGCCCTCGATATCCACATCTACATCAAGCGCATAGGGCTTATTGATAATACTGTGAATGTTTGTATATTTCCATTCTTCATTCTTAACTGTGGGAAAGCCTGCTGCTTCGAAACGTTCGAATGCTTGTTGACGTGCCTCCGTAAAGAAGGCAGGTTCGTCTGAAACAGGTTGCTCTTTAAAAGCTCCCAACACTTGTTGAAGTAATGATTCTGAAACTAATGTACTCATGTTATTTTTTAATCAAATCGCCAAAATTCTCTTCCACTCCTATTTTACCGGTGTAAAAGATTAAGCGTTTTGTGTATCATATTCTTTTAACCAATCGTATCCTTTTTCTTCTAGCTCTAAAGCCAATTCTTTAGGCCCTGATTTCACGATACGACCATTGTACAATACGTGAACAAAATCTGGAACGATATAATCCAACAGACGTTGGTAGTGGGTGATGACAATAAAGGCATTGTCTTTGGAGCGCAACTGATTCACACCATTTGCAACAATACGAAGTGCATCGATATCCAAACCTGAATCTGTTTCATCCAAGATCGATAATTTAGGATTCAACATCGCCAGCTGAAAAATCTCATTACGCTTTTTTTCACCACCGGAGAACCCTTCATTCAAAGAACGATTCGCTAAATTAGCCGAAAACTCAACCAGTTTTTGCTTATCCTTTACCATTTGTAAGAATTCTTTGGCTTCCATGGGAGGCAAACCTTTATATTCACGAATATCATTTACTGCTGTTTTCAGAAAATTAATATTCGATACTCCCGGGATTTCAACAGGATATTGGAACGCCAAGAATAGTCCCTCACGGGCACGATCCTCTGGAGAAAGATCCAATAAATCCACGCCATCCAAAAAAGCAGAACCTTCATTCACTTCATATGATTCGCGTCCAGCCAACACATTTCCTAAGGTACTTTTTCCAGCTCCATTAGGCCCCATAATGGCATGAATTTCCCCTGCTTTAACTTCCAGGTTTAATCCCTTTAATATTTGTTTGTCTTCTACAGACGCATGTAAATTTTTAATGCTTAACATTTTATTCGTATTGAGTATTGAGCGGTATGCTACCAATTTAGCGTGCTCAATTATTTTTATCTATCCTACTGAACCTTCTAAAGAAATAGCCAATAATTTCTGTGCTTCCACAGCAAATTCCATTGGCAACTGATTTAACACCTCTTTGGCGTAACCATTAACAATTAACCCAACCGCTTTTTCAGAATCAATACCACGTTGGTTTAAATAAAACACCTGATCTTCACCTATTTTCGATGTAGTCGCCTCGTGCTCCAATTTTGCTGTCTTATTGCGGTTTTCGATGTATGGGAATGTATGTGCACCACATCTATCACCGATCAATAAAGAATCACATTGGGTAAAGTTTCGTGAGTTATCAGCATTAGGGCCGATTTTCACCAATCCTCTGTAGCTGTTATGGCTTTTTCCCGCGGAAATTCCTTTTGAAACAATTTTGGATTTCGTATTCTTACCCAAATGGATCATCTTCGTTCCTGTATCAGCAACTTGGTAATTACGAGTCATCGCAACCGAGTAGAACTCACCGACCGAATTGTCCCCTTTTAGGATCACACCTGGATATTTCCAGGTAATTGCAGATCCAGTCTCTACTTGAGTCCAAGATATCTTGCTGTTATCTCCTCTACAAATACCGCGTTTGGTTACAAAGTTAAAAATACCACCTTTCCCGTCTTTGTCACCCGGATACCAGTTCTGTACAGTTGAATATTTAATTTCTGCATCGCGCTCAGCAATCAATTCCACAACAGCTGCATGTAATTGATTCTCATCACGCATCGGCGCAGTACATCCCTCTAAGTACGAAACATAAGCCCCTTCGTCCGCAACGATTAATGTACGTTCAAACTGACCCGTATTCTGAGCATTAATACGGAAGTAAGTTGACAACTCCATTGGACATTTCACGCCCTTTGGAACATAAACAAATGATCCATCCGAAAACACAGCAGAGTTTAATGCAGCATAGATATTATCTGTTTGAGGAACTACTGTTCCCAAATATTTCTTCACTAAATCAGGGTGCTCTTGCACTGCTTCACCAAATGAACAGAAAATCACTCCTTGCTCCTTTAGCTTCTCACGAAAAGTTGTCTTTACTGATACGGAGTCAAAAACTGCATCAACAGCAACCACACCAGCCAATATCTTTTGTTCGTCCAAAGGTATACCCAGCTTTTCAAAAGTAGCAATCAATTCAGGATCAACCTCATCCATGGAATTGACTTGTGGCTTTGCTTTAGGGGCAGCATAATAAGATAGATCCTGAAAATCAATCTCTGGAGCCCTGAAATTTTGCCAAGTAGGCATCTTTAACGTCAAGAAATGACGAAAAGCTTTCAATCTCCACTCCAATAACCATTCAGGCTCATTCTTTTTTGCCGAAATAAAACGAACCGTATCCTCTGTAAGGCCTTTGGCTGCGATTTCCATTTCGATATCTGTCGTGAACCCGTATTTATATTCTTCGAGCTCCAGCTCTTTTAATAAATCGTCGTCTTTAGTACTCATATTGCGCTCTCACGGTTTAACTAATTCGGGAGGGCTAGCCTCCACACCTATCGAACTGCAAAGTTACAATTTCAAAGCCAATAAAATACATTTTATGTATCCGCAAACAGGTATTTTTAATAAAAAAATGACATTTATCACTTCATCTCATTGAAATGCGCACATTTTAAATGATTATGACAGTCAAATGATTTTAAATCAATTAAAATTATAACATAAGGACAACACTATAGTCAAAATCTATTAATCATCAATAATTTTGTATTTTTTTAAATTTCCAAATATAATTTTGTATATTTACAAATACTATTGATTATTAAGACTTAAGATATGCCGTTTGCACCAGACAAAACAGATTTAAAAATTCTTAAACTATTACAAGAGAATGGCCGCATTACTAATTTGCAATTAGCATCAAGTATTGGACTCTCTCCGGCACCAACTTTGGAACGCGTAAGGAAGCTTGAAAATTCGGGCTTCATCAAAAGTTACCATGCTTTTGTCGACGAAGAAAAATTGGGCCTAGGTATCAAATCCTTTATACAGATTTCACTGGACTTCCACACGCACAACGCAATTCCTGAATTTGTCGCCGCAGTAAAAATGATTCCAGAGGTAACCGAATGTCATCACGTCACTGGCAATTGTGATTTCATTCTCAAGGTATACGTAAAAGATATAAAAGCCTACGAAGGCGTTATTATGGAAAAGATTGCCAAGATTCCGTTTGTAAAAACATTCCAAACGATGATGATCATGTCTACCAGCAAAAAGGAACCAATCATTCCCTTGGAATATTAAAAGATACGTATGAAAACATCATCCCGATATCAAGGTCTAGCGATAATCCTTGCTTACCCCGATCCTACCATCCGTAGGGAAGAGGTGTGGATGATGTTTTGATTTGAACGATATACACATGCCAACCGTCTTTTGGAAGTTTTTTTCGGCTAGAGGTAAATTAGTTAGTACAAACGCCAATCGATAGGAGCCTTACCATGTTCTACTAAATATTTATTTGCCTTCGAAAAGTGTTTACTTCCAAAGAATCCGCGGTAAACAGAAAGAGGAGAAGGATGTACCGATGTCAAAATAAGATGTTTACGCGCATCAATTAATACACTCTTCTTTTGTGCATAACTTCCCCAGAGAAGAAAAACAACATGTTCACATTGTTCTGAAATAGCATGGATGATGCTATCCGTAAAAATTTCCCAGCCTCTTTTTTGGTGCGAGCCGGCCAGATGAGCCTGAACAGTCAATGTCGCATTGAGCAACAATACGCCCTGTTTGGCCCAAGCTGTTAAATCTCCAGACCGAGGCTCCACAAACCCTTCAATATCATCCTGAAGTTCCTTAAATATATTTTTTAGAGAAGGAGGTAAGGCAATACCCTCCGGCACAGAAAAAGACAAGCCATGCGCCTGACCGTCATTATGATAAGGATCCTGACCTAAAATAACAACCTTAACATTGTAAAGTGGTGTGAGTTTGAAAGCATTCATCACCAGATTAGCTGGAGGAAACACTTTCGCTCCTTGGCGCTCTTCTTGTACAAAGGAAGACAATTGTTTCATATAAGGCTGACTGAACAAAGGTTTCAGCACCGGAGCCCAAGAGTCATCATACAGTTTTTCCATACATCAAACTTAGATAAAGTTGCATGCAATGGCAAATTTTATTCACCTCTACGTATTCACATCGCCTTTAAAGCTGCGGCATCACCTATGGTTCAATAGCTTCTTTGACCACTAACATCTGAACGAAAAAAATATAATTTTACAAAATAACCACTTGAACAAGTTGCTTAAACGACGAAATTAACGGATATTTGCAGAATTAAATTGAACACAAATATTTTTTAAACAAAGATTTATGTCAAATCTCGTTAGAATCATCATTTGCAGTGCATTGCTGATTGGGACAGTTGCTTTATTTTGGACAGGAAATTGGGGATGGGGAATTCTAGGCATCTTGATCACAATCCTTGGCTTTGTCACTGTATTTTTCCATGAATACATGCTTATCGCGCAGTGGTATATGCGCAAACAAGATATGGCTACTGCCGAAAAATGGTTAAGAAAAATCACGAATTATGAAAAACAGTTAATTCCGCAACAACACGGTTATTACAATATGTTGATCGGATTGATTGAATCCCAACGTGCCCCAATGCAATCCGAAAAATATTTCAAAAAAGCATTGGCACTCGGTCTTCATATGGATCACAACATCGCATTGGCAAAATTAAGCTTAGCTGGTGTAGCCATGGCAAAACGAAACAAACGTGAAGCGGAGAAGCTACTTCAAGAAGCAAAAAAGGCAGATAAAAATAAGTTGCTGGCTGACCAGATAAAAATGATGAAAGATCAGATGGGCATGCTGGACAAACAACAAATCCGATATAATCGTTAGTTTCGGACTGAATATTATCGAGAGCTAAAAAGAGCGCTGTAATCCTTTAGGATTCAGCGCTCTTTTATTTTATATCATCTGTCCGCTATTTATTCAGTATGATAGGCACATCCAGGAATTTGCCTTCCTCTTCACTACTTTCAAAAACAAGCTTTACACTGATGGGTTTATCTGTTTTTTTCCAGTCCTTCACGATAACTTGGATATCTACAGGCTTATCCTCCTCAAGCAAGTAATGCAAATAGTTCTGTTTATCTTCAAATCCAATCCGGACGTTCCCCATCTGAATCGACGAAAAGAAATGGGCTTGTTTCTTTTGATCAAAGATCTGTGTTGAGAACGTATTCATTTTATATTCCCGGGGAGTTCTGCTATAAGATATTGCAAACAAATTAATAACCAGCTCGTTTGTGGCTTTATCTATATTATACCCTTTTACATCAAACTGAATATCATCAACCACCAGTAATGAATCCGCAGACTGGGCTTGAATGGTACCACCTGCCAAGCAAAGAAAAAGCAGGGCAGCGGCATAACGGAAAAATTTAGTCATATATTATTTCATCTAAAAAGCCACGTTAAGCGTGGCTTTTCTCTATTAAAAATCCTGTTAATAAAAATTATGCGCGCAAACGGTCAGCTGAACGAATCAATTTCTCGTCCCGACGTACCCCTCCCAATGCTAGCGCACAAAAAATAATTGATATTGGTAGTAAAAAGAAGCCTACCCCAATATTTCCTGCGCCCAAGAACTGACCAACTGTAGCCAGATGTGTGCTTGCCGAAGAGTAAAGCCAAATTGCGAAAAAGATAACCGCCACAATCTCTACCCATATCAACAAAAGCTGTATCTTACGTTGTTTGAATTTGAATATCGTAAAGATCGGGAGCAAGCCTAATAGCGCTGTCACGATGGTCTGAAGGATATAACCAAAACCACCTTCATGTACAGGCTGTCCGGCGGCAACACCATAGACCCCTGTCACCTTTACATTCTTTCCCAAACCTACTAAATCACTGTAATTTACATAAGGGAATAAAAATAAGCCGAATATAATTAATCCTGCTACGAGTAAATAAACAGTTTGGATGCGTTGAATCATATTTTAATTTTTGTATATCAACAAATATAATAAGCTTTCTTTCTTTTTAGAAATCACAACAATCGAAAAGGCTATTTTGTTGCGACTTTTAAAACATAATTATGTTCATCAATTCAGCATGGGCATGAATGTCTATCCTCGAGTATTGCTAAAAGCGACTGTATGGAGTTCTTTTCAGAAAGCATTATCTTTGCACAAATTTAAAAGATCATGTTATATATATATGGTGCAACTGCACATGCGAAAACAGCAGTGGATGTTGCCGAAGATTTGGATATCGAGATAGGAGGGCTTATTGACAAGTCGTTGTTAATTGAGGATTTATTTGACTACGAGGTCCAACTCCACCATCAGATTAAAGATGCAACAGAAAACTTCTTCATTGCCGTCAAAAACCCGGGACTACGTGAAAGGATAGTATCGGAAAATCCTGAATGGAATTTTCAATCTTTAATCCACCCCAAAGCCCATGTCTCCAAAAGAGCTGAAATCGGCGAAGGATGCATTATTCTTCCGGGAGCTATAATTGCCCCGGATGTACAGATTGGGGATCATTGTGTCATTTCAAGTGCAGCAGTCATTGAAAGCAATACAATCATTGAGGACTTTGTGAACATTGGGCCAAATGTTTCCATCGGAGCCAATGTACTCGTAGGTAGAGGATCAGAAATCAAAGCGAATACACATATTGAAGACGAAGAAACCGTCCCCAAAGAGAGTGTCATTTAATGATTAAATTCCCGCAGAATGAAACTGTAGATCGTATAGCTTTTTATAGTAACCATCAAAAGATAAAAGCTCTTGGTGTGTTCCGATTTCCTTAATTTCACCTTTGTCCAAAACAATAATCTTGTCCGCCTTTTGAATGGTGGACAAGCGGTGGGCAATAACAATTGATGTCCTTCCCCGCATTAAATTATCGATCGCGCGCTGAATCATTTCCTCTGTTTCGGTATCAACGGAAGAAGTAGCCTCATCCAAGATCAGAATTCTCGGATCATGCACCAATGCCCGAATAAAAGAAATTAATTGCGCCTGACCCGCTGACAGTGTTGCCCCTCTTTCTTTAACATCGTAGTCATATCCGCCTGGAAGTCGCATAATAAAATCATGCGCCCCTACTTCTTTGGCCGCTTCGATTACTTGCTCCCGAGAAATTGAAGGATCACCCAAGGTGATATTATTGATGACAGTATCTGAGAAAAGAAATACGTCTTGCAACACCGTCGCTATGGTATTTCTCAAATAATCAAGATCGTAGTCACGAATATTTTCATTATCCAACAAAATTTCACCTTTATTGATTTCATAAAACCGGCTTAAAATATTAATCGTAGAGGATTTTCCCGCACCAGTAGCGCCGACCAAAGCCAATGTTTCACCAGGCTGTACACTGAAATTCACATCTTTTAGTACCCAACTCTCATCGTTATAAGCAAACCACACATGGTTGAATGTAATTTCCCCTTTAATATGTCCAGGTATCAATGTACCTAAGTTTGGGGTCATCTCATCGGTATCTAGGACTTCAAAAATACGTTCAGCACTCACCATCCCCATTTGAAGGGTATTGAACTTATCGATTAGTTCACGGATAGGCCTAAAAATCATGTTGATATACATGATAAATGCAACGACTACACCTGGTGAGATCACGTCGCCCATAATCTGCTTGGCTCCAAACCACACCAACAAACCCAATGAAATCGCCATAATAATTTCTAAAACAGGAAAAAAGATAGAAAAGTACCAATTCGTACGGATATGAGCGTTTCGATGCTGCGCATTGATTTCTATAAATTTATCCATCTCCTGCTTTTCTCGTGCAAAATATTGGATAATACCGACCCCGGTGATATGCTCCTGCAAAAAAGTATTCAAATTGGAGACCCATTTCCTGACATCTATAAAAGCAGCTTTCATCGCCTCTTTAAAAACATAGGTTGCAGCGATCATCAACGGCATAGGAATAAGTACGATTAAAGTCAATTTCCAATCGGAATAGAACATCACCCCCAATATCACGGCCAACTGCAATAGATCACCAATAATCTGGATCAATCCTTCAGAAAAGATGTTGGAAAGTGTCTCTAGGTCGGATATCGTCCGTGTAATCAATTTCCCTAAGGCAGTACGATCAAAATATCTAAGACGTAATTGTACAATATGGTTAAATACCTGAATTCGAATATCCCGAATAACAGACTGTCCCAGCGTATTTGTCATCAGGGTATGATAATAACGAATCAAGGTCTGCACAATCACTAATGCCAACATTGCAATCAACATATACGATAACCCTGCCGTGTCGAAATTTAAGATATAGCTATCTAAGGTATGCTGAATAAGCATCGGTAGCGCTGGGGCCACGGCTGCCAATAGTATTGTTAAAGCTACGGATATCCAAAATGCAGTATGATAAGGTCGCATATAGCGGCCCATTCTTCGTAACAAATTGACATCGTAGGTTTTACCTGTTATTTTATCTTGACTCACGTTAATATTTTATATATAAGGGTACGCTACTTCTGTTAAATATAATCCATGCGCAGGAACCGATACTCCTGCTTTGCCGCGGCTTTTGCTTTTGATAACTTCCCGCATAAAAGACGCTGGTTTCCCCTTCAGCCCGATCTCCAAAGATGTCCCTACTATAGCGCGCACCATATTGCGCAAAAAACGATCGGCGGTAATATGAAACACGAGTTTCTGCTCGTCGTGCCATAACCATTCCGCTCTACGAATATCACAAATATTTGTAAATACTTGGGTATGGGACTTGCTAAAGCATTCAAAATCCTGCTTACCCAGCAAAAACTGAGCAGCCTCGTTCATTTTGTCCACATCAGGGCGGTCGCGCATGAAACAAGAATAGGGATAAATGAACGGATCCTTATGGAAGTGAAGATGATACTCATAAGATCTATGGGTTGCATCGAATCGGGCATGCGCCGTATCTGCAACTTCGATCAAATTTTTAACCGCAACATCAAATGGAAGTAAGGCATTAAGTGAATGAATAAAACGGTCTGAATTTGCTAATATCCCTCTAGGAGCAGCATCAAAATGTACATACAACTGCTTCGCATGCACACCGGTATCCGTTCTTCCTGCTCCAGTGGTCTCGACAGGCTCCCGTAGCAAAGTTTCCAATGCTTTATTCAATACTTCCTGTACCGAAATAGCATTGTTTTGAATCTGCCAGCCATGATAAGCTTGTCCAAAATAGGCTATTTCCAAAAAAAAACGTCTTTTATCCATGATACGACACAAAGGTACATTTTTCCAAATGAGCTGCATTTTTTGGCAGGAGGTTTTTGCTCATTTTAGTCAATATTTAATCCTTACATGACAAAACTTTAGGTGCGTTTGGTTTTGATTCATACCTCAATAAGGAAATTAGCCTGTACGAACTTATCATCAATTTTGTTAGATCATATGATGAAACCTTGTTAAGGTCATATTTTTAAGTGCGCTCAATGTGAAAACATTGCACGAACATGCTGCGCAGAGACCAATTTAAAATCCAGTCCTTATAAAAAGGAAAAGTACCTATAATAGGTCTATCAGATTTTCAAAAGCCATGCCGCGTGATGCTTTTAATAATACAGTAGCCCCTACAATTGGATTTTCCAGTAGAGCGACCTTCGCTTCTAAAGTATTTTCATAAAATTCAGCATCATCATTTCTATGTTCGAAGAATGCCTTGCCGACAAGAATCTTACGATCTACAAACATGCTTTTAACGTTATCTACGATTTTTCTATGTTCTTCAAAGGATTCAGCGCCAAGCTCAAACATATCCCCAAGAATAACAGCCTTCCTCTCCGCTTCGATAATCCGAATATTATCCAGAGCAGCAGCCATACTCGTTGCATTCGCATTATAATAGTCACAGATCACTGTATTTTTTGCCGTGTTCATGATTTGCGAGCGATTGTTTGTCGGCGTATAATTTTCAATACCCGAATTGATGGCTTGCGGAGCAATGTTGAAATGTAAACCTACCGCGATGGCAGCCAAAAAGTTCTCCGTATTGTATGCCCCTGTTAGTTGCGTATCAATAATATAGGCGTGCTGATCCTCCTTTCTCTTCCAGGAGATCTGTAACAATGGAGTCGCTTTCAACAATTTACCGATGATGTCATTATTCTCAGAAAATCCATATGTTACAATATTAGCTATTTGGCGGGCAGCAGCCATTTCCCTTAGATGCGCGTTATCCGCCTGCAAAAACAAGACTCCATGGTGATCTTGAAGCCAATCGTACAGTTCGCCTTTTGTTTTTTTAACGCCTTCAAAAGAACCAAAACCTTCCAAATGAGCTTTCCCAACATTGGAAATTAATCCGTGAGTTGGTTCAGCAATTGCGCACAAAAAGGCAATTTCTCGTAAATGGTTAGCACCCATTTCGATAATGGCAACTTCAATTGACGCATCGATAGCCAATAATGTCAATGGAACACCAATATGGTTGTTGAGGTTCCCTCTCGTGGCATAGGTCTTATATTTCTGAGAGACAACCGAGTATAATAATTCTTTTGTCGTTGTCTTTCCGTTGGTTCCCGTCACACCGATTATCGGAATGTTTAATTGTTTCCGGTGATAATTTGCCAGGTCCTGCAAAGCTTTAAGCACATCGTCAACTAAAATATATTGTTCGCTTTTTTTATAAATTTCCTCATCAATGACCACATACCTTGCACCGATCTCCAGCGCCTGTCCTGCAAATGTATTTCCATTGAAATTTGCCCCTTTCAAAGCAAAAAATATACTATCCTTCTCAATTTTACGTGTATCAGTTGTAATGCTTGGATACTTTTTATAAACCTGATATAAAGATTGGATGTCCATATTTAGAAATTTGATGAGCAAATATAACCATTCTGCCCGATTTCGAATAAATAGGCAGAAACATATCAAATAATTTAATTCACGCAAACGTCACCGATAACGTTTGCGCATTTATTTTAAAGGATTTTCTTTAACGAAGGTTTTAATATTGGTAATTTCATTGACCAATTTAACAGTTTGAAAATGCGGGCGATTATACTTTTTCTTTTTTCACTTCCTATCATGCTTTTTGCTTCAGCAGCGAAAAATTATGATTTTGTAGTAGCAAAAGATGGCTCGGGCGATTTTCAAACAATCCAAGAAGCGATCAATGCCGTCCCCGATTTCCGCAAAAACGAAACGACTATATATGTTAAAATCGGTCAGTATCAAGAGAAGATCATTATTCCGGCAAGTAAACAACATATTACATTGATTGGCGAGGATAAATTCAAAACGACGATTAGCTATAACGACTACGCACAAAAGAAAAATCGCTTTGGCGAAGAAATGGGCACTTCTGGTTCGGCAAGCTTCTATAGCTATGGCGAAGATTTCACAGCGATTAATCTTACGTTCGAGAACAGCTCAGGTCCTATAGGTCAAGCCGTATCCGCCTGGATTTGCGGAGATCGCAGCCTATTTATCCATTGTCGCTTTTTAGGGTTTCAAGATACCTTATATACCTATGGCAAGGGAGCAAGACAGCTCTATTATCAATGTTATATCGAAGGTACGGTAGATTATATATTTGGCTCTTCTACGGCTTGGTTTGAACAATGTGAATTACATTGCAAAAACAGCGGTTATATCACCGCAGCTTCTACTCCTGCTGACATCGACTATGGCTATATCTTTAATAATTGCAAGATCACCGGCAACCAAGATAGCAAAAGTTTTTATTTAGGACGTCCGTGGCGCCCTTATGCGAAAGTAATCTTTATGCACTGTCAACTCCCGGAATTTATTGAAGGCGCCGGTTGGCACAACTGGGGCAAGGAATCAAATGAAAAAACAGCCTTTTTCGCAGAATATAAAAACACAGGAGCAGGCTCCTTGTCACAAAATCGTGTCAAATGGTCTCATCAATTGACCGACACTACTGCTGATAACCTTGATTTACACCGTGTATTTAAGGATTGGACACCAAATCTATCACTTGATCGATAAATTATGGCCGGTAACGATTGCATAAGTTTTCCATCGAAATTAAGAACAAAGAATGTACAATTGCTTTTACAAATAACCGTTTTTAAACCAAAATGCAAAAAAATGAATTCGTTTAAAAAGCACTTTTCCCATACATTCAGGTTCGCTATTGGATTGTTTCTTGTACTACCACAGCTGTGTATGGCCCAAGAACCTACCCGTCCAATCATACAACAAGTAAGCTTTAAGAATGACACCTTAAATATCATCAGTTACGGAGCCAAAGGGGATGGTCAATTTCTCAATACAACCGCGATCAATAAAGCGCTCCGTACATGTAGTGAACAAGGTGGCGGCGTGGTATTGATCCCTGCGGGGCTTTGGCTTACTGGACCTATTGAAATGCAGAGCAATGTAAATCTGCACCTCAAACGCGACGCTGTTTTGCTCTTCACCAAAGATTTTAATCAATATAAATTAGTTGAATCAAACTGGGAAGGTGAGCCTGCCTGGCGCAATCAAAGCCCGATATCAGGTAAAAATTTAAATAATATTGCTATTACAGGAAATGGTATCATTGACGGGAACGGTGATGCTTGGCGAATGGTCAAAAAAAGCAAATTAACAGCATCGCAATGGAAAACCCTTGTTGCATCCGGCGGGGAGGTAGACAGCAACAATGATATCTGGTATCCATCCAAAAGTTCGCTGCAGGGGGCAAAAGAAAAAAAGGCGGGTGTAATCCGTCCAGGAACAACAGTCGATGACTTTAAAGATGTTAAGGATTTTTTACGGCCCAATCTTTTGGTATTTACTAACTGCAAGAAAGTACTGCTCGAAGGCATAACCATACAAAATTCACCAGCTTGGAATCTGCATCCGCTAATGTGTGAGGATCTGACCTTGCGCAAACTAACAGTTCGCAATCCATGGTATGGTCAGAATGGTGATGGCGTGGACGTGGAGTCCTGTAAGAATGTACTCATCGAAGACTGTACATTTGATGTAGGCGATGATGGGATATGTATCAAGTCGGGACGGGATAAAGCCGGACGGGAGCGTGCAATGCCCACCGAAAATGTGATTGTCCGTAATAATGTCGTTTATCATGCGCACGGCGGCTTTGTCATCGGAAGCGAAATGAGTGGCGGCGCACGTAATATTTGGGTAGAAGATTGTTCTTTTATCGGTACAGACATTGGCCTTCGGTTTAAAACAACAAGAGGCCGCGGTGGAATTGTAGAGAACATCTACATCAACAATATCAATATGGTCAATATTCCAGGAGAAGCGATTCTCTTCGACATGTATTATGCAGCGGTAGATCCGGTTCCGATGGCCGGTGAGAAAAGAACCGCCGTAAAAACCGTTACACTTCCAGTCACTGAAGAGACGCCACAGTTTAGGAATTTTTATATTAAAAATATTATGGCAAAAGGAGCCTCAAAAGGCATCTTCTTCCGTGGCCTGCCTGAAATGCATATTCAGAACATTTGGATTGAAAATGCAACGCTGGAAGCCAGCAAAGGGATCGAAATTATTGAAGCTTCTCATATAAATTTAAAAAACATATCATTAAAGACGAAGGAAAGCAATCCTTTAATTTCAATAGAGAATGGCAGCAACATAAATCTAGATAATATTCAAGCTTTGGATATACCCGAGCTGTATATACAGGTCGCCGGAGAGAAAAGCGCCGATATTCGTTTATCGAAATCCAATGCAAAAACGGCGAAAACAGTCAGCCAATTTACGGCGGGAAGTACAAACAAATCCTTAACAATCAAAAATTAGGAACCTGATGAGAAAGCTATTTTTAATTCTTTTAAACCTTACAGCGCTTGTTCCATTTTCGGGATTTGGACAACAAAAACCCCTTTCCGAACAAATGGCCAATACTGTACTTGATCAACTCTATCCAGATTCCCTGTTTAATAGGACCGATAAGTTTCCAAAATGGTCTTATGACATGGGCGTTATTTTCGAAGGACTAACAGATGTGTGGCGCAATACCGCAGATGCAGATTATTTTAATTACATGCAATCGCGCATGGATGCCTATCTCAGTATTCCAGATTCTATCAAGAACTACAATGCTACTGATTTCAATATTGACAACATCAAAAATGGCACAGCTCTCCTGACGCTTTATAAGGTAACAGGTAACGAAAAATATCTGAAAGCTTGTCATCAATTGTATGCTCAGCTTCAAAAACATCCACGAACAAATGAGGGTGGCTTCTGGCATAAGAAAATTTATCCTTACCAAATGTGGTTAGATGGCCTCTATATGGGGCAACCGTTTTATGCCGAATATGCTACTTTGATGAATATTCCAACAGCTTTTGATGATATTGCCAATCAGTTTAGCTACATGGAAAAAAATGCGCGCGACCCAAAAACGGGCCTTCTCTACCATGGTTGGGACGAATCAAGAAAAGAACGCTGGTCTGACCCAAAGACAGGGCTATCACCGCACTTTTGGGCAAGAGGTATGGGTTGGTATGCCATGGCACTTGTAGACGTACTGGATTATTTTCCCGAAGACCATCCACGTAGACAGGAATTAATTTCGATATTAAACAGAACGCTATCAGCAGTCATCAATTATCAGGATGCAAAAACGGGTGTCTGGTATGATATCGTGGATCTGGGAACAAGAAAAGGAAACTACCTAGAATCTTCCGCTTCAAGTATGTTTGTTTTTGCATTGGCCAAATCATTGCGTAAAGGCTATATCCCGGCCTCATTTCAAAAAAACCTGGATCGCGGATACAAAGGTCTTGTTAACGAGTTTATCTCTACTGCGGGCGAAAACCGTGTCAATCTTAATAAGACTGTACAAGTATCAGGCTTAGGAGGCAAAAAATACCGGGATGGAAGTTTTGACTATTATATGAGCGAACCCGTCATCACCAATGACCCCAAAGGAATTGGTGCCTTTATCTTAGCTGCCTCTGAGGTAGAATTTTTACAGGTACAAAAGGGTAAAAAAAGACGCACTGTTACCCTGGACAACTATTTCAATAATGAATACAAAAAGACCCCATCGGGTGCACTTAAGCCTTATCATTACCTTTGGGATGGCTATGACAACAATGGGTTCTCTTTATTAGGCCATATTTTTGAAAAAAATGGCGGTATATTAACAACACTCCGCTCTGCCCCAACCAGTCAAAATCTGGCCAAGTCCAGTATCTACATCATCGTCGATCCGGATACAGAGAAAGAAACTGAACAACCCAATTTTATGAATGAAACCGATGCGCAACAAATTGCACAATGGGTCAAACAAGGCGGGGTTCTGGTTCTTTTCTTAAATGATAGTGGCAACTGCGAAATAGCCAAATTCAACACGCTTGCGAAAAAGTTCGGCATCACCTTCAATGAAGATAGCCGCAACCGAGTTAAAGGAAAAGAATTTCAAACGGGCGCAATCCAGATCCCAAAAGGCAATTCGATTTTTCCAAATACAGCTAAAATCTATGTAAAAGAAATCTCTACGCTACAAGTAAATCCTCCCGCCCGATCGGTGATCAAGGACAAAGGAGACAACATCATCGCAACAGCCAGGTATGGAAAAGGAACTGTATTCGCTATAGGGGATCCTTGGTTATACAATGAGTATACAGATGGGCGAAAACTTCCAAAGGAGTATGAAAATTTTACTGCGGCAAATGATTTAGTGCAATGGTTATTCAAGCAAACTAATAAATAGGTCGCATGAAAAAGATATATATTATAAACATCATTTTAGCCGGGCTGTATTACTCTTATTGTAATGCACAGCAATCGGTTTCAAAAGATACGTTGGCCGAAAAGATGTTAATATATCAATTATCCAATGGGGCATGGCCTAAACAGTTAACCGACCAAAGTGTTGTAAATTACCAACTCCCTTTGACCGAAGAACTGAGGCAAAAAATTAGAAATACCGGCACAGACCATGCAACATTAGACAACAATGCGACAACACGAGAAATTAATAGCCTGATCCAAGCTTTTAATGCTACAAAAAATCGTGACTATCTCATCGCAGCGGAGAAAGGGGTTGACTATCTCTTAGCTGCACAGTATGATAACGGTGGTTTCCCTCAGTATTACCCGAACAAATCGCTTTATAGAGCTGAAATAACCTATAATGATAACGCGATGATCAACGCCTTGATTGTATTAGACAATATTGCCAAAGCCAAAAAGGGCTTTGAAGAGGTTGCTCCGCATTATAAAACGAAAACACAAAAAGCCGTATCCAAAGGTATTTCTTGTATATTAAAAACACAGATTATCCAAAATGGGCAGCCTAGTATATGGGCGGCACAGTACAATGAGAAGAGTTTAACACCCGCCCAAGCGAGAAAGTTTGAACCGGCCTCTTTAAGCACAAGCGAATCCGTCGCGATCGTGCGTTTTCTCATGGCACAAGATGCTACTGCCGAAATCCAAAATGCTGTTACACATGCGATAGTCTGGTTTCAGCAAAATGATATCGAAGGTTATCGATTCGATCGGGCGCTAAATAATAAAACAGGAGCATACGAACGAAAACTCATCACCGATAATCAATCGGTTATCTGGGCCCGTTTTTATGACCTCAAAGACAACAGGCCATTATTCGGTGATCGTGATAACTCAGTCAAGTATAATTTTGAAGAATTATCTGAGGAAAGAAAAAATGGATATGCCTGGTTTGGAAACTGGCCTGAAAAACTAATTCAAAAAGATTATCCAAAATGGAAGAAACAACATCAAATTCAATAATACAAAATAGCAATCAGATGCTGCTAACAAGAAATACATTACAAACGATTACCGCTGATCTTGTCAACAAACCGACAGCGGCCTCTTACCTATACCCTGAGAAAATACTTCAGTTCGGCACTGGAGTGTTACTTCGCGGGCTCCCGGATTATTTTGTTCATAAAGCAAATCAGCAAAACCTATTTCAGGGAAGAATTGTAGTTATCAAATCAACAAGTGCGGGTGCCACCGACGCATTTGCCCAACAAGACAACCTGTACACCTTAGCTATTAAAGGATTAGAGGAGGGAAAGGAAATATCGAGTTACGAGATTAATAATAGTATATCACGTGTGCTGACAGCAAACCAGCAGTGGAAAGAGATCTTGAAAAGCGTAGAGAATCCTATGCTTGAGATTGTTTTCTCTAATACGACTGAAGTCGGTATCGTCATGAGCAATGACCTTATCGATGATAATCCCCCGGCCTCTTTCCCTGGAAAACTTTTAGCCCTATTATATCATCGGTTTGTTCATTTCAACGGCGATAAGGATAAGGGGTTGACAATTGTTCCGACTGAACTAATCTCCGATAATGGAAGTAAGCTCAAGAAAATTATATTCGATCTCGCCTTACATAATAAGCTGTCAACAGACTTTCAAGAATGGCTTGCTTCTGCTAATGATTTTTGCAATACTTTGGTTGATCGGATTGTTCCTGGAGCGCTTTCCCCAGCGGACTATACAAATACTACCGCATTGTTAGGTTATGAAGACCAATTGATGATTATGGCTGAGCCATTTCGCTTATGGGCCATTGAAACCACTTCTGAGCGCGTAAAACAACGGCTTTCATTTGCTGCTGCAGACTCAAACGTTCTATTGGTTCCTGCTATCGAAAAGTATAAAGAGATCAAACTTCGATTACTTAATGGAACGCATACGTTAAGCTGCGCAATTGCGCTGTTGGCAGGATTTAAAACAGTAAAAGAGGCAATGCAAAATTCAGCATTCAATCAATTTGTTCGCCTTTTAATGAATGATGAGATTGGGCCATCTATTCTAAGTAACACAATCTCTGCTACGGATATCAATGATTTCTCTTCAAAAGTGATCGATCGTTTCGCTAACCCCCATTTAGCGCATAAATGGGAAGCTATAGCCTTAAATTACAGTTCCAAAATGGCCATGCGAAATATCCCTCTTTTGGAGAAATGGTATTCCAAAACAACGGAAGCCCCAGCACTTTTTGCACTAGGATTTGCCGCATATCTTTATTTTCTTAAATCAGATAAGACAAACGGACAGTATACCCGAACAATTAATGGGCACACTATTGAGCTGCAAGATGATTCGGCTGCTTTCGTATTTGATGCTTGGCAAGCGCCTGAACATACCGTAGTAAAGGTCTTGTCAAACGCCGATCTATGGGGAAAAGATTTAACAAAATATCCTAATTTCAAAGAAGCTGTAGCCCAAAAATTAGAATTAATCATGCATGATGGAGCCATCAATGCCCTAAAAACGTTGGAGTATGAAAAGTAAAGTATTAAAGATTCACCCGAAAGATAATGTGTTGGTTGCCTTGCAAGACCTCAAAAAAGGCGATGCAATATCGTTTGAAGGCATACATTACATCCTACAGGAGGATATTCCAGCCAAGCACAAATTTTTTATGCAAGAAATGCACTTTGGCGACGAGATTTATATGTATGGCGTACTTGTGGGGAAAGCACAATTTGATATTCCACAGGGAAGTATCATGAATACTGACAACACGAAACATGCAGTTGAACCTTATCATTTTAGACCTTCGCATTATCATTGGGAAAAACCTGATATTTCACGATTTGAAGGCCGGACCTTTAATGGTTATGTGAGGGAAGATGGTCGAGTCGGTACAGCTAACTACTGGCTTTTCATCCCGACAGTATTCTGCGAGAACAGAAATTTAGATGTTATCAAAGAAGCACTTTATAATGAACTTGGCTACTCGGTTACCGGAAAATATAAGAGTTTCACGCATCAGCTATTGAAAGCGTACGAAAAGGGCGAAGCATTGGATATATCCTCATTGGAGAAATTAAATAATGTTTCTGATCAAGCGAATCGTACTTTTGAGCATGTTGATGGCATTAAGTTTTTAAATCATCAGGGAGGCTGCGGGGGCATCCGCCAGGACGCAGCGATATTAAGTAAATTATTGGCTGCGTATGCTGATCATCCCAATGTTGCGGGTGTTACTGTGCTAAGTCTAGGTTGCCAAAACCTACAGCTAAATGACCTAATTAACGATATCAAGCTTCGTAACCCCAACTTTGATAAACCACTGTACCTCTTTGAACAACAGCAATCAAAGAGCGAGGAGCAATTGATCAAAGAGGCTATCTTGCAGACTTTCATTGGTTTGACCGAAATCAATAAATTTGCCAGACAACCCGTACCCTTAAGCAAATTGACTTTGGGCGTCAAATGTGGTGGCAGCGATGGATTTAGCGGAATATCTGCTAATCCTGCGGTTGGTTATACGGCAGACCTTTTGGTTGCATTGGGGGGTAAGGTTCTCCTAGCGGAATTTCCAGAACTATGTGGAGCGGAACAGAATTTAATAGACCGTACCCTGGATCCAAATGCTGCCAACAAATTCATTGATCTAATGACAGCATATAGCAATGCCGCAGAAGCTGTGGGTTCTGGATTTTATATGAATCCATCGCCTGGAAATATCCGCGATGGACTCATTACAGACGCAATCAAAAGCAATGGAGCCGCAAAAAAAGGAGGTACATCACCAGTTGTAGATGTCTTGGATTATACCGAGGAAGCAACAAAAGCAGGTCTCAACCTCGTTTGTACACCAGGCAATGATGTCGAAGCCACTACAGGGAAAGCCGCGGCCGGCGCTACCTTAATTTTATTCACAACTGGACTGGGAACGCCTACCGGAAACCCAATATGCCCAGTTATAAAAGTTGCTACAAATAATGTTTTAGCAAACAAAATGGCCGACATTATCGATATCAACACAGGTCCCATTATCGACGGAGATAAATCTATCCAAGAAATGGGTGAAGATATATTAGAGTATTGTATCAAAGCAGCCAGTGGCGAAATAACTCCCAAGGCTGTTCAACTAAACCAAGATGACTTCATACCATGGAAAAGGGGTGTGAGTTTATAAATAGTATATAGTATGAAAGCTTTTTTAGACGACAATTTTTTATTGAACACAGAAACAGCAGTAGCGCTGTTCCACAATTATTCAAAACACCTGCCCATTATTGATTATCATAATCACTTGATTCCTGAGCAGATCGCAAACAACGCCAAGTTTGAAAATATCAGTCAGGTTTGGCTTTATGGTGATCATTACAAATGGCGAGCAATGCGCACCAACGGCATCAATGAACGATATATCACAGGCGATGCGTCAGATGAAGAAAAATTCATTAAATGGGCTGAAACAGTCCCCTATACATTACGTAATCCATTACATCACTGGACTCATCTGGAATTGCAAAGATACTTCGGTATAACAGATTTGCTATCTCCAAAAACTGCATCGAAAATATATGCTGACGCAAGCGCTCAACTGCAACAGGATACACATTCAGTACGCGGGTTGTTAAAAATGATGAATGTCGAGGTCGTTTGTACAACTGATGACCCTATTGATAGCTTAGAATTTCATCAGCAATTTGCAAAGGAAAATGAATCGTTCAAGATGCTTCCGGCATTTCGTCCGGATAAAGCCATGAACTCCGATGATATACCAGCACTGAATCAATATATTGACAAGCTAGAGGAGGTCAGCAATAGCCACATTGGTAATTTGGGAGACTACCTGAAAGCATTGAAAGCTAGGCATGACTTTTTCGCTGCCAATGGCTGTAAGGTATCCGATCACGGTCTGGAGCAAATCTATGCCGAGGATTATACCGAACAGGAAATCACAGCTATATTTGACAAAATTCGAAGCAAGAAAGAAATATCTTCTGCTGAAAATATAAAGTTCAAATCAGCCATGTTAGTTTATTTCGCAGAATGGGATCACGAAAAAGGCTGGGTACAACAGTATCATTTGGGCGCCCTACGCAATAATAATGCGCGTATGCATCGTTTGATCGGTCCGGATACAGGTTGGGATTCGATCGGAGATTTTAGCCAGGCGCGCGCATTGTCAAAATTTTTAAATAAATTAGACAATCAAGATAAGCTAACCAAGACAATCTTGTATAATCTCAATCCAGCAGATAATGAGCTTATTGCTACAATGATCGGGAATTTCAATGACGGTTCTATAAAGGGAAAAATTCAGTTTGGCTCCGCTTGGTGGTTTTTAGACCAAAAAGATGGAATGACAAAACAGATCAATACACTATCAAATATGGGTTTATTAAGCCGTCTTGTAGGTATGTTGACCGATTCGAGAAGTTTTCTTTCTTTTCCGAGACATGAATATTTTAGAAGGTTGCTATGTGACATTTTTGGACAAGACATTGAGAAAGGTGAAATACCGAACGATATCGAATGGGTGGGAAAAATCATACAGGATATCAGCTATAATAATGCAAAAGAATACTTTGAATTTTAATAAATATGCAGGGTAAAGTTTTAAGCTTTGGAGAATTGTTGTTGCGGATCTGTCCCGACATCGAACAGGATTGGATTGAACAGCATCAATTACCCTTCTATATCGGTGGGGCAGAATTAAATGTGGCCACCGCCTTGGCGCTGTGGAATGTACCTTCATCTTATTTATCTGCCATTCCACAAAATGCCATTTGCGAGGGCATCGATCATTATCTACAGCGGAGGAATATTGATACGTCTGCCATGCGATGGACAGGTGATCGTTTGGGGATCTATTATCTTCCTAAAGGAAAAGACCTTAAAAATGCAGGCGTGATCTATGATCGTGCCAATTCCGCATTTGCAAACCTTAAGGTAGGCAGTATAGACTGGGATGCGGCATTTTTGGACGTCAAATGGTTTCATTTTTCTGCCATCTGCCCCGCAATTAGCCAGGATATAGCAAATCTCTGCCTAGAAGCAGTAAAAAAGGCGCAGGAAAAGAGCATTTTCGTATCCTTGGATCTTAACTACCGCTCCAAGCTCTGGAAGTATGGCAAGGCCCCAAAAGAGATCATGCCCGAAATTGCCAAACACTGCAATTTAATCATGGGTAATATCTGGGCAGCACATCAAATGCTGGGCACACAGTTGGATGAACGCTTTCTAACTCATTCTTCTGGATATAAAGAAGAAGATCTACAGGTGCAGGCAGATCAAACAAGTCGAGAGATCATCGCCACCAATCCGCTTTGTCAATATGTCGCCAATACATTCCGTTTTGACCATCAAGACAAAGGAATAAAGTATTACACAACCTTATTCGATAAAGATAGTTTGATCAAATCAACGGAATACGTTGCCGAAGAAATTTTGGATAAAGTAGGCAGTGGTGATTGCTTTATGGCGGGACTGATTTATGGCTTATACTCCAACCTATCGCCAAAGGAAACCTTAGAATTTGCAACACTCGCTGCTTTTGACAAACTATTTATTGCCAGCGATGCCACCACAAGCACAGTGGAAGATATAAAAAAAAGAATGATAGCATGAATTTGAAAGAGATAGTACTAGAGAAAATCATTGAACAGGGGACACTTCCTCTTTTCTTCCATCACGATAAGGAAGAAAGTATCGACATTTTGCGTACATTATACCGTGCAGGTATACGTGTCTTTGAGTTTACCAATCGAGGGCCTGAAGCACTTGATGTATTTGAGCGTTTGGTAACTGTTAAAAATCTTGAAATGCCAGACCTTTACCTGGGTATTGGCACAATTAAATCTGTCGAGGAGGCTCAACAATTTCTACAAGTAGGTGCAGACTTTATTGTCTCACCCTTGGTGAATCCGTTGGTCGGATCTTTAGTGCACGAACAGCACAAGCTATGGATTCCGGGTTGCATGACTCCTACAGAAATATATGCTGCACAACAACAGCAGGCTGCACTTATTAAATTGTTTCCGGCAAATATCCTTGGTCCAGCTTTTATGTCTTCTATACGCGATCTTTTTAAAGGTCAGAAATTTATGCCTACCGGGGGTGTAGAAATCGAGATGGAAAATTTAAAAGCCTGGTTCAAATCTGGGGTATGTGCCGTCGGGATGGGCAGCAAACTTATTGACCCGAAAGATACAAGCAATTTATTTGAGAACACCAAAAAGGCACTTGAATTTGTCTCGAAAGCACGATAAATAATAAATAAACTATAAAACCCATTATGATGAATACGGAGAAAAAGGGTAATTACCGTTGGGTAATATGCTCCCTGCTATTTTTTGCTACTACGATAAACTATCTAGACCGCCAAGTGTTGTCATTGACCTGGAAAGATTTCATCAGTCCAGAATTTCATTGGACTAATACAGACTACGGCAATATCACGGCCTTGTTTTCCATTTTTTATGCCGTCAGCATGCTCTTTGCAGGACGCTTTGTGGATTGGATGGACACAAAAAAAGGATTTCTGTGGGCGATAGGAATCTGGTCCATTGGAGCCATATTACATGCATTTTGTGGTATAGCGACTTCAGGGATCGTGGCTGGCGAATGGTTTGTTGGATTTGAAGGAGCAAAAGAAGCTATTTCTCATGTCAACAACGTGGGTTTGGTAATCAGTGTCAGTGTCAACTTATTTATATTTGCGCGATTTGTACTAGCTGTAGGTGAAGCGGGCAATTTTCCGGCGGCAATCAAAGCTACAGCAGAATATTTTCCAAAGAAAGACCGCGCATTGTCTACCAGTATCTTCAATTCGGGCGCGACAATAGGCGCTTTGGCTGCACCGTTGAGTATTCCCGTTATCGCTGCTCAATGGGGCTGGGAAATGTCGTTTATCATTATCGGAGCTTTAGGTTTTGTCTGGATGGGATTTTGGATCTTTCTCTATAAAAAGCCGCACGAAAACCCAAAAGTAAATGCTGCGGAATTGGCCTATATCAACCAAGATGACCACGAAGAGCAGCCGGCAAATAGCGGAGATACAAAACTGCCAAGAACAACTATTTCAGAATGTTTGAAGTACAAACAAACCTGGGCATTTGTCTTTGGTAAATTTATGACAGATGGTGTTTGGTGGTTTTTCTTGTTCTGGATGCCAGCCTACCTTTCCGCAGTATATAATATAAAATCATCAGATACCGAAGGACAGTTGGCTATTTTTGTACTCTATGCGATCACTATGCTTTCTATATATGGCGGTTGGCTACCCACTTATTTTGTAGAAAAAAAAGGTATGAATGCCTATGAAGGACGTATGAAAGCCATGCTGCTATTTGCTTTTGTGCCCCTTGTGGTGCTGTTTGCCCAACCGTTGGGACACATCTCCTACTGGATTCCTGTTATCTTAATTGGTTTTGCCGGGGCAGCGCACCAATCTTGGTCAGCTAACATCTTCTCAACAATTGGCGATTCTTTTCCAAAACGTTCCATAGCAACTGTTACAGGAATCGGTGGACTTGCCGGCGGTGTCGGCGCATTTATTATCAATAAAACTTCGGGTGTATTGTTTGATTATGCAAAAGAAACTCAGATGACTTTTATGGGCTTTAAAGGGGAGGAAGCGGGATATTTTATTATCTTTTCTTTTTGCGCCATAGCCTACCTAATTGCATGGGTTGTAATGAAAAGCTTAGTACCTAAACTTATTTTAATAAAAAATTAACAAATATTGCGAAATTTATATTATATTAGCAATATCTTTATAAATATCAATCTAAACCATTTTTAAAAACAATGAGCTTAAACTTAGAAGGTATCTTCTACGAGGAGAAAGACATTCCCGCAGAATTTACACTGGACGAACAGGTCGATCAAAGAGAGTTCCTTTCCAATGGAGAAATGATTTCTTGGACGGGTCAAGTAAACGAAGTTTTTTCACCAATTTGTGTGAAGACCAAGGATGGCTTGAAACGTAAACGTATCGGTAGTTTCCCTGTTTGTACTGAAAAAGAGTCCATGGAAGCCCTAGAAGCAGCTGTAAAAGCATACGACAATGGGCGTGGAGAATGGCCAACAATGAGTGTTGCCGATCGTATTACTTGTGTTGAAAATTTCACACAAAAGATGATTGCAAAGAAGGACATTGTAGTCAAGCTTATTATGTGGGAAATTGGCAAATCCTATGCTGACTCTGTAAAAGAGTTTGATCGTACCGTAGAATACATCTATGCAACGATCGATGCATTGAAAGATATAGACCGTGATTCTTCTCGTTTTCAAATCGAACAAGGTATCATTGCCCAGATCAGAAGATCCCCATTGGGTGTGGTCCTTTGTATGGGACCTTTCAACTATCCTTTGAATGAAACATTTACTACCCTGATTCCAGCATTGATCATGGGAAATACAATGTTATTCAAACCACCTAAACACGGGACTTTATTACACTATCCGTTATTAGAAGCTTTTAAAACAAGCTTTCCTAAAGGTGTTGTCAATACCATTTATGGCCGTGGAAATAAGATTGTCCCAAGTTTGATGCAATCAGGAAAGATTAACGTCTTGACGTTGATCGGTTCCAGCCGTGTTGCTGATGAGCTTAAAAAACTTCATCCAAAAGTCAACAGACTTCGTGCAATCCTTGGACTCGACGCCAAAAATGCAGCGATCATTACAAAGGACGCAGATTTAAATCTAGCTGTCTCCGAAACTGTATTGGGCTCCCTTTCATTCAATGGACAGCGTTGTACCGCATTAAAAATTGTTTATGTACACCGCAGTTTAGCACAAGAATTCTTAAAACGTCTTTCAGCGGAAGTTGCGAAATTGAAATATGGAATGCCTTGGGAAAAAGGAGTGTCTTTAACCCCTCTTCCTGAAGTTAATAAGCCGGCTTATTTGACAGAATGTATAGAGGACGCAAAAGCCTATGGCGCAAAAGTAATCAATGAAAATGGTGGCCAGGTAGCTGAATCGTTCTTCTATCCAGCGATAGTTTATCCGGTCAATTCTCAAATGAAACTTTACAGAGAAGAACAATTTGGGCCAGTTATCCCCGTAGTTCCTTTTGACGATCTCGAAGAGCCAATCGAATATTTAATTGGTTCATCACATGGGCAACAGGTCAGTATTTTCAGTAATAATGCTGCTGTAGTCTCTTCTCTGATTGATCCATTGGTGAATCAGGTAAGCCGTGTCAATATCAATTGTCAATGTCAACGCGGTCCGGATACATTTCCTTTCACAGGAAGAAAAGACAGTGCCGAAGGAACATTATCTGTTGTAGATGCATTGCGCTCGTTCTCCATCCGTTCTTTGGTTGCGGCCAAGTTCACAGAAGAAAACAAAAAATTGCTGAATGAGATCGTTAGCGAAAATGAATCCAACTTCTTAAGTACAAAATACATTTTCTAACTCGTATTATTCGTTAAAAAAAGCGACATTGGTTGTTGGGATTAACCCAACAACCAATGTNNCGCTTTTTTATGCATTTGCTGAATCACTCCGCTATTACATTTTTTTTCAAATAGGTAGCTTCAAATCGCGAATCCCCTCAACAACCATTTTAGCAACTTCCATTGCTCCAAAAGTATTCAGGTGTGTGTTATCTTGTTTGCCATTTGGATAATTCTTATCTCCTTTTTCCACATATAGGAACAAATGTTTACTCTTTTCATCACCATAAGATGTTAGAAGTTTTGTTGTTTTATCTTCCATGTCAATGCAAGGTACCTGTTTATCCGCCGCTACTTTTTTTGTTATCATAGGATAGTTTCCATGCGTCGGGACCAGCTTTCCATGCTCGAATTTACGGCGAGCAATAGGCGTAAGTAAAACTGGAATTGCGCCCTTTTCTCTTGCTTGATCTATATAAAAAACTAAATTATGTTCAAATTCAGATAGAGAAGTTCCCACATTTGGCTTATCAATTTTTTCGTCATTATGACCAAATTGTATTAACACATAATCGCCAGGCTTCAGATTGTCAAAAATAGGCTGCCAGTGGTTAACAGTATCCATATTTTTCCCGATATCCTGTTTAAAAGATTTAGAGCTCCTACCATTTAGGGCTTTATTTTCTACTCTTACTTCGCCACTCAATAATTCAGCAAAAGCCATTCCCCATCCGGTCTCGGGGAACACTCTTTCTTGCTTATTAGCAGCTGTAGAGTCTCCGATAATATAGATTGTCGTGGGATCCTTAGCTTTAAATGCGGATAGGATCGCCAGAATTACGATACATGATATCAAAATAGATCTTTTCATACTATAATTTTTATTCTGTTAACGGGCTGCTAAATCTGAGACCACTATAAGAAGCTTAACAGCTATAAAAATAAAGCGCCATAAATACCAAATCTGGCGCTATACCTCCAGTTATTCACTATTAATTCGTATTCAATTTAGAATGTCATTATGTCAAAAGGTTCTTTTCCTATTTTTTAACTGTCATTTATATTGACCAAACTTCATATGCAATACGCTTACCGCATTTAATTGGTTATCATATAATCAAGTTTACAAAGTATATTTCATTTTAGCTATCGACATGCTATAAAAAATTACGCAAACGTTACCGGCAACGTTACAACAATCAGAAAATTAGGTTTTGTAGTTTTTTTTAGCTAATATTATATTCTATTTTGCCAGTTATGAAATTCGAAAACTATACGATCAAAGACATTGCTAAAGCCCTCAACTTATCGACTTCAACGATTTCTAGAGCTCTTAGAGATAGTTATGAAATAAGCCCTGAGACGAAAAAGATTGTATTGGAATATGCGGAAAAAATAAACTATCGAGCTAACCCCATTGCGAGAAGCCTAAAAGAGCGTCGAAGTCATTCCATTGGTATCATTGTAAGTGAAATCGCCAATAATTTCTTTTCTCAGGTCATAAATGGAGTGGAATCCATTGCCTATGATAAAAATTTTCAAATCATTATTTCGCAGACGCATGAGTCTTCGGAAAGAGAGCGTTTAAATGTTGAATACCTCACTTCCAGATCTATTGACGGATTGCTGATTGCATTATCTTCGGAAACGGAAGATATTTCGTATCTCCATAAGTTGAAAGAGCGGGGATTTCCCATCGTCTTTTTTGATCGGATCCCACAACAATTTGATACACATAAAGTCATTGTAAACAATCAACAGGGTGCTTACGATGCTACGCAACATCTCATAAAGCTCGGAAAAAAGCGTGTAGCCCACTTAACCAATTCCAAATCACTTTCCATCACAAAGGATAGATTGGAAGGTTACAAAAAAGCTTTGATGGCCAACCATATTGATTTTGATCCTAATTTGGTTAAATATTGTCAATACGGTGGTCTACACTTAGATGAGATTGAAAAATCGATCGAAGAACTTATTCTCGTAGGCTTTGATGCGATCTTTATCTCCGGAGACAAGCTGACGACAGGTTATTTACATGTAGTAAAAAAAAGAAACATAGAAGATCTGAAGCATGTTGCTATTGCTGGATTTACAAATTCGAATGTTGTAGAATTATTCTCGGCCAATATCACTGTGATCAGACAACCTGCTTTCGAAATGGGAAAAATTGCCACCGAATTATTAATCAAACTGATCGAATCAACCTATCCGATCACTGACTTTGAGACACGGATACTCCCTACACAACTCATAAAAAGCAATTAAAACATCCCAGACTAACGCCTAGGGAAAATTTCCCCAGGCGTTAGTCTAATATCAACCGTAATTTTCTTATTGAGCCCGTTCCTTCTCTTCGTTACTTGTATCTTTCTTACGATAATTATTTTTCAAATTTCCAAATTTGTACGAATAAGTCAATCTTATCACCCTGCGATCCTGATACTGCCTGATGCTCGAATCAAAGGGACCAAAATTGGTGGTGAGATTTTGATTTCCCGTATTGAACACATCACTTACGGCCAACTTCAATGAGCTGCGCTGATCCTTAAATGTTTTGGTAGCACCTAGCTCCATATCCCATCTGCTTTCTAGGTCATATACATTATATTTAAAAGGAGAGAAATAGCGCAGATTGACATTTGTGGAAAGACTCTTGCTCAATTTGAGCGTATGCATGGACATCGCTTGCAAAAGAAATGATTTCCTTTTAACCGGAAGACCAGCAATCATGCCATCAAAATCAAAGTATATACCTGTCATATTGTTATTCATGCTCCAAACCTTAGACACCGTAACCGGAATATTGAGATTGACATAAGAAGTTAAGTTCTTACCCAAATTCTCTCGGATTACCCAGGTTGTACCCTTTACCGAATCTTGCCCCATACTTTCTACAATCGCATCTCTGACATTGTTGACACCTAGTGTTACATTATAACGCTGCAAGAGCGTATAACTCAATGTAAATTCATTGGAAAATTGGGGATTCAGATAAGGGTTTCCGCGCTCAAACGTTAATTTGTCAATATAGTAGTCAAATGGATTCAATTGTCTATAATTTGGACGGGTTACTTTTCGTGTATAGCCTAACGACAAAATATGGTTCTCATTTAATGAATACGTCAGGTTAGCATTGGGAAAGAGTTCAAAATAACTACGCTTCACACGTTTACTCATCGTCAAGGAATTACCATCCGAAAAAGTATATTCTCCTCTTAACCCTGCCTTTAGTGACCATTTTCCAACGGTATTATTATAATCCAGATAACCTGCCGCTATCTGTTCTTTATATACAAAATGATTGGTCCGTGTAACATCGTTTGTCCACAGGTTATTTTCGAATATCTCAAATAACAAATCGTTGTCAGATTTGACATTCGAATATTTTGTCCCCATTTCAAGCTTTGAATTTTTAGATAACGGATGCTCATAATCTAGTTTTGCTACGTAAATATCAATCCCGATCGGCATACCGCTGCGCTCCAACTCTAGTGGTGCAATCGGTTTCATACCGGGATTAAAATATTGATTGCGATAGTCTACCCCTTTGCTACTCTTGAATTTGCTCCAATCCAAATCAACGGTGAGCTTCCGCCCATTGGAGTCTATCCTGAACTCATTGTTTAGATTAGCAGAATAACGGTTGAATAATTCTTTGAAAGTAGATGACGAGATTAATATCGTGTCATAAATAGATACAGCTTTTCCAATATTGGTTCTACTGTTATTATCATTATATTCGGTATTATTGGAACCGTTGAATTGCACAGTCAACGTATTTCTTGACGATGTTTTTTGTTCGACACCAAAACGGTAAGAATGATTGCGTTCTTCTTCATTCAATGTTGACTTTTGTTCGAAATATTTCTTTTTACCGTCATTCTGAATAACACGATCCAAATAAAGCTTTCGATCAAATTTTTCATCAGAATAGGCATAGGATCCGAATAACGTTGTATTGTTCTTTTTGTAATTTAGTGATAAAGAGCTGTTTCCCCTAAACTTTTCCCCTCGTCCTGCCGTGAGATTGAAGCTCCCGTTAAATCCCTCCATTCGATTCTTTTTAAGGACAATATTGATCGTGCCGACAGCTCCTTCTGCATCATCTTTTGCCGATCTGCTCGTAATCACTTCTACGGATTTAATTTGATTGCCGTCTGTACTTTTTAAGAAATTCAACAGCTGTTCACCGGACATATAGGTTTGCCGTCCATCAATCGTAACCGCTACACCTGATTGCCCCATCAACTGTAAATTATTATTGTTATCCAGACTAACACCCGGTGCCCGCTGTACGATATCCAAAGCATTGTTACCCGCTGCTAGGGGCGAATTTTCTACGTTTAGAATCAGCTTACCCGGTTTACTTTCAACCATCGGGCGCCTACCTTCAACTGTAACTTCTTGCAATTTTCTGTTATCAGCATCCAAATGAATTACTGCAAGCGAATGGTCGGACTTATTAATATCAAAAGGCCCACTTCGGTTTGAGGTATACCCCACCATCTTCGCTTCAACAAGGTAGCTTCCTGGGCCCACATCCAAAAATTGGTATTCTCCAGCTTCATTGGTCACAACGGCTTTTAGGACAATAGCAGAGTTAGCTTTCATCAGGTATGCGGTTGCTAAGGGTAAAGGTATATTATTCGTCGTATGCACCTTTCCCGAAACCTTCACTTGAGCTTGGACAAAGGAAACAATTAAAAAATTTAAGAGTAGAAAGTAAAAACACTTTTTCATTAGGATAATCTTTTTAAAGGCTATGACGCTTCTATGTGGTATGTCCATGGTTTCACAGGGCCGCTTAACCACATGATAGTTTCATAATTGTATTGGCTTAAATCATTTGTCTTCCGCCCAAGATGGACGGAAGACAAGGTTAGTATTGCATGCTATTTTTTCTGAATGGTGATCCCATCCTTTTTTACATTGATGATCGTATCCCGACGAATGACAATCGAAGTATCAGTGACTACGATCCCGTTACTATCGGCATCTTCTTCATCATCATCATTTGATATTTTCGGAAGGAGTACGCATTTTAATCCAAGTGAAGTCACGACAAACTCGACGTCCTTTACATCCTCGTTATAACGGTCACGGCACTCATAAAAGGAAATATCCCTTAATTTATCCTCTAGCCTATCGTTGATGACCAATTTTGTACCCACCGGCAAGAACAAGGTAATATTTACTTCCTGATCCCGATAACGCTCACCTTCGGTCAATTGAAAAGCATTATCAAAGACCAGTGAACTCGAATCCTGTGTCAATGCATAGTTAATTTTTGCAGCTCTATCTGTGGCCATCTTATAGGTGCTGCCTTTTGCAGAATATTCATAACGTACATAAGGCGCCTGCAAAGAGTCGATACGTTCTATGCGGATCCGGATATTGCGTTTCAGATGCGAGGAAAGATTTTCGCTTTTTAATCCCATACTGCTCTTAACACCATTTTTCAGACGGATTACCCGCACATCATTTTCCTTCAGATAATATACAGCCTGCTTTTGTAGCGGTTTTTCTTCCACGATCGTGCTCGATTCTCTAAATTCTTTCGCTACCGAAGTTGAGTAATAAATAAGTGCTCCGACAGACAGTAACCACACAACAAACAGTGTCGTTGTCAGATAATTACTCATTGGCTTCTTCTCAAATAGCACCCGAAGAAGTAAGTAAAACAAACCGGCAAAAGGAATAAATACAGATAAAAAGCCAGCTATCAGTGCAAAAGGGACCTCACTAGGATTCATCAGATAAAATGGTCCGGAATCGTCCATCACATCCGGAATAACATTCACGATGGCCAAGGCAAAGAAAATCAGGCCAATAATCAAGCCTATAAGCATTAACCCGACGACAATAACAAAAAATACTCCGATCACTTTGACAATGATTTGCAGCAATTTCGCTACACCATCACCTGTGCGGTCCATGCCCCGCGAAAATGTATCCTTCACACCACTCATTTCTTCATCAAAAGAACGCTTGAAATTTTGGATATTAGGCGCCTCACCACGCATTTCCATTTTATCTGCCCTAGTGATAGCCGGCGGCATCACAATCCAAAGTATCACATAAACCAATAGCCCCGATCCACCGATTATGACAAAAAGTGCAAAAAGTAATCTGACCCATTTGGCTTCAATCCCAAAGAAATGGCCAAGACCACTACAGACGCCACTGAAAACGCGATCGTCGGGATCCCGCATTAATTTCTTACCGACCTTAAAACCATTGGTATTCGTTTCATGGCGAAAGGAGCTATAGTCATCCTGGTCTTCCGACTCAAAGTCACTAACCCTCCCCATTTGATCAATAACTGCATTTACATCTTCCATATTGAGCACTTCTTTACTTCCCGCCTGGATCTTTTCTGTAAACATCTCAGAAATACGGTTCTCAATATCCTGCAAAATCTCACGGCTGTCTTCGGATTGACCAAAATGCCTCTGTATATCAATCATGTACGACCGCAGTACTTCATAAGCATCTTCCTCAATATGAAAGACGATGCTATTTATGTTGATAATTATTGTCTTATTCATCGCTATTGTCTTTAACTGGTTTAGTTGAATCATCGTTTCTACCCACCAATGATGTGTTTACAGCAAACACCAATTCATTCCAGGTAACATCCAATCTTGCAAGGACATCAAGCCCTTCTTGCGTAATTTCATAATATTTTCTCGGCGGACCTGAAG